>CAINFA010000185.1 GCA_903847955.1 uncultured Actinomycetes bacterium
CTCTCCGAGGAGGACCGGGTCACCGTGGCTCGTGCCCGGAAGATCCAGCGATTCTTCTCCCAGCCGTTCTACGTCGCCCAGGTGTTCACCGGCCTCGAGGGTGTCTACACCCCCATTGATGAGACGGTGGAGTCCTTCGAGGCGCTCCTGCGCGGCGACCTCGACCACATCCCCGAGCAGGCGTTCTTGAACGTGGGTGGGGTCAACGATGTGCTGGCAAAGGCCGACAAGCTCGAGAAGGAAGGCTGATGGCTGCCTCCTTCGAGGCGCAGCTGCTCTGCCCCGAGCGGTCGCTGTTCGACGGTCGGGCGACTTCGCTCAGTTGCCGGTCGAGCGACGGACTGCTCACGGTCCAAGCTGGCCACGCTGACCTCGTCTGCGACGTCTTGCCTGGCATCGTCACCATCGAGGGCGAGGGTCAGAAGTTGGAGGTCCTCGTCCACGGCGGCTTCTTGCAGGTCAAGAGCGGACCGGGCGCTGACTCGACCACCGAAGGCTTCGGCTCCAAGGTCACCTTGCTCGCCGGGGTGGCTGAGCCGCTCTCTGAGCTCGATCCGGTGCGGGCCGAGACGGCCAAGGCTCGGGCCGAGGCTGAGCTGTCCCAGCTCGGCACCGCTGGTGGCACCACCGACGACGGTCTCGACCTCGACGCTCGTCGCCAAGACCTCTCCGACGCCATTGTTCGGGCCAACTTGCGACTTCAGGCCGGCCGAGGCCGCTGAGTCCCGGCCTCTCGGGGCAACCAAACGCGCCAGCGCCACAGATCGCGTCAGGCCTCTCCCGCGCCGTGCGGTGGCACGCTGCCCTTGACGGCTTGTGGTTGGGCGGGTGGCGCTCAGAAGGTGATGGAGGAGAACTCCGCCAACTTCTTGAGCGGGTGCATCGCGTCGATCTTGCGGGCCGTCCCTGACCGCGAGCGCATCACGAGCGACTGGGTGGAGCATCCGCTGTCGTGGAATCGGACGCCCTGGAGGAGCTCACCATCGGTGATGCCTGTGGCGCTGAAGAAGCAGTTGTCGCCCTTGATCAGGTCATCTTCGGTCAGCACCACGTCGAGGTCGTAGCCAGCATCGATGGCTGCCTGACGCTCGGTCGCGTTCCGGGGGTAGAGCTTGCCCTGCAACTCGCCGTCGAGCGCCTTCAGCGCCGCTGCGGCGATGACGCCCTCAGGGGTGCCACCCACGCCGAAGAGGATGTCCGCGCCTGAGTTGGGCCAGGCGGTGGAGATGGCCCCGGCCACGTCTCCATCGGTGATGAGGCGAATGCGGGCGCCAGTAGAGCGAACCTCTTCAATCAGGTCACCGTGGCGGTCCCGGTCCAAGATGACAGCGGTGAGGTCGGGGATGTCCTGGTGGAGCTGCTCCGCCAGGCGTCCGATGTTCTCCGTGGGGGAGGCGTTGATGTCGACGGACCCTCGCCCACGGGGACCGACGGCAATCTTGTCCATGTAGACGCACGGACCAGGGTTGAACATGGTGCCTCGTGGAGCCACGGCGATCACGGCCAGCGCGCCAGCTCGCCCGAGGGCGGTCAAGGTGGTGCCGTCGATGGGGTCGACCGCGATGTCGACCTGAGGCGAGGATCCATCCCCCAAGTGCTCGCCGTTGAACAGCATGGGCGCTTCGTCCTTCTCGCCCTCGCCGATCACGACCACGCCGTCCATGGCGATGGAGTTCAGCACCACTCGCATGGCGTTGACGGCGGCACCGTCCGCTGCGTTCTTGTCGCCGCGGCCCATCCAGCGGTTGGCGGCGATGGCGGCGGCCTCGGTGACTCGAACGAGTTCGAGGGCCAGGTTGCGGTCGGGGGCCTGGGGCGAAGTTGGCACGCCCCGACCCTAGTTGACCCCGTGCGACGTCGCTGTTTCGATTGCGTGACGATGGGGCACGCCAACCCCGGGGGCAGCGGCGATACTGGAGGGATGTCGAGCGTCGTCGTCGAGCCCAGCGGACCCCTGGTCGGGACCGTAGAGGTAGGTGGCGCCAAGAACTCCGTGCTCAAGTTGATGGCGGCGTGCCTGTTGGCCGAGGGCCGGCACACCCTGCGCAACGTGCCTCAGATCACCGACGTCGACATCATGGCCGAGATGCTCGAAGCCCTCGGCGCCACGGTCACGAGGGAACCGGGGGACGTGGTGGTCATCGACACCCCAGCAGCCGACCAGCTCATCGCCGAGGCTCCCTACGAGTTGGTTGAGAAGATGCGGGCGTCGATCGTGGTCCTCGGACCCCTCCTGGCTCGGTGCGGCCGCGCCAAGGTGTCGATGCCTGGTGGTGACGACTTCGGCTCGCGCCCAATCGACTTCCACTTGCTCGGCCTCGAAGCCATGGGGGCCACCTTCTCCACCAGCCATGGCTTCGTCGAGGGGGAGGTCGGTGACTCGAGTGGTCGACTGGTGGGCGCCCACATCGTCCTCGACTTCCCGAGCCACACCACGACCGACAACCTGGTGATGGCGGCGGTGCTGGCCAAGGGCACCACCGTCATCGACAACGCCGCCCGAGAGCCTGAGGTCCAAGACCTGGCCGCGCTGCTCAACGCCATGGGCGCCAACGTCTGCGGAGCTGGCACGAGCCGCATCGAGATCGACGGCGTCGAGGAGCTCTCGGCCACCAGTCACGCCGTCATCACCGACCGGGTGGTGGCCGCCACCTACCTCACCGCGGTGGCGATGACGGGGGGTGAGTTGGTGCTCCCCGACGCCAGGGTCGAGCACATGGACATGTTCTTGCGCAAGCTCGCTGCCATCGGCGTCGAGCTCGACCATGGGCCGCAGGGACTACGGGCGACCGCCTCAGGCGCCTTGCGGGCAGTTGACGTCGCCACCTTGCCCTACCCGGGCTTCGCCACCGACTACAAGCCCTTCCTCGTCACCGCACTCTGCGTGGCCGACGGGGTCTCAATTGTGACCGAGAACCTGTTCTCGGGAAGGTTCCGCTATGTCGACGAGCTGCGACGGATGGGGGCCGACATCAGGACCGAAGGTCACCACGTGGTGGTGCGGGGTATCGAGCGGTTCTCGGGCGCGCCCGTCAAGGCGGCTGACATCAGGGCTGGAGCCGCCCTCGTGCTGGCCGGCCTCGTCGCTGATGGACCGACGGTCGTCGGTGATGCCGAGCACATCGACCGCGGCTACGCCGATCTCCCGGGTACCTTGGCCGCCCTCGGTGCCAGGATTTGGCGGCAGTGACGCTCTCGAGGGATCCCGGGGTCCTGTTGGAAGAGGCCCGCGGTGGAAGCAGGGTGGCCTTGGCCCGACTGCTGTCGATGGTCGAACGGGGAGGTCCTGTCGCAGCCGACGTGGCGGCACTCGTCTACACCGCCGAGGCCCCCTACACCGTGGGGCTGACCGGTGCCCCCGGAGCGGGGAAGTCCACCCTCACCGATCAGCTGATCTCGGCTGCTCGAGGTGGCTGGTCGGGGTCTGGCCCAGCCGAGCCCGTGGACGAGGTGGCGGTGCTGGCCATTGACCCCTCCTCGCCCTTCACCGGTGGTGCGATCTTGGGCGACCGGGTCCGGATGCAGGCCCATGCCACCGATCCCAGCGTCTTCATTCGCTCCATGGCCACGAGAGGCCACCTCGGTGGGCTTGCCCTCGCGGTGCCCGACGCACTACGGGTAATCGGCGCGGCGGGGCTCCCCTTGGTGCTGGTCGAGACCGTTGGGGTGGGCCAGATGGAGGTTGAGGTGGCAGGGGCCACCGACACCACCGTCGTGGTGGTGAACCCGGGGTGGGGCGACGCTATGCAGGCCAACAAGGCCGGCCTGCTCGAGATCGCTGATCTGTTCGTCATCAACAAGGCTGATCGACCAGGGGTGGCCGAGGCCCGGCGGGACCTCGAGCAGATGCTCGAGCTGTCGGCGCCAAAGCAGTGGCGGCCACCGATCGTTGAGACCACGGCTGCCACCGGTGCTGGTGTCGACGAGCTGTGGGCCGCCATCAGCGACCATCGTCGCCACCTCCTCGACCACCGCCTCCTCGAGGCAGCCCGAGCGACTCAGCTCGAGCGGGTCCTGCGCCAAGCAGTGGTGGCCACGGTGGAGACCAGCGTCATCGAACTCGCCGGTTCGGCTCGCTACCGTGCCATGCTCGACCGGGTGGTGGCGGGCGAACTCGACCCCTACCGCGCCGCCCGAGAACTGCTGGGCTAGCCCTGAGCCTCGCCAGCAGCCCGGAGTTGCTCCGCCGCTCGCTCGGGTGCGACCACGTTGAGCGAGACGCCAGTTCCCATCTCGAAGCCAGCTCGGGTGGTGGCCTTGGGCCACAGGTGCACGTGCCAGTGGAAGGGTTCGCCGTGCTGGTAGGGGGCAGCGTGCAGGACGACGTTGTAGGCAACGTCGCCAATGGTGCTGCGCAGCCTGGCGAGCGCATCACGGATGGCACGTCCCACGCCGGCCAGCCCGTCATCGGTCTCGGTGTGGACGTGCGGGCTGTGGTGGCGGGGCAGCACCAGCATCTCGTAGGGGACCGAACTCCAGTAGGGAGCGACCACGAGGGCGTCGTCGTTGACGATCACGGTTCGGCGTCCCGAGGTCTCCTCGGCCTCAATGGCAGTGCACAGCAGGCAGCCAGCGACGAAGCGGCTGAACCGAGCTTGCTCTTCGGCGAGGTCTCGAGGGACGAAGCTGATGCCGAGCAACTGGCCGTGGGGGTGCTCGATGGAGGCTCCCGCCTCGCGCCCGAAGTTGATGATGACCTGGGTGTACCGCAGGTTGTGCATGGTGGCGTGCTCGGTCAGCCGGCGTCGGAGCAACTGCATGATGTCGCGCACCTGGCGGTCATCGAGGTCGGCGAAGCTGGCGGCGTGGTCGGGGCTGAAGACCAAGACCTCGTGGGTGCCGCCGGCGGTGGCCTCGGTGAACACTGGACCCCGGTTGACCATGACGAAGGGGTCGTCGCCATCGAAGGCGGGGTAGCGGTTGGACAGGATCCGGCTGGTCCACGCGCCGTCAGGTCCCTCGAGCTGGGCCAGCGGTGGCCCCTCTCCCGTCGCACCGGGGCAGAACGGGCAGGCTCTGGGCTCGCTGTCGACCCAGGGGGTGCGGACCAAGAACGCGTCCGGCCGGTCGGCGCGCGCGGGGCTGATCGCCACCCACCTGCCTGACAACGGGTCGAACCGAAGCTCGGTCACGAGCATGCCCTTCTCTCACCGCGCGGCCGCCTTGGCCACGTCCACCGTACCGCGATGGCACCCCACGCAGTCTCCGCCCCAGCTCCGAGCGGCAACAATGGTGGTGTGGCTGCTGCCGAGTTCCCCACCACTGTGGGCTACACCGTGCTCGTCTTGGCCCACGCCGGCCTGGCCGCACTCTCGCTCGTCATCGTGGTCACGAGTTCGGTGGAGGGCTACCGGCTGGCGATGACTGGGACACGAGAGCTCAGCGCGCACCAGCGGCGGTACTTCGCCACGTCGAGCTCATTGGCCCCGAGGCTGCTGTACGCCGTGCCGATCACCGGCGCCTGGCTGCTCGTTGTGAGCCGGGGGGCCGCCACCATTCGGGCGCCGTGGATCGGCATTGGCATCTGCTGCTGGCTGGCAGCGATTGCTGTCACCGAGGTGGTCCTGCTCCCGACGGAAGCAGCCATCGCCACCGCGCTCAACGAGGGAGGCACGCCATCGTTGCGCTCGTTGGGGTTGCGCCTCCACCGTTGGGCGGCCGCAGCGGGCGCCGTCGTGCTCTTCGCTGGGATCTGCATGGTGTGGCAGCCGGGCTGAGCAGCTCCGGTGGTCGAGGTACCTCGCCCGACTAGGTTGAGCACTGCTTTGCTCGGGCTCCTTCGACGGTTCGGGCGCACCACGGAGGACGACCTATGTCAGCACCATCATCGAAGAGCCGCTTCACCGACGAGGAGTTGGCTGCCCTGAGCCAGGGCTTCGAGTCGGCACCACCGTCGACCATCTTGTCCTGGGCCTTTGAGACCTTCGGCCACGACCTCGTGCTGGCGTGCTCATTCCAAGACATCGTCTTGGTGGATCTGGCCACCAAGATCGATCCCGCGGTCGAGGTGGTCTTCCTCGATACCGGCTTCCACTTCCCTGAGACCCTCAGCTTCGTCGAAGAGGTCCGCGCAAGGTACGACCTGCACCTGACGGTCACCACCCCTGGTCCAGATGCCGAAGCCTGGCCGTGCGGCACCGACGAGTGCTGCCAGCGCCGCAAGGTGGCCCCCCTCAAGGCAGTGGTGGAGACCAAGCAGGCGTGGTTCACCGCCCTCAAGCGGGTCGATGCGCCGACCCGCGCCATGGCCCCCATCGTCGCGTGGGATCACAGCTTCGAGGTGGTCAAGATCAACCCGCTCGTGACCTGGACCGATGAGGACATCGCCTACTACGAGTCCAGCCACGATCTCCCCACCCACCCCCTGTTGTCCCAGGGCTACCTGTCCATCGGTTGTGCGCCCACGACCCGACCCGTTGCTCCGGGTGAGGACCCGAGGTCGGGTCGCTGGGCAGGTACGGGCAAGGTGGAGTGCGGCCTGCACGAGTGAGCGCGCTCGCCCAGGTCACCGACCTCTCGGTCGTTCGCCAAGGGAGGACGATCCTGTCCGTCGATGCCCTCGAGGTTGGCTCGGGGGACCGATGGGTGCTGCTCGGGCCCAATGGCTCGGGCAAGACCACCTTGCTCCAGGTGCTCGCCGGTCGTCTCGTGCCAACCACTGGAACGGTGCGCCTGCTCGATGCCGAGCTCGGCCGGGTTGACCTGCGCCAGCTCCGGAGCAAGCTCGGCCTCGTCTCGAGCGGGCTCAGCCGGCAGCTCCGCTCCGAGCTCACCGCCCTCGAGGTGGTGGTGTGCGGCATTGATGGCGCGCTCGAGCCGTGGTGGCGAACCTACGATGAGCAGTGCTACGACGCGGCCCGGGCAGCGCTCGATGCTGTGGGGATGGCTGCGCTTGCGGGACGCGCCCTCGCCGGGCTCTCCGACGGTGAGCGCCAGCAGGTGCTCGTGGCCCGAGCGCTCGTCGCGGAGCCAAGGCTCTTGCTCCTCGACGAGCCCACCGCAGGCCTCGACCTCGGTGCTCGAGAGCGATTCCTGCAGCGTTTCGACGACCTCGTGGCCACAGCTCCAGCGCTGGGCACCGTGACCGTCACCCACCACGTGGAGGAGATCGCCGCCTCCGCGACCCATGCAGCATTGCTGCGCGGCGGCGCCCTCGTGGACCAGGGTCCGGTGGAGGAGGTCCTCACCAGTGACGCCATCTCGGACTGCTTTGGGGTTGCGGTGCACTGCACTCGGGTTGGGGGGCGCTTCAGCTGCCGAGCCCAAGGGTGAGGATCCACCCCTGGTGAGGGGGAACTCGGTAGCGTCATCGCAACGTCTGAGGTGCTGTGCGAGGAGGACGAGATGCCAACAACGCTCGTCGTGCCGGTCTTGGTGCTGCTCTGGGCAGCGGTGCTGGCCCCGGGGATTCTTCGTCGAGTGCGTGAGCGACGAACCGTTGAGGGAATCGATACCTTCCAACAGTCCTTGCACCTGCTCGACCGCTCCGCAACAGATGCGGACCACGTGGCAGCGCTGCCGCCTCGCCGCCCCCAGCTCGTGCTGCTGCGGCCCACGAGCGCCAGCTCGGGAGCTGACACCTTCGTCGACCAAGCCTCAGGCGAGTGCTTTGAGCGTGTGCCGGTGGCGATGGCTCCCCGGCCCGCGCCGCAACGTGACCGCGATCGGCAGCGCAAGCGGCAGCTGGCCGATCGGCGCCGTCGGGTCCTTGGGATCTTGGTCGCCCTCCTCGTGGTGCTCCTCGCAGCAGGTGTGGTGACCGGCGCACTGCTCGTCTGGGCGATGCTTGGCCTCGTGGTCGCTGCGCTGGGCGCGTACCTGTGGGCGGTCGTTGAGGCGGTACGACGCCACGACCTGCTCCAGTCCACGAGGGCACTGCGAGCGACTGACGTTGCCGACGAGGTCTTCGAGGAGTCCGAGCAGCGCTGGGTGGCCGCTCGCTGAGCGTCAGGCGGGCGCCCTCGGTGTTCGCAGGCGATGACGTGCGGCTAACCTGTTGCTCCGCTGGGGGTGTAGCTCAGTTGGCAGAGCGCTACGTTCGCAATGTAGAGGTCGAGGGTTCGACTCCCTTCACCTCCACCAGCACGGTGGCCGTTCCCGGAGCACATGGCCCGGGAACGGTCTCCAGCCTTTCGCCCCTTCGAGGATCGGCCGCGTCGAGAGACCCCGGTCGACCACGGCTACGCTTCGAATCCTGATGGCCCCGAGCGCGACCGACAAGCGAAGTGTGGTGCGGGATCCGAACAACCCGCGCTTCTACGACCCTGACTGGGCTGCCTGGGAGCAGCGGCGGCGGTGGCCCTGGGCGGTGGTGGTGCTCGCGATCGCCGGCGCGGTCATCGGCTTCTACCTGACGACGCTGCCCCAGAGCCACAAGCACGTCGCCGTGGTCATCCCTGCCATCCCAGCCAACAAGTTCTCCATCCCGGGCTCGGGTGCAGGTCAGCCCGCCCCGCAGTACTTCGCTGGCAAGGGGGGTGCGGACGCGGTGGTGATCCACAACGTGCACCTCGACAGCCACGTTGCGGTCTTCCAGATGCACTGCCACTGCCACTCCAACTTCGCCGTCGAGCTGGCCACCACGGCCGGTGCACCCGTTGCGTTCTTGGTCAACACGACGGTCCCCTACAACGGCGTGGTGGCGGTGCCGGTCACCCCTGGGGTCTACGACCTCAACGTGGTGGCTGACCTCGGATGGCGGCTCAAGATCTACCAGCCCACCAATGAGGCGGCCTTGGTCCTGCCCAAGAACTACCAGGGATCCCAAGATGCGGCCATTGGGCCGTTCTCCCTCCAGCCAACCACCTCGATGAAGCTGATCTTCATCCCGTTCTTCAACGCCAACCTGTCGATGACCCTGATCCCTGCGGCTGGAGGGCCAGCACAGAACATCGCCACCGTCAGCGCCAAGATCTTCCCCGCTGAGCACATCTCGCTGCGATCGGTCAGCGCCGGGAGCTACTACCTCGAGATTCGAAGCGGCGGCTTCTGGGACGTGCAGCTGTCCCCGTGAGGATCCCTGAGCTCCGCCAGAGCGTGCCCGGGGAGTTCGAGCACCTGATTGAGGTGGAGGCTTCAGCGGACCGCCGCTTCACGGCGCTCGGGTTCGGCGACCTCACGCCTGGAACCACGGTGGAGGGATTGGCCCACGCCCTTGGCGTGCTCGTGGTGGGACGCCCGGCGGTGGGCTTCTGCCAGGTGGTCGAGCTCGACGGCCAGGCGCACCTCGAGGGGCTCTACGTCCACCTCGACCACGGGAACCAGGGCATCGGCACCTCGCTCCTCGAAGGGGCGAAGCTGCTCGCTCGGGGCGCAGGGTTCGGGGCCATGACCTTGAGCACCTTTGCTGAGGTTCCCTTCAACGGACCCTTCTACCTCCGTCGAGGCTTCCTCGTGCTCGCTGAGGCTGCGGTCGGTCCAGGCTTGCAGGCGGTGCGCCGAGCAGAGGCTTCCAACGGCATCACCGCCCTTGGACCTCGGGTGCTGCTGTGGTGCCCGTTGGGCTAGCTGGACGACGCAGCGGTTGCCGCGGCCCAGCGGTAGTCGGCCTTGCCGGCCGGGGATCGCTCGATGCTAGCCACCTCGATGATGGCCTTGGGGAGCTTGTAGCGCGCGATGTGCTCAGCTGCGGCATCGAGCAGCTCGATGTCGCTCGGGCGAGGGCCAGGCCGGAAGGTCACGAGCGCCACCACCTCGTGTCCCCACCGCAACGATGGACGACCGGCGACGACCACGTCGGCAACAGCCCGATGGGTGGAGAGCGCCGCTTCGACCTCCTCGGCGAAGATCTTCTCGCCGCCAGAGTTGATGGTGGCCGAGTCCCGGCCCAGCAGCTCGACTTCACCAGTGATGAGGTGCACTGCTCGGTCGCCCGGCACGGCGTGCCGTTGGCCACCGAGGGTGGGGAAGGTCCGCTCGCTCAAGGCGGGGTCGCCGAGGTAGCCGAGGGGGATCCAACCCGTCTGGGCGAGCCATCCTTGTCCTCGGTGCCCTGGGGGGAGGACCTCGGTCATGGCCTCGTCGACCACCACGGTCCCCGGACCTGGCCAGAACCGGCCAGCGCCTCCACCACGGGCGGTGCTGGCGTGCATTTGGGCTCCGGTCTCTGAGGCCCCGACGGAGTCGGTGACCACCACGTTGGGCAGCAGGGCGGCCAGTCGGGCCCGCAGGCCAGCGGTGAGCGGCGCACCTCCGTTGCCGATCGACAGCACGGTGGACAGGTCGTAGCTGCGTTGCTCGAGCTCATCGAGGAGCGGTCTGAGCATGGCGTCGCCCACCAGGTTGATGGAGTTGATCTGCTCGGCCTCCACCGTGGCCAAGATGCCAGGTGCATCGAGGTGTCCATCGTTGGCGGGGAGCACGACCGTGGCGCCGTCGGAGAACATGATGAAGCTGCACCACTGCGCCGCCCCATGCATGAGGGGGGCCAAGAGCAACGCCTTGAGGCCGTAGCCGCGCCGAGCACGGGTGGAGATCTCCTCGTAGATCTGCACCGCTTCCCAGGTGCCGATGCGGCGCCCTCCCATGGCGGCGAGGTAGATGTCGTGCTGACGCCACAGCACCCCTTTGGGGAGCCCGGTGGTGCCACCGGTGTACAAGATGTACAGGTCATCAGGAGAAGGCAGGGTTCGAGGTCCAGCTGGGTCCCCCTGGGCCAGGGCCAGGTCGTAGTCGACGGCACCGTCGAGCAGGGCATTGCCCGACTGGTCGGCAACCTGGAGGAGGAGCTCTACCCCGGTGAGGTGATCGAGCAGGGGTTCGAGGTTCGGGGCGAGCGCAGCGTGGTAGATGATGACCTTGGGGGCGGCGTCGTGGAAGAGGTACAACAGTTCGTCGCCGACGTAGCGGTAGTTGACGTTGAAGGGGGCCAGTCGGGCCCTGAAGCTCCCGAGCATGGCCTCGAGGTACTCCGGGCTGCTGTGCAACAGCAGGGCGACGTGGTCTTGTCCTGAGCCATGGCCAGGCAGGGTCGACCGATCGGCCCAACAGCCCAACCCCTGAGCGGCGAGGTAGGACCCGAGGCGTCGGGCTCTCGTGGCGATCTGGTGGTAGGTGAGCCGTCGGTCGCCCATGACCACGCACTCTCGGTCCGCAACGGCGTCTGCCAACGCATCGAAGACCAGGCTGAGGTTGAAGCCCTCAGCGGGGGAGAGGTCGCTCACGGCGCCGAGGCTACCGCCATCAGGTGCGCCATCTGCTTCAGGGAGTTGTCGCTCCACCAGTCCATGCTGGTGGACAACCTGTGGACGTCATGCCTCTCCCCTGTGGCTCACCCGATCAGGCTGTGGAGGACCGAGGAAAGCCTCTGGACAACCTCGGGATTTCCGCTCGCCCTCTTGACCACCTGCATCGATGAGCGCACCATGGCGCAACAGGCGCGCTGCAGCAGCCGACGCACGGGAAGGATCCACTCCTCGTGTGGTGCCGGCGAGTCGCCAGACTCGGTGGGCGGGACCTCAGCAATGAGGGCTCGTGCGGCGGTGGGCGCTTGGAGAGGCGACGTGTTCGTGGCGGAGGATCTTGTGATCAAGCCACCATCGCCGCGGGTTGTCCGACACGGCCCGCGGTGGTGGGGACCGGAGCTGTGGTGGCGTGCCCCAAGGGACTGGGAGGCGGAAGCCGGCCTGGTCACTTGGGGCGCCGCCGCGTGGGCAGCAGCCGACCAGTGATCGTGCCTAGGACCGGTAGATCGAGCCCGCCAGCGTCTCCTGGCGTCGACCGGCGGTCACCTGGTCGATCATGTAGTTCTGGACCAGCTTGAGGTCGCCGGGGTGGGTGACGCCAACGCAGCGCTCATCGGAGGTGAACACCTTGAACCTCGACGTGGCCGAGGGGGCGCCAGGAACCTTGCCGTGGAGCAGGTCGTCGACCACCTCAGGGAGCAGTACCTCGCCACCGGTGGGGCGAGGCTTGGTCATGGCGGCCTCGAAGACGGGCCACATCTCTGGACAGAACCCCCAGAGGTTCATCGAAACCAAGCTGGTAGGCGCAAGCTCCACCGGCTCATCGCCATCATCGGCGGTGATGGTGCCGTCGATGTGGGCCCGCACCTGGCGGCGCTCATCGATCCGAATCAGGTGACCAGCCTCGTCGAGCTGGCAGACGCCTCGAGTGACCGACCCATCACCCACGACCGTGCGGGGGAGGTGGTACGCCACCATGGCGTTGCACGGCGCCTCGGCAGCGAGGTGCTGGCGCAGCAACGACAAGGCAGAGAAGCCGTAGAGGTCGTCGGCATTGGACACGGCGAAGGCGCCGTTGCCGTCCACGACGTCTTTGGCCGCCAAGACGGCGTGGACGGTGCCGTGGGGCTCGTCTTGGATGGCGAACTCGACCTTGACGAAGGCCTCTGACCAGTGGTCTTCGACGTGACCACGAATTTCGGGGCCGGTACTGGGGTTGATCACGAGCACGACTCGTTCGAATCCTGCTTGGACGGCGTCGGAGACCAGGTAGTCGATGATCGCTTCGCCATTGGGCCCGATCGGGGCCAGAGGCTTCGTGCCTCCGAAACGACGGGCTCGTCCGGCTGCGAGGACCACGAGAGTTGGGGCGGTGACCACTGCGTCCTCCAAGAGCTGTGGATTGGGGCATCGCTGCCCGTTCGACCTCGGTGCTCCCTCAGCAAAGCCTCAGGTGCGTTGGGTCGAAACGTAGCACGGCACGGTTGCAGGTCGTCCTGCAGGAGCGCTCAGGTCAGCTCGCGGGCACCGATGGGCGGTCGAGGACCGCCAGTGAGCAGCGGGCAGCGCAGACCTCACGCCCCTCGTCGTCGCAGACGGTGATGGCCCAGACCTGCATCGTCCTGCCCCGGCGGATCGGGGTTGCCGTGGCCCGGATGATCCCATGGTCGACGGAACGGAGGTGGCTGGCGTTGAGTTCAACCCCCACGACAGCCTTGCCTTCGGGGGCCGACAAGAACCCCCCGAGGCTGGCGGCAGACTCGGCCATGAGGGCTGAGACGCCCCCGTGGAGGATGCCGAAGGGCTGGCAGACCCGGTTCGTGACCTCAACCTCGAGCACGACCTTGTCGGCGGAGGCCTCAACCTCCACGATGCCGAGCAGGGTGTGCAGGTTGCTGAGCGCCGCAGGGTCGATGGGGATGGAGGTCTCGCGTGGCACGAGGTCACCCTAGCGAGCGGAAGCGCCTCGAGGGGTGGTCGCTAGGGTGTCGCCGTGGCCCCCATCGTCGATCTCCGCAGTGACACCGTGACCCAGCCCACCGAAGCCATGCGGCGAGCGATGGCGGCGGCGGTCGTTGGCGATGATGGCTACGGCGAGGATCCCACGGTGCGAGCCCTCGAGGAGCGCTACGCCCAGCTCGTGGGGAAGGAAGCAGCGCTGCTCGTGCCCTCGGGGGTCATGGCGAACCAGATCGCCATCCGGGTGCACACCCGCCCCGGAGATGTCGTGCTGGCACCTCGACGCTCCCACGTCGTGCTCTACGAGCTGGGCGCCTCAGCCCGCAACGCCGGAGTGCAGTTCGGGCTCCTCGACGATGCTGACGGCATGGTGGAGGTTGCGGCCATTGCCGAGCAGCTCAAGGGAACCGACTACCACCAGCCCACGCCCACTTTGCTGAGTCTCGAGAACACCCACATGCCGGCCAGCGGAGCGGTCTGGGACCTCCACCGCCTCGCAGCGGTGCGCCAGGCCGCCCGAAACCTCAAGGTCCACCTCGACGGCGCGCGGCTATTCAACGCGGCTGTGGCCTCAGGGCACCCGGCCTCGGCCTTCGCGGCGCAGGCTGACTCGGTGATGTCGTGCCTCTCAAAGGGGCTCGCCGCCCCCATGGGCTCGGTGTTGGCCGGGGATCGAGCCTTCATCGAGGCGGCCAAGGTCGAGCGCAAGCGGCTCGGTGGAGCGATGCGCCAAGCTGGAATCATCGCAGCAGCAGGCCTGCTGGCGCTCGAGACGATGGTGGAGCGCCTGGCCGAGGATCACCGTCGGGCCCGGCGCTTGGCCGAGGCGGTCGCTGACCGCTTCCCCGAGGGAGGGGTCGACCCTGGGCGGATCTCGACCAACGTCATCGTGGTCGAGGTCGCCGACGATGCTGCGCTGAGCGCGCACCTCGAGGCCCATGGCGTCCGGTCGGGGGCGATTGCCCCGGGGCAGCTGCGACTCGTGACCCACTGCGACGTCGACGACGCAGGCATCGAGCAGGCCATGGCGGCCATTGCGGCGTTCGAGCGATGAAGATCCGCGTCGGCGTCGGCAGCACCCCGGTCACCTTGGCCCAGTTGACCGAGCTCGTTGAGGTCACGACCGAGTTGCACTACGACTCGATCTGGCTCCCTGAGGTGCTCTCGTCCCCCGGCCTCGATCCTCTCATCGCCCTAACGATGGCAGCGGCGTTGCACCCGAGCGTCAAGGTGGGGACCACCGTGCTGTTCACCGGTGCCAACCCCGTCCGGCTGGCTCGACGCCTGGCGGCGGTGGACCAGCTCTCGGGTGGCCGCTTACTCGTCACGGCGGTGCCCGGTATCGCCCAGGGGGCAGAGCCCTCGGCCATCGGGGTGCCCGCTGGGGCATTGGGGACGGTTCTCGAAGACACCCTCACCGTGGTTCGAGCCCTGTGGCGCGGAGAGCGCGTCGACCACGAAGGGCCTGCGGGACACCTCGCCGGCGTGGCCATTGCACCTCTTCCACGCCAAGATCCTCTCGAGGTCTGGGTCGGGGGAACCTCAGTGGCCAACCAGCGGCGAGCTGGCCGAGTGGGGGACGGGTGGCTGCCTGCCCTCATCACCCCCGAGGAGGCGGCCAAAGGTCTCGAGCGGGTCCACGCCGCCGCAGCGGCAGCATCGCGCCAGGTCTCAGAGGAGCACTTCGGTGTCTCGATCGCCTACCGCACGCCCGAGGTTGACGGACCTCACCTCGAGCGCCTCAGCGCCCGGCTCGGCGCCCGACCCCTCGACGACGTGGTTCCCTCGACTCCTGAGGCACTGGTGGGTCTGCTCGAGAGATTCATCGCCGAGGGCTTCTCGAAGTTCGTCGTGCGACCCTTGTGCGGTCCGGAGCGCACCGCAGAGGTGCTGGCAGCTCTGGCCCCGGCCGTGGTTGGCCTGCAGCGCTGAGGTGCCTCAGCGAACCTTGCCGTTGACCTCGTTCGAGCGTGGGCTCAAGCCAGCGCTGTTCAGGGCACGAACCACCAAGTAGTAGTGCCGCGTGCGCTTGAGCAGCGAGACGGTGTAGCTCGTGGACCTCGCCGGGACCAAGAGCAAGTTGGTGGAGCGGGCGCTCTCGTGCCCCGGCTTCCAGCCCAGGTAGACGAGGTAGCCCAGCACCGGAGCGCCGCCGGTGCTCACCGGGGGGTGCCATCGGATGGTGAGCGAGTCTCGACCCGGGGTGATGGAGGTGAGCACGGGTGGCGACGGAACCGTGACCGGCACGGCGCGCCCGGGGGCTGACGGCCGAGAGGTCCCGAGGTTCGTCGTCACCACGACCGTCACGGTGTAGGCGACGCCATTGGTCAGCCCGGTGAAGGTACAGCTCGTGGCGGTGGTGGTGCAGCGGTGGGCGCCTGGCTGCAAGGTGGCCGTGTAGCTGGCCAAGGTACCCCCGTTGAGGGCGATGTGCGACCATCTCGCCACGACGGACGCATCGTGGCCAACGACAGCCACCATCGGCGGGCTCGGGGGTCCCGCAGGTTCGGCCTCAAGGCCAGCTGAGGGAAGGGAGTTGCCGATGGCCGTGACGGCCACCACCGTCACGGTGTAGCTCGTGCCGTTGGTCAGGCCCGAGATCGTGCAGCTGAGCGCCGTCGTGGTGGTGCAGCGATGCGTGGTCCCGGTGACGGTGGCGATGTAGCCGGTGATGGCGTTGGCATCGACCGTGGCTGCGGCGTCCCAGCCCACGGTGATGGTGCCATTGGCACCTTGGGCACTGGTGAGTACCGGAGGCGACGCTGCCGCGAGCGGGCTGACGGCGTTGGACCACGCCGAGGTGTCACTCCCAGGCGAGGTCGGCTCGAAGACCACGTCGAACTGATCGGTCACCTTGACCGGGAGGTTGGTGACGGTGCAGCTGGTGGCAGTCGATGGGAGCGTGCAGACCACTTGGGCGGAGTTGGCGTCGAGGACGATGACGCCGTAGGGGCCAGGTGTCGCCGTCCACGTCACCACCGCGCTGTTGATCCCGGCGGTGGCGACGACGTTGGTGGGGGTCGGAATCGAGGGCGTGCTCGCTGCTTGCGCCACCGTTCCGGGAGCGCCGAGGACCACGGTACCGACGGTGGCCAGCGCCACGACGACCCGAGTTCGAAGCGAGAGCGACAGTGCCATAGGTGCAGGCTACCGATCCACTCGAGGGGGCGCAGACCGCCCAGGGGCTAGTGGCCGAGGATCCTGTGGGGGCGGTAAGGGGCCTCGAGCTCAGCGATCTCGGTGCTCGACAACTCAACGGTGGTGGCTGCGACCGCGTCGCTGAGGTGCTCGAGCTTGGTGGCACCGATGATGGGTGCGGTCACCCCAGGCCGCTGGAGCAGCCAAGCCAAGGCCACCTGGGCCGGCGGTAGATCACGGGCCGCAGCCACCCGCTCGAGGGCGTCGACCACGTCGAAGTCGGCCTCCTCGGTGTACAGCGTGTCGCCGAAGGTGTCGGTCTGGGCCCGGGTGGTGACCTTGACGCCGCCTCGCTTGCGGTTCCCCGCCAGCATCCCTCGAGCGAGCGGGCTCCAGGGAATGACCCCAATCCCTTGGTCGAGGCAGAGCGGCAGCATCTCGCGCTCCTCTTCTCGGTAAAGCAGGTTGTAGTGGTTCTGCATCGAGACGAACCGATGCCATCCGTTGCGCTCGGCGATGAAGTTGGCCTTGGCGAACTGCCACGCGTACATCGAGCTGGCGCCGAGGTAGCGAGCCTTGCCCTGGAGGACGATCTCATGCAGTGCTCCCATGGTTTCCTCAATGGGAACCCTGGGGTCGAAGCGGTGGATTTGGTACAGGTCGACGTAGTCGGTGCCCAGGCGCTGGAGCGACGCGTCAATGGCAGCGAAGAGGTGCTTGCGTGAGAGCCCCCAGCCGTTCTCACCTGGGGTCATCGGCATGAAGACCTTGGTGGCGATCACGACCTCCTCTCGGGTGGTCAGCTTGGTCAGCAGGCGCCCAGTGGCGATCTCACTGTGTCCCTTGGAGTAGGTGTCAGCGGTGTCGAAGAAGGTGATCCCGGCGTCGAGCGCGGCACGAACGAAGGGTTCGGCCGCAGCCTCGTCGAGCACCCACGGTCGGTCGCTGTGGTTGCCGTAGCTCATCATGCCGAGGCAGAGCCTCGACACCCGAAGTCCCGCGGTGCCCAGGTTGACGTAGTCCATGACCCTCCTTGGCTCTTGCCCTGACGCTAGCGGGCGCCCGGTGGGCGTGCGGGGGTGACGCCAGGCTGAACCTTTGGTGAACACTTCTCAAAAACAGCGCGTTTTGGGGACGTGATCGATGGCGCCTCGGGCGTGCCCTGCTACAACCATTGGCCATGGAGCACAACACCTTCGCGCTCATCCTCGTGGTCATCGTCGGACTGTCCTTCGACTTCACCAACGGGTTCCACGACTCTGCCAACGCCATGGCCACCTCCATCGCAACGGGCGCGCTCAAGCCGCGCTTCGCGGTGGTGCTCTCTGGGGCGGCCAACTTGGTGGGGGCCTTCTTGTCGCTGTCGGTGGCGGCGACGATCGCCAAGGGCATCGTTGACCAAGGTTCGGTCGACATCTTCGTGGTCTTCGCTGGGCTGGCTGGCGGGGTGGCATGGAACGTGGCGACGTGGTACTTCGGCATCCCGTCGAGCTCGAGCCACGCGCTCATTGGTGGGGTCATCGGTGCCACGCTCGTCCACGCTGGTTCTTCGGCAGTGATCTGGAGCGGTGTCGCCTCCAAGGTCATCATCCCAGCACTCTTCGCCCCCACCATCGCCATGGGGGTGGCGACGGTGGCGACTTGGGTGGCGTACCAACTGGCCCGAGCGAGCGACGAGACCACCTCGAAGCGCTACTTCCGCAGTGGTCAGATCGGCACCGCCACCTTGGTCTCCCTCGCGCACGGCACCAACGACGCCCAGAAGACCATGGGCATCTTGACCTTGGCCCTCGTCGCCAATGGGTCCATTGGCGCAGATGCCACCACGCCCAACTGGGTCATCGTCAGTTGTGCGCTGGCCATGGCGCTCGGTACCTCGGTGGGTGGGTGGCGGATCATCCGGACCTTGGGCAAGGGACTGATCGAGATTGCCGCCCCCCAGGGCTTCGCCGCAGAGGCCACCTCAGCGGCGGTGATCTTGTCCTCCTCGCACTTCGGCATTCCACTGTCGACCACCCAGGTCTGCTCGGGATCGGTCGTGGGTGCGGGGCTCGGTCGAGGCGAGGCCGTGCGGTGGGGCGTCTTCGGCAAGATGGCCATCACCTGGGTCGTCACCCTGCCCGCTGCAGCAGCGGTCGGAGCCCTCAGCTACGGCTTGGTCAAGCTCATCGGCGGCAATGCCGGTGTGGGCGTCATGGCGGCCCTGTTGGCGCTGGGATGCGGCGGGGTCTTCCTCGTGTCGAGGAAGAGCTCGGTGAACCCGAACAACGTCAACGACGAGTGGGAGGGTGCTCCCACCGCTGAGCACAAGGTGGCGGCATGACGGCTCTGGTGGCGACGACCTACGTCAACTGGAAGGACATGGGCGCGGTGCTCGGGTTGTCGTTGGCCTTCGGCGTGGGTGTGGTGGTGGTCTTCACCATGGGCATGATCGCCATGTCGCGCTCGACCGGTGGCCAAGGCACGGGCTCCAAGACGATCGGCTGGGTGCTGGCCGCGGTGCTGTGCTTCGCGGTGGTTGCGGGTGTCGTCGTCTTCGCCATCTACGAGATCTTCAACAAGGGGTAGCGTGGTGCGTCCGCTGAACCACCCTTGGAGAGACGGTTGACCCTCGAGCTGATCCACGTCTCCAGCGTCATCAAGGCCCCCTTCGTCGACCACGACGGCGGCCGCATCGGCCGGGTGCAAGACCTGATCGTGAGAATCGGGGGTGCTGCGCACCCACCCATCACCGGTCTCGTGGTGCGCATTGAGGGTCGAGACCTGTTCGTGCCGATCAAGAAGGTCGCCAGCATCGAAGCAGGCAAGGCCACCTTCGACGGCAAGCGGGTCGACCTTCGGCGCTTCGAGCGTCGCCCGGGTGAACTGCTGTTGGCCGAGGATCTGTTGGCCCGGCACGTGGTCAACTTGGTTGGAGGGCGCCTCATCACCGCCAACGAGATCGAGATCGCCAAGGTGGGCGACACCTGGGAGGTGGTCGGCGTGGACCCCGGCCGTCGCCCCCTGATGCGTCGGATCATCCCAGGACACCTCGGCGACAAGGTCCAGCCCAAGCAGCTCGTCGACTGGGAGTCCATCGAACCCTTCGTCTCCCACGTTCCCACCGCACGGCTCCGCATCCCCTACCGCAAGTTGGCGAAACTGC
>CAINFA010000186.1 GCA_903847955.1 uncultured Actinomycetes bacterium
CGGGCACCCGAGCTTCGTGATTTCGAACTCCTTCACCAACCAGACCATGGCCCAGATGGAGCTCTACGCCAACGCGGCGAACTACGAGAAGAAGGTCTACGTGTTGCCCAAGCACCTCGACGAGAAGGTGGCGATGCTGCACCTCGAGGCCCTCGGGGTGAAGCTGACCAAGCTGACCAAGGACCAGGCTGAGTACATCGGCGTGCACGTCGACGGACCCTTCAAGCCCGACACCTACCGCTACTAGGAGCCTGACCTGTTCGCCGGGGCTAGCGCAGCCCGGCGAACAGGTCGTCCTCCAGCCCCGATACGCCCGAACGGTCGAGCGCTCGGACGAAGACCTCGGTCCCGAACATCTGCGCGAAGACCTCTTCGGGCATCTGGAAGAAGAACGAGCCCTCGGTCTGGCTGGCGTGGGCCATGAGGGCAGCTTTCTTCGTGGCCACCTCGTCCTGGCAATCGATAACCGCTCCGATTTCGGCATCAGCAGTGCCCATGCGGGGATCGAACTCGGGCACTTCCCCGCCCGCTTGGGCCATGCGCTCGGCCATGGCGTCCATCGACGAGCGGGTGATGGTGGCGTAGTAGAGCTTCTGCACCCACGGCGCCTTGGCCACCGCGGCCTGGGTGATGCGGTTGGCCTGGATGTGGTCCGGGTGGCCGTAGAAGCCGAACTCGTCGTAGGTGACCACCACCTGGGGGCGGAAGCGCTCGAGCACCTCGAGCAGCCGAGCTGCGCCGAGGTCAACGGGGACTTGGTAGAAGCAGTCCGGATCGTCGTTGGACGCCCAACCCTCCATCCCAGAGTCGCCGTACCCCAACTCCTCGAGGTGGGTGACCCCGAGGAGGCGACAGCTCTCGACGAGCTCAGCGTGACGGTGGTCGATGACGAGTTGCCGGTCGTGCTCGGCGTCTTCGGGGGTAGCACCCGAAGCGCTGTTGCCCAACGCACCATGGGTGCAGGTCACGAGCACCGTGGTGATGCCCTCCTTGGCGTAGCGCGCCAAGATCCCACCGGTCGAAGACGCCTCATCGTCGGGGTGCGCATGCACGGCCAGCAAGGTCAGGTTCTCGGTCATCGCCTGAGGCTAGCGGCCAGGACTCCCGTTACAGCAAGGAACGCAGCACCTCGCCGGTCGGCTCGAGCGCGGTGAAGACTTCGCCACCCAAGAGCAGCTCGAAGGTCCCCTCATCGAGGGATAAGAAGAAGTGGTTGTCCACCTGGCTGCGGTGCGCCTCGATGGCAGCGCGCTTGGTGGCGAGCACTGCACGGACGTCGACCATGGCCACCACTTCGTCGTCGGTCGAGCCGAACTCGGCCATGTCGGCCAACCATTGCGGGAGGTCGCCATTCTCGTCGGGCTGGCCAAGGGCTGCGATGGCGGACTTCTGCACCGTGACGAGCTTGAGCGCCGGGGTGTGCTCGGCCAGTTCGATGGCCCGAAGGGTGACCTCGTAGACCTTGATGTGGTCGGGGTGGCCGTAGACGCCGAAGCGGTCGTAGGTCACCACCAGATCAGGACGCTCCTCGTCGATGACTGCGGCAACTCGCCGAGCGACGGCGTCGAGGTCTTGGTTGACGAAGGCCTCAGGGGCGGCGTTGATCTCCCAACCCCGCATCCCTGAGTCGTGGTAGTCGAAGTGCACGAGCCGACTGACGCCGAGTGCCCCACAGGCCCGAACGAGGTCCTCGGCGCGCAGTGCGGCGCACCCGTCAGGGTCATGGGCTTCGGTGCCGTAGGGCACCTCACCTGGGGAGTAGCCGTAGCGGCCATCGGTACAGGTCACCACGGTCGTGGTCGCCCCCGCTTGCTGCGCCAGGGCGAGCACGCCACCGGTGAACAGGGACTCGTCGTCGGGATGAGCGTGTACGCAGAGCATGGAGTTCGCCATGGCCATGAGGCTAGTCAGCGCTCAGCCAGCCGCGAGGGTGATGCCCTTGATGAACAGCAAGAGCACCGCCAGCACGAGGTACCCCGCCATGAGGTACATCGTCCAGCGTCTGGCCATCGTGGCCTTCGGCCGCTCGAGGAGCGCCACCGGCGGCATCCTCCAGTTCTCCCGCTTCCCGCTGAACTCGTAGTGGGCCGGTGGATTCCGACGGCGAGCGACGATGAAGCCCACGATCCCAGCGAGGTAGCAGACGCCGAGGCCAACCCCAAGCCACAGCGCCACGTTGGTGACGTCGAGGTTGGGGAAGACGGTGTTGATCATGAGGATCAAGCTCAAGCCCATGAGGATCGAGACGATGAAGATGGCCACGACGTTGAGCCACGTCCCGTTGACCCAGGGTCCGAGCACTGCCCGGTCATTGCACAACAAGAGCAAGAAGACGGTGGCCGAGGGCAGCAGCACGCCCGCCAAGGCTTGGACCACGGTGACGATGAGCCCGAGCGGGGCGCCTGGCAGCAGGATCAAGAAGGCCGCCAGGCTGACGATGCCGGCGAACGCGCCGTAGAAGGCCTTGGCGTCACGCCACCCCTGGTGGAGCGAGGTCGACATGGTGAAGACATCCCCAAAGGCGTAGCTCGTGGCGAGCGTCACCGCCGCAGCTCCAATCAACGAGGCGTTGAGCAAGATGATGGCGAAGAAGGCGCCCGCCCACTTCGAGACGGAGTGCTCGAGCAAGTGGGCCACCCCGAGCGCGTCGGTGAAGCCATGGTGGTGTCCGGGTACGTAGGTTCCAGCCGCCACCACGCAGACGAGGAGCACCGCAGCGAAGACCACCACGAAGGAACCGAGCACGGTGTCCACTCGCTCGTAGTTCACAAAGCGCGTGGTGATCCGCTTGTCGATGATGTTGGACTGCTGGAAGAACAACTGCCAAGGGGCAATGGTCGTGCCCACGATGGCGATGATCAAGAGCACTGAGCTCGACGTGGCTCCGCCAGCGATGGAGAACCCGGTCAGCCCGTGGACCACCGACGAGAAGCTCTTCGGGTGCGACAGCACCGCGAGTGGGATGACCAAGAAGTTGATCACCACGAAGACGAACATGAACTGCTCCCACCGCTGGAACGAGCCCGAAGCGGTCATGACGATCAGGCCGATCGCGGCGATGGGGACCGAGATGTACTGGCTCACCCCGAAGTAGTCGAGCGCCAACCCCACGCCGATGAACTCCGTGGCGATGGTCAAGAAGTTGAGCAGGAACAAGTCCGCCACCGAGAACCACGCCCAGAACTTGCCGAAGCGCTCTCGGATCAGCTTGGCGTGCCCAACACCAGTCACCGCACCCAGCCGTACCACCATCTCTTGGTTGACGATCAGGACCGGGATGAGGAGCGGAAGCACCCACAGCAACGAGTACCCGAAGTCCTGGCCAGCCTGGGAGTACGTCGAGATCCCACCCGCGTCGTTGTCGCCAACCATGACGATGATGCCGGGACCCAAAATGGCGAAGAAGGTGAGGAGTTTGTACTTCCAGCCCTCCTGGCCCTCGCCATCGTGGTCGTGCACCGTGCCGAAGGCGCCCTTGATCGGGCCGACCTCGTGCTGCTCCACGTCTCGTTCCATAACTCCACCTCCTCGCCGAATCGGTTAGGTCACTCCGAGTCCGGCATCCGATCAGGAGGCGGCGATGGCCTCCAGTCGGCTGAGCCGGCTCAGCACTCGTCCACGCCCGTGCGGCGCGGACGAGGGAGGTCGATCAGGACTTGAGCCATCTGAGGTGCTGGTGGGGCGACGGTCGGCCCGACGGATCCGGTGGAGGCGCATCGCTACTCCTCGCCCTTGGCACCTGGGCCGAAGCCCCGGCGCCAGCCTTGGGGCAGCAGCAAGTCGATGACGTCGTCGATCGTGACAACCCCGACCACCTGTCGGTGCTCGTGGTCGAGGACGGGGGCCACCACCAAGTTGAAGTCGCTCATCTTGCGAGCAACCTGGTTGAGGTCCCAATCGACGTGGATGTGGATGGGGTTCTCCTTGACCACCTTGGTCAGCGCAGCACTCCCCTTGGCTCGGATCAAGGCCACCACCGATGCAGAACCCACCACAGCCCCGGCCTCATCGGCCACGAAGACGGCGTTGAGGTTCTCTGGAGCTGCGGTTGAGGTTCGCACCAGCTCCAAGGCGTCAGCAACCGTGGCGGTCATCGGTGCCACCACGAAGTCAGGGCTCATGATGCCGCCTGCGGTGTCAGGGTGGTAGCTGAGCAGGTTGCGGACCTTGTTGCGCTGCGGCTCGGGCAGCATCTCGAGCACGGCGAGGCGCCGCTCCTGCTCTACCTCGGAGATGAGGTCGGCTGCATCGTCAGGGTTCATCCGACCAATGAGCCGAGCGGCCTCGACGTCTGAGCGGGCGTTGACGAACTCCGCTTGGTGCTCGATGTCGAGTTCTTCGAAGACGTCGGCCTCGAGCTCGCGGTCTGCGCCGACGGCCTCGATGATCTCCTCACCCTCGTCCTTCGAGGCGGCCTCAACCAGGTCGGCGATCTGGGC
>CAINFA010000187.1 GCA_903847955.1 uncultured Actinomycetes bacterium
ACCTCGTGGCCGAGCAAGGGCAGGAGCGCACGACGGTAGGCCTCGACCTCGAGCAGCTCAGGCATGGCCGCACGGTAGCGGTGTGCACCGGGTCGGCGTGCCTTCGGTAGGGTTGGCACGTGCCACCAGAGAAGCCGCAATGGAAGGAACTGTTCACCGAGGTCGTGACCTCAGGGCTGTGCACCGGCTGCGCCGCGTGCATCATCGCCTGTCCGCACGACGTGCTGAACTACGACGACCTCGAAGGGCACTACAAGCCCTTCCACCTCGACATCGACGGTGGCCGCGAGGACTGCACCCACGGACAGAAAGGTTGCACGATGTGCACCCGCGCCTGCCCGCGGTTCAGGACCTGGGAGCCCGAGATCGACACCCACCTCTTCGGCCGCGAGCGAACCGACGAAGAGGTGGCGGGCGTTGCCCTCGACATCGTCTTGGCTCGCGCCACTGACCCCGAACTGCACGCCGTGGGCCAAGACGGCGGTCTCGTCTCGGCCCTGCTGGTCTTCGCCCTCGAGCACGACCTCATCGACTGCGCCCTCGTCTCCTCCCTCGAAGGCGATGGCTCAACCTGGAAGGCCAAGCCGGCCATGGTCAACGACCGGGCGTCGGTCATGGCCACCGCTGGATCTCGCTACACCTACTCGGCCAACACCTTGGCCTACCCTGAGGCCATCGAAGCGGGCGCCGAGCGCATCGCGCTCGTCGGCATGGGTTGCCAAGCCTCAGCTCCTGGAGCGATGCAGACCCGCAAGGCGGGCAAGATCGCTCGCCGGCTCTCGCTGACCATTGGGCTGCTGTGCTCGAAGACCTTCGACGATGCCATCTTCCCTGAGCTCTTCGAGGCCAAGTACGGCATCGAGCGGTCCACCATCAAGAAGATGAACATCAAGGGCGTCTTCCAAGTGTGGACCCATGACGGTAGCTACCACGAGATTCCGCTCAAAGAGGCCCATGCCTGGACCCGCGAGGGCTGCAAGTCCTGTCCAGACTTCGCCGCCGAGCATGCCGACATCTCCACCGGTGGTATCGGTGCCTTCAGCGACTGGACGCTGACCATCATCCGGACCGAGAAGGGCCGGGAGCTGTTCAACCAGATGGTGGAGGCCGGAGCGGTCGAGGTGCGGCCCGGCGACGACGATCCAGGAGCCCTCGAGCTGCTGCGGAAGTTGGCACGTGTCTCACGCAAGCGCTGGCCTGCCACCGCGGTGCCGATGCCGGGCCGACTGCCCCAGCCCCAGTAGCGGGTGCCGCGTCGAGCGGCCCCGAACCTAGGATGAGCGGGTGCCACGCCCCGCCAAGAAGCCCCCGACCCATACCGTCGTGCACCTCGTGCGCCACGGCAAGACGCCCTCGACCGGCAAGGTTCTCCCAGGCCGGGCCCCGGGGCTGCACCTCTCCGAGGAGGGTCACGCCCAAGCACGAGCAGCGGCCGAGCGTCTCGCTGCCCTCCCGGTTGCTCCCGTCGCTGTCTACGCCTCACCCCTCGAGCGCACCAAGGAGACCGCCGCACCAATCTCCAAGGCACTCGGCCTCAAGACGATCACCAACCGAGGGCTCCTCGAGTGTGACTTCGGCGAGTGGACGGGGCAGTCCCTCGCCAAGCTGTCCAAACTGGCGGCGTGGCGGACCGTCCAGGGTGCCCCCTCGACCTTCCGCTTCCCCGGCGGGGAGTCCTTCCTCGAGATGCAGCGACGTGGGTTTGAGACCGTGCTCGAACTCGCCCGAGCCCACCGCGGCTCGAGCATCGTGGCGGTCTCCCATGCCGATCCGATCAAGGCCATCGTGGCCAGTGCGGCAGGGGTCCCGCTCGACCTGTTCCAGAAGCTCGTGATCTCCCCCTGCTCGATCACGACGTTGCTCGTCGCAGACCACGGGGTGCTCGTGCTCGGGGTCAACGCCACCGCCACGTTGTCCGAGCTGGTGCCATCGTGAGCGATCTCATCTTCGACCAGCCCGACCGGTTCACCGTCGGGGTCATCGGCGAGGTTGGCAGCAGGCTGTTCTTGCTCCAAGTTCGCCAGGGTCGGTCGCTGCTGACGGTCAAGGTCGAGAAGCTCCAGGTGGCGTCCCTCGCCACCTACCTGGCCCGAGTCGTCAAGGCCATGGGCCGTCCAGCCCACCTCCCCGAGCAGCTCGACCTCGAGGTCGACGACCTCGTCATCGACTTCTCCGTCGGTGAGGTCAACGTCGCCTTGGACGAGGAGCGGGACCGCATCACCGTCCTGCTCGAAGCCATCGCTGGGGCCGACGAGGAGCCGACGGACCGGGCGCTCATCACCGTGACCAAGGAGCAGGCGGGTGCCTTCGCCATCAAGGCCACCACCTTGGTGGAGGCTGGACGACCGCCGTGCCCGCTGTGCGCGCTGCCGCTCGACCCTCGAGGGCACGACTGCCCACGGACCAATGGCTTCCGAGCGCCCATCACCTGAGGTGGATGACGTCGAGGTTGCCCGCATCCTCACCGAGGGTGCGATCGAGATTGAAGGCCGGATCACGAACTCGTCCAATGCCACTTTGGTGGTGACGGTCACGAGCGGCAGCACCTCGATCACCGGGGTCTACAAGCCCGAGCGTGGCGAGCGGCCATTGTGGGACTTCCCCGCCGGACTCTGGCGTCGTGAGGTAGCCGCCTACGAGCTCAGTCGAGCCTTCGACGCCGGACTGATCCCGGTGACGGTGGTCCGGGTTGACGGCCCCTTCGGCGTGGGCTCCCTCCAGGCCTACGTCGACGAGGACGGGATCTCGCACTACTTCACCATGGCCGAGGACCCGCAGTACGCGGACGTCTTGCAGACGCTGGCCGCCTTCGACGTCGTGGCGAACAACTCAGACCGCAAGTCGGGTCACGTGCTCCTCGCCGATGGCTGCATTGCGGGTATCGACCACGGGCTGTGCTTCCACGAGGAGGACAAGCTCAGGACCGTGATCTGGGACTTCGCCGGCGAGCCCCTGACCGAGCGAGCGACCTGTGCCCTCGAGCGGTTGGTCACTGAGGGCCTCCCGCCGCTGGTCGGCGAACTGCTCTCACCGACCGAGTGCGCTGCCACCACCCAACGGGCGGCAGCGCTCCTCGAATCTGGGATTCTCCCTGCGCCCGATGAGGACCGTCCGTGGCCGCCCTACCCTTGGCCACTGGTCTGAGCGAGCTCGACCACTCGTGGTCGGGCGCAACGAGGCACCTGGGAGGTTGACCTCGCTCTTGATCCCCGTCCAACAGGACGGAGGGGGCCTTAGCCTCGGGCCTTGAGGGCTTCGATCAAGGCCGGGACCACCTTGTGCACGTCGCCGACGATGCCGAGGTCAGCCACCGAGAAGATGGGCGCCTCTTGGTCCTTGTTGATGGCAATGATGTTCTTCGAGCCCTTCATGCCCACCAAGTGCTGGGTGGCGCCCGAAATACCGCAGGCGAGGTACAGCGTGGGCTTGACGGTCTTGCCGGTCTGGCCGACCTGGTGGGAGTAGGGCACCCAGCCAGCGTCGACGATGGCCCGGCTCGCGCCAGCGGCACCGTTGAGCAACTTGGCCATCTCTTCGATCCAGGTGTAGTTCTCCGCAGCACCAAGACCACGGCCACCCGAGACCACCACAGCAGCCTCATCGAGCTTGGGACCGGTGCGCTCCTCGACGTGGCGCTCGACGATGGTGGCGGCGCTGGTCGCAGAGGCGGCGGGGGCAGGAGCTGCCACCACCGCAGCAGGGGCACCGGTGCCCGGCTCAGCGGCGAAGGACTTGGCCCGCACCACGAAGATGCCGGGGCCCGAGCCGGTGAAGCTGGCGTGGACGATCTGGGTCCCACCGAAGATGGGGTGCTCGGTCGACAGCGTTCCGTTGTCGTTCAGCCCGGTGATGTTGGTCAGCACAGGAAGGTTGAGCTTGGCCGACAGCCGGCCGGCGATGTCACGACCGTCGTAGCTGGTCGGGATGAGGATCGCGCTCGACGACAGCGAGCCTACCAAGGTGGCGATCGCACCAGCGACGGGAACGCCGGGCAGCGAGCCGGCGAGGTCACCGACGTCGTGGAGGGTGGTGGCACCGTAGCTGCCGACCACCGCTGCGGCGGCGGCGGTGCCGCTCCCCCAGGTGATGGCCTCAACCGAGGTGGCGAGGGAGCGCGCTGCGGTGAGCAGCTCGAGGGAGGTGGCGGTGGGGCCGGCGTCGGTCAGTTCAACGACGACGAGGATCTTGTCGATGGCCATGGTGGTGCAGATCTCCTGGGTTCGGTTCGGGTGCGATCGGGGGGTGGGCTAGATGACCTTGAGGTTCTCGAGGAACGCCACGATGCGGGACGCACCGTCACCCTCGTCAACCACGATCTCTCCGGCTTGGCGGGCCTCAGCATCGGCCACGTTGGTGATGGTCTGGCCAGCGCCAGCGAGGCCGACCTCTGCGGCACCGAGGCCAAGGTCAGCGACGGTCACCTGGTCGACGGGCTTGGACTTCGCCGCCATGATGCCCTTGAAGCTGGGGTAGCGAGGCTCGACCACACCGGCGGTGACGGTCACCACCGCAGGCAGCGGCGAGGTCACCACGTCGTACCCGGCCTCGGTCTGGCGGTCGACGGTCACCGTCGAGCCATCGACCTTGACCGACTTGGCGAAGGTGATCGAGGGGAGCCCGAGCAGCTCGGCCAGCTGGACCGGGGTGGTGCCGGTGTAGCCGTCGGAGGACTCCGTCGCGGCGAGCACGAGGTCGAACTCGGTGCGCTTGATGGCCGCGGCCAGCACCTTGGCGGTGGTCAGCGCGTCAGAGCCCTTGAGGGCGTCGTCCGAGACCAAGATGGCCTTGGCAGCGCCCATGGCCAGCGCG
>CAINFA010000188.1 GCA_903847955.1 uncultured Actinomycetes bacterium
CAACGCAGCCGGCTGCGACGTCACCCAACTCAAGCTGTTCACCCAGCCCTCGGCCGATCCCACCGAGCGGCTGTGCGGCTCGGACCTGGTCTGGGTGGGAGGTGGGTCGGTGGCCAACCTCCTCGCCCTTTGGCAGCTGCACGGCGTCGGCGACGCCATGGCGGCAGCCTGGGAACAGGGCGTGGTGCTCGGCGGGGTCTCCGCCGGCTCGCTGTGCTGGCACACCGGCGGCACCACCGACTCCTGGGGGCCTGAGCTGCGTCCCGTCACCAATGGTCTGGGATTGCTCCCCTACGCCAACGGCGTGCACTACGACTCCGAAGCCCAGCGCCGACCCCTGCTCCACCAGCTCATCGGCGACGGAACGCTTGCTCCCTTGGGATTCGCCACCGATGACCACGTGGGCATCCTCTACGAGGGCATCGAACCCATCGAGGTCCTGACCGATAGCGAGGTCGACCCCGCCACCGGACCAGCCGCGTACCGAGTGGAGAAGACAGCAGAGGGCGTGGTGGAGACCCGCCTCGCCCCCGGGCTCCTCAAGCCGTGACCGACGACCTCGAGGCAGGCCGGGCTCGCTCCTTCGGCCAGGTGGCCGAGCGCTACGACGCCTTCCGTCCCGCCATGCCTGCCGAGATCGGCCGCTGGCTCGGGATCTCCACTGGCACCAAGGTGGTCGACGTCGCGGCCGGCACCGGGTTGGCCACGAGGACCTGGATTGGACTCGGGGCGCAGGTGACCGCGGTCGAGCCTGACCCTGCCATGGCCGCCCAGCTCCGTCGAGGCTCGCCGGGCCTCGAGGTACACGAGGCGGTGGCCGAGGATCTCCCGCTCCCCGACGCCAGCGTCGAGGTACTCACCATCTGCTCCGCCTGGCACTGGTGCGACCCGGCACGTGCCGGGGCCGAGGCGGCTCGGGTGCTCGCTGACGGCGGCACCATGGGCCTGCTGTGGAACGGCTTCGACCGCAGCGTGGAGTGGGTGGCGAGCTTGGCGGCGCTGCGCGAACCCAGTGGCGGGCCCTCACCATCCGCCCGCTACCACCACGAGGGGCAGCAGGTTCCACCCGAGCTCCCCTTTGAAGACCCCACCAGCACCGAGCACCGGTGGACCTGGACGCGCACCCCCGAGCAGATCCTCGGCCTGATGGGCACCTTCTCGGGGGTGCTGGTGGCCGAACAGGGAGCACACGACCGGATCCGCCTCGAGGCCCAGCCACTACTCGAGGAGCACGTCAGCCCCGAGGGCACCGTGGCGCTGCCCATGTCAGCCCGAGGCTGGCAGGCCACCAGAGTTCCACGTTGAGAGGAGGCCCGGTACGCCTTCACTAGGGTTGCGCCGTGGCTCCTTCGGCACACCCACGATCTGCGGAACGCTACGAACGATTCACCACTCGGATCGAGTTCCCCATGGCGCTCCTGGCGCTGTTCTGGCTGCCGGTCCTGATCTACCCCCTCCTGCGGCCACTGAGCGGCACCGCCAACTCGGTGGTGAACGTGATCAACGTCACCATCTGGCTCTGCTACCTGGCCGAGTACCTCATCAAGTTGAACCTGGCACCGGACCGCATGGCCTACGTGCGCCACCACCTCCTGAACCTGGCGCTGGTGGTCCTGCCCGTCTTCCGACCCCTGCAGAGCCTCCGGTTGCTGCGCCTCTTGGCCCTTGGTCGCATCGCCC
>CAINFA010000189.1 GCA_903847955.1 uncultured Actinomycetes bacterium
ATCTTCGATGGCGACTACGTCGTGGTCCGCCAGCAGCCCACCGCCGAGAACGGCGAGATCGTGGTGGCTGGCATCCCTGGCGAGGAGGCGACGGTGAAGCGGTTCTCTTCCACCGCAACCTCGGTGGTGCTGATCCCGGCCAACCCGACCCTCTCCCCCATCGAGTACCGGCCCGACGAGGTCTCGGTCTTCGGCAAGGTCGTCACCGTCATCCGCTCGCTGTAGGGACAACCGGGCGCACGGGCATCCCAAGGGCTAGCGTTCGGGGATGGACCTCGTTGCTAGCCTCGACCGCTACCGCCTGCTGGAGCACCCCTTCTACCGACGCTGGGAAGCCGGTGCGCTCCACGAGGGAGAGCTGGCGAGCTACGCCAGCCAGTACCGGTACTTCGAGGCCATGTTGCCCGGCTTCTTGACCGAGCTCATCGAGCACTTGGACTCCGACACTGCCCGGGCCCTCGTGGCCGCCAACCTGGCTGACGAGGTCGACGGCGAGGTGAGCCACCTCGAGCTCTTCGAGGGCTTCGCCCGTGCAGTTGGTGCACCTGAGGCCGATGCCTCGCCCGCCATGGCCGCACTGTGCTCGCTCTACCGCTCAGCGGTCACCGACCCGTCGTTCGCTCTAGGCGTGCTGGCTGGCTACGAGCTCCAGGCGGCCGAGGTGGCCGCCTCCAAGGGGGATGGCTTGGCCACCCACTACGGCCTCGACGCCGAAGGCTGCGCCTTCTGGACGCTGCACGCCAGCTTGGAGGACGACCACGCTGCGTGGACCATCGACGCTGCGACCACCGCAGAGCGGGATCGGTTCACCGCCGGTGCGCTGGCCTCGGCCCAGGCCTGGTGGTCGTTCCTCGACGAGCGAGAGCTCCTCGCCGCCTAACAGCTCCTGCGCCCCGAGGCTGATGGGCCCGGGGCACCCATAGGGTGGCCGAGTGCACACCGAGCCCTCCTCACCTCCCACAGCCCCAACCGGCCACCCGTGGAGGTGGTGGATCTTGGCGGTGATGTTGACCGCCGAGATCATGGACCTCCTCGACTCCACCATCGTCAACGTGGCGGGACCCTCGCTCAAGGCTGACCTGCACTCCACCCCCTCACAGCTGCAGTGGATCATCGGCGGCTACTCGCTCGCCCTCGGGGCAGCGCTCGTGCTCGGCGGACGGCTCGGTGACCGCTTCGGGCGGCGCCAGATGTTCCTCTTCGGCGTGGTCACCTTCACCATCGCCTCGTTGGCCTGTGCGGTCGCACCGGGGGTCTCGAGCCTGATCGTCTTCCGCATCCTCGAGGGCTTCGCCGCCGCCATGCTGCTCCCCCAGGGATTCGGCATGATCCGTGAGGCCTTCCCGCCCCAGGAGTTCGGCAAGGCCTTCGCCGTCTTCGGGCCGGTGTTCGGGCTCGGTGGCATCTTGGGTCCCATCATCGGCGGCTTCCTCATCCAAGCCAACCTCTTCAACCTGGGATGGCGCTCGGTGTTCTTGGTGAACGTCCCGATCGGCATCGTGGCCGGCATCGCCGCCTTCGTGGTGCTCCCGAAGACGAAGGCTGATGCCACGGTAGGCATTGACCTGCTCTCCACCGCCATCATCGCCATCGCTGCGTCGCTCCTCGTACTCCCGCTCATCCAAGGCCGCACCGCCGGCTGGCCGCTGTGGACCTGGGTGTCGATGGCTGCCTCGGTGCTCGGCCTGTGGCTCTTCGTGGTGCGGAATCGAGCCGTCGAGCGCAAGGGCAAGGCGCCCCTCGTGGAGAGTGGGCTCTTCAAGGAGCCTGGCTACGCCACCGGACTCGGCGGCCTCGCCCTGTTCTTCAGCGGGTTCACCGGCGTCTACCTGGTGGTCACCCTCTTCTTGCAGATCGGCGAGCGCTACACCGCTTCCCAAGCAGCGCTCGGCAACGTCCCCATCGCCTTGGGCACCGCCATTGGCGGCATGCTCTCTGGAGCGGTGCTGGCCGACAAGCTCGGGCGCAAGGTCCTCCAGATCGGTGCGGTGGCCCAGATCGTCGGCGCCGTCGTGCTCTTCGTCTCCCTCGGCAACGTCGAGCAGTTCACCTTGTGGCAGCTGGTGCCGGGGATGGTGCTCTCGGGACTCGGCACCGGGCTCGTGGTGGCTGCCCTGTTCGACATCATCATCTCGGCCATCTCCACCGAGCACGTGGGCTCGGGCTCAGGGGTGCTGTCGGCCGTGCAGAACATCGCGGCGTCGGTCGGCGTGGCGCTCTTCGGCACGGTGTTCTTCGCCAAGGCCACGACGGGTCGCTCGGACCTCGGGTTCCGCAATGCCCTCTTGGTGCAGGTGGCACTCGTGGCCGTGTTCTTCTTGGCCTCATTCACCTTGCCCAAGATGGCTGCCCGCCACGAGGAAGCGTGGGGTTGATCCCACACGACGTGGAGCGGTGCACTACCCCAGCGATGAGCGACCCACGGTCCTGAAGAGGACGTGGTGCAGTGGAGCGACTGGAGGCCAGCCACTGTCGTTGGCGTGGGACCACCTTCGAGCTCGGTCAGCGACCGCTGCGACCACCGAGTGGCGATGCTGGCCATGGTGGAACACCTCACGGCGCCAAACGTTGGCGAGAGCGGCGACCGCACCTCAAAGTGACCAGCTCCACCAACTACCTGGACCCGCTCGCCCGATCAGGGAGAGTGACCTCAGGCGAAGAGGCGGTGGGTGGAGGTGATGAACTGCACGAGGTCGCTCGGCGCCTTGGTCTGCACCGGGGCGATGAAGGTCAGGAAGATGTAGTTCCCTTCCACCCAGGCATCGAGTCGGACCGTGGCGGCCGACGCGGTCGAGCCGAGGCCATCCTCCTTGCCGTTGCCGAAGTCCAGGTAGTCAGCCACGCCATCGACGATGGTCTTGTTCATCGCCCCCTGTGACTGCTGCACGAGGTAGGCCATGTAGCGAGTTGCGCTCATCGTCGGCTTGTTCTTGCCTTGGGCCATGACCGAGAGCTTGGCCAGGTCACTCGGGCTCACGCAGGACACCACGAGGGCCTTGGCGCCGAAGTCGATGGTGGTCCCAAGGGCGTTGGCAGGGTTGGCCGAGAGCTTGGAGTAGTTGTAGGGCGTCACCTTGGGGCCAGTTGCCTTGGCGAACCCATCACCGACGGCAAGGCTCTTGGTGATGGCGTTGCAACCTGCAGAGGTTGCGTGGGCCGTGGCGGCCCCGGCGGTGGTCGAGATCCCGGTGGTGAGGCTGGCAGCGGTGCAGGCGATCGCGAGTGCAGAGAGGGTTCGGCGCATGGGAGTCCTTTCGAGGAGTGCTGACCAACCCTACGCCCGCGTCCCCTCCGCTACCCCCTTGGAGGGGTAAGGGTTCGGTGTGAATCCAAGCTCCTGGCACCAGACGGGTCATGACCCGTCGAGGTGGAGACGAGCCGCTAGCTACCTCCGTCAGCAACTGGCCAAACGGTACGTCGGTCCAGTCCACAACGCCCCGGGGTCAAGCGGGTCGCTCGTTGCGACCTCCGCCATATGCCCCGTAGAGCCGTGTTCTTGCCCTTCGTGCGCTCAGCCTCGTTCGGGCTAGCGCTTGATCGTGGGTGCCCCGCACAGGTGTTCCCCACCTTGGTGCTGACCACGCCGTCTGGGCAGGCGGTGTCGGCCCAGCGGACCGATTCGAAGTTGGCACCCGAAGTGAGCGCACCCTTCAAGGTAGCGAAGGAGAGGTTGGCACCAGTGACGATGGCTCGGACGAGCAACGCTCCGCTGAGGTTGGTGCCCAGCATGGTGGCTCCCTTGAGGTTGGCACCATTGAGGTTGGCCTTGGAGAGGTTGGCCTTGGTCAAGGTAGCGAAGAGCAAGTTGGCACTGGCCAGGTCAGCCCCGACCAGGTTCGCCCCGACGAGGTTGGCCTTGATCAGGTTGGCACCGGGGCCAACGAGGTAGCCGCCGACGAGCCTCCAGTTGGTCGGCAGCGAGGCCGGGGTGCCCAGGATCGCACCCGAGCGGACGCCGGCCAGGTTGGCCCCGGCCAGGAGGGCGCCGTCGAGGTCGAGGCGGCTGAGGTTGAAGCCCGACAGGTTGGCGCCGGTGAGGTCCGCCCCAGGTCCGACCAGGTAGCCAGCGACGATGCGCCAGTTGTCGGGCAGCCCGGCAGGGGTGCCGCTGATCTTGCCCGAACGGACGCCGGCCAGGTCAGCCTCGGAGAGGTCCACGCCGTCGAGGTTGAAGCCGGCCAAGCTCACGCCGTCGAAGGAGACCCCACCGAGGTCGATCCCAGCCAGCCCGCTGTCGGGGCTAACGATGGCGTCGCCGATGTACTGGTACGGCGCCGGCAGGTTGGTGGGCGGGCCCCACAGGTTCATCGCCGTGAGCCCGGTCAAGGTGGCGTCGGTGAAGTTGGCGTCGTTGATGGCCGAGCCGCTCAGGTCGGCACCGGTGAGGTTGGCGTAGGCCAAGTGGGCGCCGGTCAGCAACGATTCGCGGATGGAGGCACCCGACAGGTTGGCTTGGAAGAGGTTGGCACCCTTGAGGTCGACGTTGTCGAGGTTCAGCCCGGAGAGGTCGTCACCCGAGAGGTTCACCTCGAAGCCGGTGAGGAAGCCGCCCCTGACGTCGTAGCCGAGGGGAAGGGACTTCGGGGTGCCGATGATGTCCCCCGAGGTGACCCCGCTCAAGCAGGCACCGGTCAGGTCTGCCCCGTCGAGGTTGGTCTTGGCCAAGCTCTGGTTGGACAGCAGGGCACCCTCGAGGTTGGCACCGGGGCCAACGAGGTAGCCGTTGATGAGCGACCATCCCTTGGGCAGGGCGGCGGGGGTGCCGACGAGGTCGCCCGAGATCACGCCAGCCAGGTCAGCACCGCTGAGGTCAGCTCCTTGAATGTCGAAGCCCTTGACGTTGATCCCGTTGAGCGACACGCCGTCGTAGTTCAGGCCCGAGACGTCGACGCCGGGACCAACGAGGGTGCCCTCGAAGAACAGGAAGGGGGCGGGCACGTTCTTCGGCGCGCCCTCAAGGCCGCTCGAGATCACCCCGGTGAGGTTGGCCGAGTCGAGGTTGAGGCCGTCAACCCTCGCCTGGGTCAGGTTCGCATCGGTGAGGTTGG
>CAINFA010000190.1 GCA_903847955.1 uncultured Actinomycetes bacterium
ACCTGCACTCTGGGCTCGATGGCCCACCGGGCCCGGCCTCCACCGCCAAGTGGACCCAGCTCATGGCCGGCTGGCCCGCGGGGCTGCGGGGCGTGGACCCCAAGCTGCGCCCGGGGGTCTACTCCGACCAGTACGAGTACAACACCTACGGCCTCTCCCAGCTGGCCATTCCCGAGTTCTTGGCGGTGGCATGGAACCTCACCACCGCCACCAACCCCAAGACCGGACTGGCCCAGGTCATCGCCCCGCCGACGATCAACCCCAAGATCGCCCAAGGCCCCAACATCGAGGGCATCATCTCCTTCAACGACTGGTGCCCGAGCGACTGGGCGGTCAAGGGCACGACCGCGGCCCAGAACCAGGCCGCCTTCGAGAGCCAGATCACCCGGTTCAACAAGGCGCCGTGGAACGGCACCTACAACACCGTCCAGTTCCTCAACGCCTCGGACTACTGCGCGCCCAGCTGATCAGGCGATTGCTCCCTCCACCAGCTGGCCACGGTGCAAGGTGACCTGCCGATGTCGAACCGCCGGCACCCGAGGTCCCGGCACGATGATGCCGGTGAGGTTGAGTGGATCGGCCGCGCACACCGTGATGGGCGACGCTGCGGGTGTTCTCGATGCCAGCGCCTCGACCACGTCGTGGCGGGCGAACTGCTCACCGGAGATGCCCGCGATGAACCGTCCGCCCGCGATCTGGCCTCGGGCCTCGAGCCGGCGCAGCGCCCTCGACACCTCTCGCCAGGGCATGGCGAATGCCTCCCGAGACCACAGCTCGAAGACCACCACCCCCCACCGCTCGAGCAGCTGGATCGCGACCTCGGTGGCGAGGTCCTCTCGATCGATCACCCCTGGTCCGAAGTGGCGCGCGCTCGAGGGCAGGAGCGACCAGCGTCCCTCGCCCGGCGCACTCGACCTCGACGGCCGACGCCCCGACCGGGTGACGAGCGGACTGCGACCCTGCCGCTGACGCGTCGCCCAGCGGGATCGGGCCGAGAGCAGCGACCGCACCGCCCCGAAGGCATCGGCGTGGACCACGCCCCGAGCCACGAGCTCCCACAGTCCCTCGTCGATCTCGGCCGGGAGGCGTCCAGCCGCCTCGGTCAGCTCACCGCGGAACATCGCCCCCCGGCTCGACAGCACCTCGTAGAGGTCGGCAGCAGCCCCGGTGCTCGGCACCTCGGGGTCGACCCCTTGGCGCACGGCGTCGAGCCAGAGCCCGAGGTCGTCACGCACCACGAGCGCCAGCGGGGTGGCTGAGGAGGGGCTCTGGGACCCACGAGGACGGCCACTCCGGGCCTGAGGTGCCTTCGGCGTCAAGCGAACCCAGGTGACCACGCCAGCGAGGCAGAGCTCATCGAGCCACCGGGGGTCGTAGTCCGCCACTCTGGCTCGCAGGATGTGCTCCTCCCAGTCTCCAGCGGGGAGCTCGAGGCCCTGGAGTTGTTCGAGCACGGCCAGCAGACCTTCCGGGCCGTGCACCTGGGTGCCGGGGGCCACGTGGTGGAGCTCCGCCAAGAGGTCGAGGTAGGTGGCGATGGGCACCGCGTCGATCGACTGCCGGCGCCGCCCCGCGCTGCGCTGGTGGAGTCGCACCAACAGGTGTCGAGCGCACCAGCGTCCGTCGGTCAGCTCGATGGCGAAGCCCTGGGCCTCGAGCCGCCGAATGGCGGTCGCTGCCCGGAGCTCGGTCAACGGTGCCCCGAGCAGCGGCCCGGCACCGAGGGGACCTGCGTCGATCAGCTGGCCGAGTCGAACCGGGCCGGCCACCTCGAGGTGGCCACGGAGGCACTCGGCGGCTGCGTCGTCGTCCTCACCGAGGGCTCGTGCACGTTCGAGGGTCTCGTTGGGCACCCAGTTCCCCTCGAGCAGCTGGAGGCGACCTGCGGAACGGAGCTGGTCGGCGAAGCCCTGCCACGCTTCGACCGGCCGCACCACCACGAGGTCACAGCACAGGTCGTGCAGCTCATCAGCCGAGCGGACCTTGGGTGCGACCACCTCGAGCAGCTCGGCGAGGGCCACCGGGTCGAGCACCGCCGAGCCACCCGCCACCACGTCGGAGAGCTCGGGGAGACCACGCTGCAACGGCACTGCTCTCGTGCGGCGCTCCTCGAGGGGAGCATCGTCCAAGAAGGTGTAGGGCTGGGCGGTCAAGATGCCGTGCGCGAGCGGTGACGGCGTGGCGGACTCGACGAAGCTCACGGTTACTGCCCCCGACTCGATGCCCTCGAGCAGGGCCACCAGTCCATCGGCGTCCATCGGCTCGGACAGAACGTCGGTGATGGCTTGGCGGACGAGGAGGTGGTCTGGGATGGGGATCGGACCCGGAGGGGCGTTCTCTTGGCAGGCCGCCAGGCTGGGCCAGGTGGCGGCGAGCAGGTCCTCGGACTCCATGCGCTGGAGGTGGATCGGGCGCCGGCCCCCTGAGGAGGTGCGCGCCACGACGAGGGCACGGTTGAGGTTCCAGCGCCACCGGGCCTGGAGCATGGGGTGCGGCAGCACGGCTTGGGTCAGCACGGCCACCGCCTGGTCCGAGCGCACCATCTTGGGCACTTGGCTGAGCGGGAAGCTGTGGTGGGGACCGAGGGAGATGACGATGGCGTCGTCGTTGGCAGCCGCTTGCAGCTCGAAGTCGAAGGTGACGCAGAAGCGCTTTCGCAGCGCCAGACCGAGCGCTCGGTTGATCCGACCACCGTGAGGCGAGTGCACTACCAACTGGGATCCCTCCGCCTCGTCGAAGAAGCGTTCTACGACGAGGTGGTGCTCGGTGGGCAACTGCCCGAGGGCGGCGTAGCACGCAGCGAGGTAGGTGGCCACCTGCTCACCAACCACCCGAGACACCTTGGCCAGGTCGCAGATCCTCTTCGGCAAGGCATTGGCCTCGTGCGCACGCAGCGCAGCTTCGGCCTCGCTGCGGAGCACGCCCACCCAGTGGGACAGCTCGGCAGTTCTCGCTGGAGCCTCTCCCAACCAGAATGGCACCGAGGGGGGCGCCCCTTCGGCGTCGACCACTCGCACCACCCCGGTCTCCACCTTGCGCACGCGCCAAGGGTGCGTCCCAAGGAGGAACACGTCACCGGGTGCGGACTCGATGGCGAAGTCCTCGTGGATGGTTCCCAAGGTGACCCCCTCGGGGTCGAGCACCACCTTGTAGTCACCGGTCTCAGGAATCGCCCCGCCGTTGAGCAGGGCGGTCAGCCTCGCCCCCTTCCTCGGCCGGGCCACCCCGTCGACGGTGTCGAGGTGCAGGTGCGCCCCCCGCCTCCCCCGCCCGGTCAAGATCCCCCGGCCGGCGAGCTCGAGGATCTCATCGAAGTCCTCTCGCTCGAGGTGCTCGAAGGGGGCCGCGTGGCGCACCAAGGTGTAGAGCTCCTCGAGCCCCACCTCCTCCCGGGCCGCCACCTCAGCCACCACCTGCTGGATGACGATGTCGAGGGCCGGCTTGGGGAACACGATCTGGTCGAGATCTCCCGCCGCCACCGCAGCCAACAGGGCGGTGCACTCGACCAACTCATCGCGGTTGAGGGGGTAGAGCCGGCCAGCGGGCGTCCCCTCGACGTGGTGGTTCGCTCGTCCAACCCGTTGGAGGAAGGTAGCAATCGAACGGGGCGACCCGATCTGGCAGACCAGCTCCACCGGACCCACGTCGATACCGAGCTCGAGTGAGGCGGTCGCCACGAGCGCCTTGAGGTCCCCCGCTCGAAGTCGGGCTTCGACCAGCCTCCTGCGGGCGGTCGAGAGGCTTCCATGGTGAGCTGCGACTCGAAGACCAGCCGGATCAGGATCATCGGGATCCTCCCCGAGACGCTCAGCCAACTGGTGGGCCACCCGTTCAGCCATCCGGCGGGTGTTGACGAAGATCAAGGTGGTGCGGTGCTCGGTGACGTGGGCGGCGATCTGATCCAAGACCTCGGCGAACTGGGTGGCAGAGCCCACCGCCTCGAGCTCGGTGCTGGGCAGTTCGATTTCGAGGTCGAGGCCTCGCACGTGGCCGCAGTCGATGATGGCGGGGAGGACCCGACCCTCTCCAACCCCACTCAAGAGGCGAGCCACGTCCTCTAAAGGGCGCTGGGTGGCCGACAGACCGATCCGCTGCAGGCGCCGACCCTCACTGCCAACCAGCGCGCTGAGCCGCTCGAGGCTGAGCGCCAGGTGCACGCCGCGCTTGTCCCTGGCCAAGGTGTGGATCTCGTCGATGATCACGGTCTCGATCGAGGCCAGCGCCTGCCGGCCCTTGGCCGAGGTGACGAGGAGGTAGAGCGACTCGGGGGTGGTCACGATGAGCTCGGGAGGGCGCTTGACGAGTGCCGCACGTTCAGCGGGCGTCGAGTCGCCGGTGCGGATCCCGACGTTGATCACTGGGCTCGGCACCACCATGGCGGCAGCCGTTGCCTCGATCTCCGCCAAGGGCTGGAGCAGGTTCTCCCTGACGTCGGCTGCCAGTGCCTTGAGGGGGGACACGTAGAGCACTCGAGGTCGGCCAGGGATGAAGGCGCCCTGGGCGTGGGCTTGGAAGCAGGCGTCGATGGCGACCATGAACCCGGTCAAGGTCTTTCCCGTTCCGGTGGGCGAGGCCACGAGCACGTCTCCACCTGCGGCGATCACGGGCCAAGCCTGGCGTTGGGGGGCAGTGGGGCCACCGGCGAACCGGCTCGCGAACCACGTAGCGACCACCGGGTGGAACCCCTCGAGCGCAGGGTCCTGAGTCACGGTGCCAGCACCCCACAACGGCGGCTGCGACGAGGGAAGGGCCATGCTGTGAACCTAGAGGTGGGCTGTGACATCGTCGTCGTCGCTGGACCGGTGCCTGTCAGCACGACCACGGTGGCCGCGGGCCCGCTCAGGCCTCAGCCTGGACGTAGGCAACGGCACGGCGCAGCACTGCCCTGGGCACGAACCGGGTGCCGTGGGCACCAACCTTGTTGACCAGCCCCGGGATCGCCACCACCTTCTTGGCATCGAGGGCCTTCAGCGCGGCGTCGGCCATCGCAGCGGCGCTGGGGAGGGACCGACCCTTGACCAGCTTGGACTCCTCGAGCTGTGCTCGCGCCTGGAACCCTGAGCTGAACGCGCCGGGGCAGAAGGCGGTCACGACGACGGGGGTTGACCGCACCTCCTCTGCCACCGCCTCGGTGAAGGAGAGGACGAAGGCCTTGGTGGCGAAGTAGACCGCCATGGTGGGGCCGGCTTGGAAGGCGGCCGTGCTGGCGACGTTGAGCACTGCACCCCTGCGGCGCTCGACCAACTGCGGCAGGTAGTGCGCGGTCAGGGCCACGAGGGCGGTGCAGTTCACCTCCACCATCTCCACCATCTGCGCCTCGGGCAACGAGATCAGTTCTCCGTAGGCACCGAACCCGGCGTTGTTGACGAGCAGGTCCACCACCGGGACCGCCTCGGTCACCACCTGACGTCCGTCGGGACTCGAGAGGTCAGCCACCACCACGATGGCGTCGTGCAGCTCGGCGGCCAGCCGCTCGAGCGCTGGTTGGGACCGAGCCACGAGGACCACCTGGTAGCCCCGCGCGTCGAGCTTGTGCGCCAACTCAGCGCCGATCCCGCTCGAGGCACCGGTGACGAGAGCAATGGGTCGGGTCACGACGCCTCCTTGGATTGGGTGAGGTCTCGGACGTGCGCCTCGTAGTTGGCGCGCTCTTGCTTCGCTCGTCGAATGATGAACCGGACGGTGAGCACGAGCAAGACCGCCACGGCCACGAGGAAGATTGAAAAGGTTACGACGAAGGCCACGTTGGTTGCCAAGAGCACCATGGGGTCAGGCTACGCCTGTCACGCCCCCCGGGCACACTGCCCCCATGCTGCTGATCGACCCTTCCCAGTCCCTCCGACGAGACCCCGCACCCTGGCGGCCCCCGGCAGGCCGAGAGCTGCTCCAGCTCCTCAGGGGTGAGCGCCGGAATCGCCCGGTGATCGACCCCAACCTGGCCGGTGGTCTGCGTGCGTGGCTCGAAGACGGGCTCTTCGAGGTACTCGACCGCGGGCGAACCGCCCCCCTCATCTTGGACAAGGCCACCGTGGCTCGATGCGGCACCAGCCTCAACCGAGCAGAAGGGATCAGCACTGAGCTCCTGCGCGGGGCGCTCGTCGCCGCCTTGTTCCGCCAGCAGGTGACGCTCGGGCCGTCGGCCACCCCCATGGTTGACGCCCTCGCCGCCCTCGAGGCCGACCCAGGTTCGAGTGGTCTCGTGGCAGCCATCGATGCTCTCGACCCAGTGGCGCTCAACCAGCTGAGCACCGAGGTCAACCGCCATGGGTCCAACCTGGCCGAGCGGTGGCCGACGATCCCTGGCGGTTGGCTGCCCCGGACAGCGGTCCCCCTCCGGGCACGGCTGGCGGGTGGGTCGGTGGTGTTGGTCGGCCGAGCAGACCTGCTCCTCGGCGGACCAGCCACCACCCACGCGTCGAGGTGCCTCGTGCAGGTTCGCTCAAGCCCACTGCATCCGCTGCATCGTGAGGAGTTGCACTTCTTGGCCCTCCTCGAGACCCTCCGGAGCGGGGCAGCCCCCTTCCAAATCGCGACCTACTCCACGCTGTCTGGCGAGCTCGAGGTCGAGCCGGTCACCGATGAGCTCCTCGGCCGAACGGTGGAGGCCACCATTGCCACCGTCGCCGCGCACCGAGAGGACGCACCACGGTGAGTGCGCCGCTCCGCCTCATCACCGCTGCCGAGGTCACCGCTGCGCTGCTGGCACCCACCGAAGGCGGCTCCGCACTGGATGCCGAGGAGGTCGCTCAGCTCGTGATGGCCATGGCCCCTGCTGCTGCTGCCTGGGGCCGCCAGCGCCAGCTCCGCCTCGACGCGTACGCCCTCAGCCACGCCCGCCACGACGATCGCCCCTTCAGCTGGTCGCCGCTGACGGCGCGCCGGACCCTCGGGCTGCCAGCCGTCCGCAGCTGCGTGTGGGGTCTGGCGTCGAACCCGAGCGACGGTGTTGCGCTCGAGGTCGAACGCTTAGAGCAGCGCTTGGCCGATGGCCGTGAGCGGAACGGCTCCTTGGCCCACTGGCTGAGCACGGCCCCCCTCGGTGCCAGCGCCCAGGCCATGTCCCAGGCCACCGCCTACGCCACCGAGCTCTGGGTAGCCGTCCGCTGGTCCGAGCTCGGCACGCACCCCACCGTCGGCGCACCCGACGACGTCGTGGCGCACCCCGATGGTGGCTTCGTCCTGCGCGGGCGCGCAGAGGTTCGGCTGGCAACCAAGCGTGCAGCTGCGCATCCCTCGGGGGGCGAGGTTCGGCTCCTCATCCTCCCCGGCGGGCCGACCGAGGCCAGTGCGATCACCTTGGGCGCTGCTGCCTTGGCCGCCACCTTGGCCTCGAGGGACCGGGTGCCTCCCGCACGCATGGTTGGACTCTTCGGTGCCCAAGGCCAGGCGGTCGTCTTAGAGGTCACCCCATCGGCGCTCCGCCGCAGCGCACTTGGGGTCAACGCTCGAGTGCTCCAGCTGGCCGCCCAGATGCAGCCCAACCAGGCAATGTGAGGGCCCGGTCGGGTGGGGTGCCAGAGCGGCACTAACGTCGGAGAGGCTCATGGAACAACGAACTGATATCCGCAACGTCGCCATCGTCGCCCACGTCGACCATGGAAAGACGACCCTGGTCGACGCAATGCTCTGGCAGACGGGAGCATTCCGGGCCAACGCCGACGTGGCGGAGCGCGTCATGGACTCTGGCGATCTCGAGAAAGAGAAGGGGATCACGATCCTCGCCAAGAACACGTCGATTCGCTACAACGGCGTGAAGCTGAACATCATCGACACCCCCGGTCACGCCGACTTCGGTGGCGAGGTCGAGCGCGGGCTGAACATGGTCGACGGCGTGCTGCTGTTGGTCGACGCTTCGGAGGGACCCCTCCCCCAGACGCGGTTCGTGCTGCGCAAGGCGCTGCAAGCCCGGCTCCCCGTCGTGCTGCTGATCAACAAGGTCGACCGCCCCGACGCCCGCATCGCGGAGGTCGTCGCTGAGGTCGAGGAGCTGTTCTTGGACCTCGACGCCGACGAAGAGCAGATCGACTTCCCGATCCTGTACGCCTGCGCCCGCGATGGCTGGGCCTCGACGGACTACGAGCAGCCCACCACCGACCTGACCGCACTCTTCGACGCCATCATCGAGCACATCCCCGCCCCGGTCTACGAGGAGGGGCACGGCCTCCAGGCCCTGGTCTGCAACCTCGATGCCTCCCCCTACGTCGGTCGCTTGGCCGTGTGCCGAGTGCACAACGGCACCTTGAAGCGCGGTGCGCAGGTGACCTGGTGTCGAGTCGACGGCACCTTCGAGCGCTCGAAGATCACCGAGCTCTACGTCACCGAGAACCTCGACCGCGTCGAGACCGAAGAGGTTGGCCCCGGTGAGATCGTGGCCGTGGCCGGCTTCCCCGACATCACCATCGGTGAGACCCTGGCTGACCCGGTGAACCCCATCGCCTTGCCGCCCATCACCGTCGACGAGCCTTCGCTCGGGATGACCATCGGCATCAACACCTCCCCGCTCGCTGGCGCAGATGGCACCAAGCTCACCGCGCGGTTCGTCAAGGACCGGCTCGACAAGGAGCTGATCGGCAACGTCTCGCTGAACGTGCTCGCCACCGACCGCCCCGACACCTGGGAGGTCCAAGGACGAGGTGAGCTGCAGCTGGCCGTGTTGGTCGAGACCATGCGCCGAGAAGGCTTCGAGCTCACTGTTGGCAAGCCCCAGGTCGTCATCCGTGACATCGATGGAGTCCGCCACGAGCCCATCGAGCGGGTTGCGGTCGATGTGCCCGAGGACTACATGGGCGTCGTGACCCAGTTGCTGGCACTGCGCAAGGGCACCATGCTCGAGATGGTCAACCACGGCACCGGCTGGGTTCGCCTCGACTACAAGGTTCCCGCCCGTGGCCTCGTTGGCTTCCGCACCGAGTTCATGACCGAGACCCGAGGCACGGGCATCTTGCACCACGTCTTCGATGGCTGGGCCCCATGGCAGGGTGAGCTCAAGACGCGCCGCAACGGTTCCATGGTCGCTGACCGTCGAGGCGTGACCACCAACTTCGCTCTCATCGGGCTCCAAGAGCGCGGCACCTTGTTCGTTGGACCAGCCGTGGAGACCTACGAGGGCATGATCGTCGGCGAGAACGCGCGGGCCGAGGAGATGGACGTCAATCCGACCAAGGAGAAGCAGCTGACCAACATGCGCTCAGCCGCGGCGGACAACTTCGAACGCCTCACCCCTGCGACGCTGATGTCCCTCGAGCAGGCGCTCGAGTTCATCGCCGATGATGAGTGCGTTGAGGTGACACCCAAGACCGTTCGGCTCCGCAAGGTCGTACTCGACCAGCAAACCCGCGGTCGGATGCGCAAGAACGCATCCAAGGGGTAACCCAGCAGCACCAGCGGCTTCGGCCGCACCCCGGGAGGGATGGCAGAGCGGACGAATGCACAGCTCTTGAAAAGCTGCGAGGCGCAAGCTTCCGTGGGTTCGAATCCCACTCCCTCCGCTCCATAGAGAACGTGCCGGCCCGAGCGGCCGCGGCCAGCGCGGCTTGGCGCCGGGCTTCGCCATGAGCGCCTCCGCCACCGCCTGCTACGTTCCGCCAGATGGTTCTCCCTGACCCTGGCGGAGCAGAGGCCCCGAACGACGGACTCGTCCTGCGTGCGGGCACCCTTTCCGATGTGGGAGCGATCGTCAAGCTGGTCGAGTCCGCCTATCGAGGCGAGGCCAGCCGAGCGGGCTGGACGACCGAAGCCGATTTGCTCGACGGTCGCCGCACCGACGTCGACGCGGTCACCGCCCAACTGGAGGACCCTTCGACCACCATCGTGTGTGCGTTGAGGGGTCCTGACCTCGTCGGTTGTTGTGCTGTGTCGAGCGATGGCACCAGCTGGCACTTCGGCATGTTCGCCGTCACACCCACCCTCCAAGGTGCTGGCATCGGCAAGGTGCTGTTGGCCGAGGCCGAACGCCGAGTGCTTGCGGGAGGCGGGAGAGCGCTCGAGCTCTCGGTGCTCTCCCAGCGCCACGAGCTCATCGCCTTCTACCAGCGTCGGGGGTTCTCCCTCACGGGCAGCACCGCACCGTTCCCCTCCGGCGACGAACGCTTCGGCGTGCCGAGGCGAGGTGACCTCGAGTTCCTGATCATGGCCAAGGCGCTCAGCCGGCCATGACCTCTCAGGGGTGAGCGCAGGGGCTCAGTCGGGGAAGTTGTTCATGTTGTTCATGTTGTTCATGTTGTTCATGTTGTTCATGTTGTTCATGTTGTTCATGTTGTTCATGTTGTTCATGTTGTTCCAACGACGCCTCCGGGCGGTAACTGCCTCCTGGGCCGCCATGGCACCGAAGATCTCGGACGAGAGGCTGCCGCCATCAGCGGTGCGGGGGTCGCTCGGACCACTCATGGGACGCAGGTCACCCCCCTCGGTGTTGCGGTTGGAGATGTAGATCGCAGAGCCGATCGCACCGGCGATGCCGGCAACGAGCAAGATGCCGCCCAACACCTGGATGCCTCCGCCAATGTTGGGGAAACTCGGTCCGCTGTTCGGGAAGCCGCTCTGGTCTGCGTTGGCCGAGTTGGCCATCGACGTGGCAATGCCACCGAAGATCAAGAAGGCGATGCCGCCGAAGATCGCACCGATCGATGAGCGGATGACGTAGGCCACCGCACCAATCTCGACGTAGCTCCACTTCTTGGCCATGATGCCTCCCCCAACGTGGTTCAGGAATCGGTTTACACCCCTGCAACCCTCGGAGCAACGAAACTTGTTGGGCCTCAGGCATCCCCAGGAGGCTGCAAGCTGGCCAAGAACGCATCGATCTCTTCTTGCGTGGGCTCGGCGATGTGGGGAGGTTCGTGCTCGCGACCCGCTGAGCGGATGAGACCAGCGACGAGCAGCGAGATTCCCGAGATGCTCACGACGATGCCAACGACCTCGGTGACCGAAGCCAGCTGACCGCCCGAGCCGTAGGTGGCACCCAGGAAGTTGCGGTGGAAGGTAGAGCTCACCGCTGCCACCACCAACCCCACAATCGCCATGATCGCACCACCGACGGCCACCGTGGTGGGCGAGGCGCTGGGTCGAGAGGTCCTCAATGCTCTACCTCGTTGGCCAAGGCATCGATCCAGGCATGGGCCGCGCTCCGGCGCTCGCCGGCGAGCTCGCGCGTGGCGGCTGCCCCCGCACCAGCTGCGGGGTACGAGCCGAGGAACTTCACCTCGGCTGCGCCGACGTGCAACTCAGCAAGACAATCGGCGATGACCTCATCGTCGAGGTGTCCATCGAGGTCGATGACGAAGCAGTACTGCCCGAGTCCCCGCTTGGTCGGCCGGGACTCCAACTTGGTCAGGTTGATGTTGCGCGCCGCGAACTGCCCCAAGATGCCGTAGAGCGAACCGGGTCGGTCTGCGTCTTGGAAGCAGACGATGCTGGTGCGATCGTGACCCGTTGGAGCAGGAATTCTCCCCTTGGCCACCGCAACGAAGCGGGTCTGGTTGTCGGGGTGATCCTCGATCCCCTCGGCGAGCAGCTCCAGCCCGTACAGCTCGGCGGCGAGGCGAGGGGCGATCGCCGCGGTGCCAGGGACCCGACGAGCCCCCAGCTGGCGGGCGGCATCGGCGGTCGAGTTCGCTGCCACAGGCTCTGCGCCGGGAAGGTGCTCGGCCATGAACCGACGACACTGGGCCAGGGCGTGGGGGTACGAGACGACGGTGGTGACCTGCTCGATGCTGGTGCCCGAGGGGGCCATGAGATGCAGGTGGATGTCGAGCACCACCTCTCGGATGATGCGGAGCTCGACGTCGAAGACCAGCCCGTCCAAGGTGGCGTTCACCGTCCCCTCGATGGCGTTCTCGATGGGGACGAACCCCACGTCAACAGCGCCGTCGACCACCCCCTGGAGCACCTCGCCAATGCTCGGGAAGGCGACGAGCTCGCCCGCGGCCAGGTCGTGCTGGGTGAGCAGCGCCTCCTCGGTGAAGGTGCCGGCGGGGCCGAAGAAGCCGACCTTCACGAGGGGGTTGTCCATACCGTCACGTTACCGACTCCACACCACCGGCCCCCCGGCCGCCGCTCACGCTTCGAGGTGAGCCTTGAGCTTGGCCAAGGTGGTCTCGATCGAGCTGGTGGTGAAGCGATCGCGATCCTCCACCCCTGTCGAGGCGAAGCGCTTGACCAGTCCGTGCCGCTGATCCACCCAGGATTCAGTGACCTCGGTGCCACCGGGGACCGCCCGCAAGGTGAAGGTCCAGGTCGAGACCTTGACCGGTCCAACGGTGACCTTGAAGGCGAAGGTGTGTGGTCGGTCGTAGGCGACGACGGTGGCCGTGGTGGTCCAGGTCTCCTCGCCGTGGGCGTTGGTGCCCTTGAACTTGGCGCTAAGGCTCGGCCCTCGGGCGCCGCGGAGCCACTCACCTCCGGTGTTCTCGGGTGAGAACCGGCCCATGCCCTCGAGGTCGGCCACGGTGTCGAAGACCACCTCTTGGGAGCAGGCAATGGTCACCGAATGCTCGACGGACGCCACTGGAGGACCTAGGCCCCTGCCGCCGTGGTCGTCCCGAGTAGGTGCGCAACCAAGAAGTTCCCACTGTCGAAGAACTCTGCTGAGGGAACGGCGCTGTGGCGGCCGGGGTTGAGGTGCAGGGACTTCTCCTCGGTGCCGAGCAACCGGAACAGGTCCAGCACGTGGTCGAACGCGAACAGCTCGTCGTCGAGCTGGGCCAAGAAGCGGATCGGGCACGACACCTTGGCGGCGTCGCTGCAGATGCGATCGGCAGTGGGACCCACACTCCCAAACAACCCGAGCACTGCCACCGAGATCCTCGGCTCGGCTGCGACGAGCGGGAGGCCCAAGATGGTGCCCATCGACACCCCCCAGTAGCCGATTGGCCCCGGACCAACGTCGTCGAGCTGCTGGAGTGCATCGAAGCAGTGCTGCCAATCTGCCACGGTGGCATCGGTCACGGTGGGGTCATTGGCCCACGCAGCGGAGAACTCCAAGAAGGAGAGGTACGGATCGCTCCCGCCATCAGCCCGCCGGTCGCCGTGGACCGGACCATCGATGGCCACCGCCGCCAGCCCGGCCTGGGCCAGGTGTCGACCCATGGTGCTCACGTAGGATTCCGCCTTGTGGCCCGAGGCCCCGTGGCCAATGCCAACGAGGGGTCGCCCTCCGGTAGCGTGAGCCGGGGTCCACAGCAGGCCTGGGATGATCGAGCCCTCGCGGGCGAGGTCGAACCGTCGGGTGCGGACTCCTTCGGCGGAGACGTCGTCCAAGATGTCCATAGCCCAAGCGTAGCGATCGAACCCTGAGCGACCCCGACAGCAACGGAGCACCATGGCAGCCGACATGTTCACCTTCGACCCCGAGCTGGCCGACCGGATCTTCGCCTACTGCCGCGAGCGCTTGGCCATGGCTCCGGTGGCCCTCGACTTCGGTGGTACCGGCACCGACCTCACCGGTGCCCTCGAGGGAATCATCACCCCTTTGGGCACCGACCCAGCGGCGGTGCTCGAACTGTTCACCGAGGTGCTGGCGCCGCGGGTGATCTCGGGAGACTCCGAGCGCTTCTTGGCGTTCATCCCCGCCGCCCCGACCAAGGCGAGTCTGCTGTTCGACATGATCGTCTCGGCCTCTGCGCTGCACGCAGCGAGCTGGCTCGAGTCCGCCGGCGCCGTGGCTGCAGAGAACCAAGTCCTCGAGCTGTTGGCCAGCCTCGCTGGACTCCCCAGCGGTGCAGGTGGCTGCTTCGTCTCTGGCGGCTCATTGGGGAACCTCTCGGCCCTGGCCGTGGCTCGAGATGACGCCTACCGTCGCCGCCCAGCGCTCGCGGGGCGCAAGGTTCGCATCGCCTTAAGCCAAGAGGCCCACTCCTCCATTGGGTCTGCGCTGCACCTGCTGCACGTCGACCCGGTGCTCGTCCCCACCGTGGACCACCAGTTGACGGGCGCAGCGTTGGCCAAGGTGCTCGCGGACGACCCCGACCCAGAGACCATCGTGGCCGTCGCCGCAACCGCAGGCACCACCAATGCCGGCATCATCGACGACTTGGCCGGGGTCGCAGCCGTCGCCCAGGAGCACGACCTGTGGTTCCACGTCGACGGCGCCTACGGCCTGGCCGGCCTGCTATCTGACGCGGTTCGACCACGCTTCGCCGGACTCGAGCTGGCCGACTCGTTCATCGTCGATCCGCACAAGTGGCTGTTCGCCCCCTTCGACGCCTGCGCCCTGCTCTACCGCCGCCCCCAGTTGGCTCGGGCGGTGCACACCCAGCACGCCAGCTACCTCGACATCCTCCACGACGACCACAACATCGAGTGGAACCCCTCGGACTACGCCGTGCACCTCTCCCGCCGGCCCCGGGGCTTGCCCATCTGGTTCTCCCTCGCCGTCCACGGCACCGCTGCCTACGGCCACGCCGTGGACCAGGCCATCGCCATTGCCCACGACGCCGCCGCTCTCATCGAGGCGCACCCCGACCTCGAGCTGATTCGCCAGCCTGGGCTCTCCATCGTCTTGTTCCGTCGACGGGGCTGGACGACCGCGGACTACGAGGCCTGGAGCGAGCGGCTGGTGCTCGACCAGATCGGCTTCGTCACCCCAACGGGTTGGGAGGGTGAGACGGTGGCTCGCTTCGCCTTCTTGCACCCCCACACCACCCTCGAGATGGTCGAGGAAATCTTGGCGACGATGCGATGAGCCCGATGATGCCCGCAGAGTGGGAGCCACACGCCGCCACCTGGATGGCCTTCCCCACCACCGCCTACTCCTCGACCACCTCCCTCGCAGAGGCCCGGAGCGCGTGGGTGGCGGTGGCGACCGCCATCGCCCAGGCCGAGCCGGTCAACCTCTTGGTTCGGCCCGAGGACCGCGCTGCGGCCGAGCTGGTGGTGGGCGGTGCCATCACCCTCGTCGAGTGCCCCTTGGACGACGCGTGGGCCAGGGACATGGGGCCGAGCTTCGTGCGCGAAGCAGACGGCACGATCGCCGCGGTGGACTGGGTCTTCAACGGCTGGGGCGCCCAAGACTGGGCCGAGTGGGACCACGATGCCGAGGTGGCCACCGCGGTGGCCCGCCGGCTCGGCATCGAGGTCATCGCCTCCTCCATGGTCAACGAAGGTGGTGGCATCGAGGTCAACGGCCAGGGCACCGTCATCGTCACCGAGACCGTCCAGCTCGATCCGGGACGCAACCCAGGCTGGGACCGACCCATGGTCGAGGCCGAGCTCGAACGATGCCTCGGCGCAACCAACGTCATCTGGTTGCCTCGAGGGCTGACCGGGGACTACCTCGAGTTCGGCACCCGAGGCCACGTTGACCTCCTGGCCAAGTTCGTCGATGCCACCACCGTGGTGGTCCACGACCAGACCATGACCTCGCACCCCGACCACGCCTTGTCCAAGGCCCTCCAGCGACAGCTCGATGCGGAGGGACTCACCGTCGTGCCACTTGCTGCCCCCACCGTCGCCGAGGTGCACGGCAGAGTCTGCGACTGGAGCTACGTCAACTGCTACCTCGCCAATGACCTCGTGGTGCTCGGCACCTACGACGACCCGGCCGATGCGGCAGCGAGCGATACCCTGAGCCAACTGCTGCCCTCGAGGAAGGTCGTCACCGTCGACGCACGACCGCTGTTCTCCCTCGGTGGTG
>CAINFA010000191.1 GCA_903847955.1 uncultured Actinomycetes bacterium
CGAGGTCATCTACGGCCTCCTCTCTGAGACCTGGGCGACGATCCGCACCTGAGCGACCCCCTCGCCGGCAACTAGATTCACCTCCATGCCAAGCTTCGACATCGTCTCCGAGATCGACCTCCAAGAGGTCAAGAACGCCGTGGACCAAGCCAACCGCGAGGCCACCACCCGCTTCGACTTCAAGGGAACCGAGTCCGCCATCGACGTTGGTGACCTCGAGCTGACGCTGTCGTCGTCGACCGAAGACCGCCTTCGGGCCCACTACCAGGTGCTCGAGGAGAAGCTGGTCAAGCGCCAGGTGTCCCTCAAGAGCCTCGACCCCGGCAAGATCGAAGAAGCTTCCCGGGGGGCAGCACGTCAGAAGGTCAAGCTCCGAGCCGGGATCGACCAGGACCTGGCCAAGCAGCTGAACCGGTTCATCAAAGAAGCCCAGATCAAAGGCATCACCAGCCAGACCCAAGGTGACCAAATTCGGGTCACCGGCAAGAAGCGCGATGACCTCCAAGAGGTGATTGCGGCATGCAAGGGACACGACTTCGGCATCCCGCTGCAGTTCACCAACTTCAGGGACTGACCTCGGGGCGGGCTCCACCCGTAGAGCGCTCTTCCATGGTGAGGTGCTCGTCGAACTCCTCGAGTTCATCGACCTTGAACATGCGGTTGAACGCCAGCATCTTGAGCACCCAGAAGATGCCGAAGCTCATCACGTTCGCGAACAGCAACAACGCGGTGGTCTTCGGGTGGCTCCAGTGCCCTGCCTTCGAGAAGTGCTTAACGATGTAGGCACCGATGATGGAGAACGAGGTGCCGAGGAGCGACATCGACCAGAACGGGACGATCTCCTTGCGGAAGTGGCTCCGGCCCGACTTTCCCCACGCCCACCGGCGGTTCAGCCAGTAGCTCGGGAGCGACGCGACGAGGTTGGCCACCACCGTGGCGATGACTTCGCCCTTGATGACGTGGTGGTAGTACAAGACGTACAACGCGATGAAGCTCACCACGGTGGAGATCGCTGACGTCGAGGTGTACCGAATGAGCTTCTTGCCTTGGTGGCTTTGCGTCCAGGCAATGAGCTCGTTTAGGTTCTTCGGCACCTCCCAAGCGTAGTTGGCTTCACCCAAGGGTCGGAGAGTCGGTCCGATCAGCGCGACAAGGCGTTGGCCTTGGCCACCGAGGCGAAGAACTGCGCTGAGGCCTTCGGGGTGCGCTCGAAGGTCGATCGGTTGACCTCCACCAGTCCGAACTTGGGCCGGTAGCCGTAGACCCACTCGAAGTTGTCGAGCAGGCTCCAGCAGAAGTAGCCGCGTAGGTCGACCCCGTCTGCGATGCACTGGTGGGCACCGCTGATGGCCTCTGCGAGGTACTCAATGCGCTCGGCATCGTCCTCGGTGCCAATTCCGTTCTCAGTGACGTAGATCGGGTTCCCCGTCCACGCAGCGGCGCGCTTGACGGTGTGCTCGACGCATCCGGGCCAGAACTCGTAGCCCATCTGGGTGGTGCGCTGCTCAGCGGTGGGCTTGACCAGCCCGTTGGCATCGACGAGCTCGCGGGAGTAGCACTGGACCCCTAAGAAGTCGTCACCTGAAGTGGCGTCGAGGTAGACGTCTTCGTGCAGGGCTCGGATCGACACCATGCGCTCCTCGCCACCGGGGGCAGCCACGAACTCGGTCATCGACAAGGTCATCCCGACCGGGAAAGAGCCAGGTCCGGCCTTGATGGCGGACTGGGCCTGCCGGTGCGCCTCGCAGAACCGCTCCGTCACCACCTCGTAGCGGCCGCGATCGGCCACCCCCGGTGGGAATGCACCCATGCGGTAGCCCGCGAGCGCCACCACGTTGGGCTCGTTGATGGTGCAGGCCATCGACAGCACGTCCCCGAGGCGCTCGGTGGCCCGAGCGCAGAACTCGGCGAAGCGAGCCGGGGTGTCGGGGTGCTCGAAGCCACCTTGGGCAGCCAGCCACGACGGGGTGGTGAAGTGGTGGAAGGTCACCACCGGTTCGATGCCCATGGCGAGCGCCGCCTCGAGCTGCTGGCGGTAGTGGCGGAGGGCTACCTCGCTGAACTCCCCTTGGGCGGGTTCGATCCGGCTCCACTCAAGGCTGAAGCGGTAGGCACCGAGTCCGAGCCCGGCGACGATGGCGAGGTCCTCTCGCCAGCGGGTGAACGAATCGCAGGCATCACCGCTGGGCTCGGCGCAGATCGAATCGGGACGATGCTCCCACGCCCACCAGTCGTTGTTCGTGTTGCCGCCTTCGATCTGGTGCGCCGCAGTGGCGGTGCCCCACAGGAACCCGTCAGGGAAGGACCTCATGTCAGCCATGGCTGGACGCTACCCCCACTGCGCCACACGAGCGGCACCGCTCGTCATGCCAACATGGGATGGTGAGCGCCTCGTTAGATTTCCTCGTTCGGCTGCTGGACCTCGAAGCGATCGAGGTCAACATCTTCCGGGGCGTCCAGCCCGACGAGGAGCGGCAACGGGTCTTCGGCGGCCAGGTCTTGGCCCAAGCGCTCATGGCGGCGGGTCGCACCGTGGACCAGGGCCGCGTCCACTCCTTGCACGCCTACTTCTTGCGGCCCGGTGACCCCAAGGTCCCCATCCTCTACGAGGTCGACCGCATTCGAGACGGGAAGAGCTTCACCACCCGGCGTGTGGTCGCCATCCAGCACGGGCGGGCCATCTTCAACATGCAGACCTCGTTCCACGTCGACGAGCCCGGCTTCGAGCACCAGCGGCCCATGCCCGAGGTCCCACGTCCCGAGGACGTGCCGAGCCTGCTCGAGCGGCTGGCGAACAAGAGCGAAGACCTCGAGGAGTTCTTCACCCGTCCTCACCCCATCGAGCAACGCTTCATCGGTGCGCTCCCGTGGAGCGGTGAGGTCCGTGGGATGCAGCAGCAGCTGTGGATCAGAGCGGACGGCACCTTGGGTGACGACCCGCTGCTGCACGCGGCCGTCGCGACCTACGCCAGCGACATGTCCCTCTTCGACTCGATCCTCGGTCCCCACGCCATCAGTTGGGACGATGGCACCTTCATGGGCGCCAGCCTCGACCACTGCATGTGGTTCCACAAGGACTTCCGTGCCGACGACTGGCTGCTGTACGACTCGGAGTCACCCGTCGCCGGCGGGGCACGCGGCCTCGGCCGAGGGTTCCTCTACGACCAATCCGGTCGCCTCGTGGTCTCGATGGTCCAAGAGGGACTGACCCGAGTGGTCCAGCCCCGCTAGCTTCGACCCGAGATCGAGACGTAGTCCCGAACGTCCTCACCGATGTAGATCTGGCGAGGGCGAGCAATCTTGGAGTCTTGGGCCAAGAGCTCCTTCCAGTGCGCCAGCCAGCCAGCCATTCGAGGAATGGCGAACAGCACGGTGAACATCTCCATGGGGAAGCCCATGGCTTGGTAGATCAGCCCGGTGTAGAAGTCGACGTTGGGGTAGAGCCGCCGGGAGATGAAGTAGTCATCGGACAGCGCCACCTCCTCGAGCTTGAGGGCAATGTCGAGCAACGGGTTCTTGCCCGTGACGGCGAACACGTCGTCGGCGATCTTCTTGACGATGCGAGC
>CAINFA010000192.1 GCA_903847955.1 uncultured Actinomycetes bacterium
TCGATGGCCGAGATGCACGCCGCCAGGCTGATGACGCTCCAGGCGGCATGGAAGATGGACAAGGAGGGTGCTGCGGCGGCCCGCAACGAGATCGCGATGATCAAGTACTACGGCGCCACGGTGCTCTACAACGTGATCGACCGGGCACTCCAGGTCCACGGCTCGCTTGGGTACTCCGCTGACATGCCGCTCGAAGCCATGTACCGCGCCGCCCGGGCCGCCCGAATCTACGACGGTCCCGACGAGGTGCATCGCCAGACCGTGGCCCGGCGTGCGCTCAAGGGCTACACCCCAACCGAGGTTCCGAGCGAGCACATCCCCACCCGAGAGGCGGCAGCGAGGGCTCGGTTCGCCGAGCTGCTCGAGTCCTTCAGCTGACCGACTCGGCGACGGCTCAGCCGGGGCCTCGAGCCCCGGGGGCCGTGGCCGCAGTCAAGGAGTCGAAGAGCGCAGCAGCTTCCTGCGCCTCGACGATGGGGCTCTTCCTGGTGAAGCCCAGGTGGTGCAGTCCCCTCGGACGACGGTCGAGCCACAGCTGGCCCCCTTCGGGGGTCCCTGCCGGTTCGCTCGCCAACCAGACCACCGTGTCCGCGCCTTGCGATGTCGTGCGCAGTAGCGGACCGAGCACCTTGGAGAACGTCGGCAGTGAGGCGGAGACCCCCGGGGTGTCGGTCCACCCCGGATGGGCGAGGTGGAAGGCGATCTGTGCCGGACCGTGCCGTTGTTGGAGGTTGGCATTGAGCACCACCTGGGCACGCTTGGCGCGGGCGTAGGCGGTAGCGCCCTTGTAGCTCGAAGGGGTCATCTGGATCTGGTCCGCCTCGTAGCGCTCGGTGTACATCCCACCAGAGGTCATGGTGATCACCTTGGCTCCATGCGCGGCCTCCAAGGGAGCGAGCAGCAGCTCGGTCAGCAAGAAGGGCGACAGCAGGTGCACGGCGAAGGTGGTCTCGTAGCCTTGGGCGGTGACGGCGTAGTGCTCGAGCAGGGCGCCGGCATTGTGGATGAGGACGTCGAGGTGGTCGAGGTCGGCGGCGAGCCGATCGCCGAGGGCTCGAGTGGCGTCGAGGTCTGCCAGGTCGGCGATCTCTCCGCGGATGCTGCCCGCGCCAAGCGCTTGGACCTCGGCGACGGTGTGGGTCAGCTTGTCGGGGTTGCGGCCCACGAGGACGAGATCGGCCCCGAGGACGGCCAGTTGCCGGGCGATCTCGAGCCCGAGCCCCGAGGTGGCGCCGGTGATGACCACCGTTCGTCCAGGCATCGGCGCGTAGGGCTGCCAGTGGTCGAGGGAGGACCTGACCCGGGGTCCGAGGGAGGTGAAGCTGCCAACCACCGTGGCCTCGAGGACGCCGTCGACGACCGAGGCCAGGAACCTCATGCGCCGAACTGCTCCAAGAAGCCGCTGGCCGCGTGGTTGCCCAAGGTGGTGATGGCGTACTTCCACAGTGGTTCGAGGACCGAGGCCACGCCCTTGCCATTGAGCTCTGCGCTGTAGGTCACCGTGGTGGCTCCCTGCTCGTCGAGGGCGATGGTGACCGTGTCGCGGCTGATGATGAAGGCGTTCTCTGAGGACAGCACAAGGTGGTTCGGCGGTTCGTACTCCACCAAGGTGTAGGTCAAGGTGAAGGACTGACCCGCGGCCTTGAGGCCAACCTCGAACTGGCTCCCGACCTTGAGCTCGCCTTCGTCGAGGCGGCGAGCGGCCACCACGCCCGGATCCCAGTTTGCAGCATTGGTCATGTCCGCCAAGTAGGCGCAGACCTCCTCTGGACTCTTCTTGGTGGTGGTGGTGATCGAGAAGTTGGCCATGGTGCCTCCACGGCCAGCATAGGAGGGGACCAGTCA
>CAINFA010000193.1 GCA_903847955.1 uncultured Actinomycetes bacterium
CAGGAGTCGCCGAGAGCACCACCGCCACCTCGATCTGGCGGTTGCGGAGCATCTGCACCAAGCTCCGCAGCTGGTCACCGGTGTAGCCATCGACCCGAGCCACCACCGTGGTGCCCGTTGCCCCCTCAACCAAGGAGTTCGCGATGCCCTCGAGTGCTCGGGTCCGCAGCGCTCCGAGTTCGTGCTCGAGGTGCTTGAGCCTGTCGAGGTTCCGCTGGACAGCCTCGGTCAGGTGCTCGGGCTCGGCCTTGAGCATCGATGCCGCCTCGCGCAGCACCAGCTCGTGGTGGTGCATGCGCTCGATGCTGGCGAGGCCGGTCGTGGCTTCGATGCGGCGCACTCCAGCGCCGATGGAGGCCTCTGAGCGCACGAGGAACGTCCCGATCTCCCCCAACGCACCAACGTGGGTACCGCCGCAGAACTCGAGGCTGCGGCTTCCGGCGCGCACCACCCGGACCTGGTCTCCGTACTTGTCACCGAAGAAGGCCACCGCGCCCATCTGCTGGGCCTGCTCCCTCGAGGTCTCGACGGTCTCGACCTCCACCGAGGCCAAGACGTCGCCATTGATCCTCGACACCACAGCGTCCAGCTGCTCGGGCGTCAGGGGGCTGTCGTGGCTGAAGTCGAACCGCAAGTGGTCCGGCGCCACCAGTGAACCTTGCTGACGCACGTGGTCACCGAGCACCTCACGCAGGGCTGCATGGAGCAGGTGGGTGGCGGTGTGGTTCCGTCGAATGGCGTCGCGGCGCGCACCATCGATCGATGCCACCGCGTCTTGGCCCACGAGCACCTCACCCGTGATCTGGACCCGATGGGCCACAAGCCCTGGGAGCGCGGCAACCGTGTCGAGCACGGTGGCCGTGCCGGTCTCCGTGGTGATGGTGCCCGTGTCCCCGACCTGGCCACCGCCTTCGGCGTAGAAGGGGGTCTGGTCCAAGAAGACCTCAGCGATGCCGTCCTCACCTGCTGCGAAGACCGCCACCACCTGAGCGCCCGTGGTGTAGTTCGACCGGTCTCGACCAACGAAGCGCGTCTGGCCCACCCCAGCCAGCAGCTCTCGGTACGCGCCCTCATCGGCTCGGCGCGGCTGGCGCGCTGCAGCGCGGGCTCGGTCGCGCTGGCGTTCCATCTCTGCGGAGAAGCCCTCAACGTCAACGCCAACGCCGGCCTCTTGGGCGAGCTCGATGGTCAACTCGATGGGGAAGCCGTGGGTGTCGTGGAGCTTGAAGGCCTGGGCACCGGTGAGCTGCTGTCCAGCCGAGAGCGCCTCGAGGTCTTCGGCGAGCAGCGCCAGTCCGGAGCGGATGGTGCGGTTGAAGCCCTCCTCCTCCCGCCCGAGCACAGCGGTGATCCGGGACAACTCGGCTTCCAGCACCGGGTGCGCCTCGCCGAGCATGGTTGCGGTGGTGGTCGCCAGGGCCTCGGTCACCAGACCCTCTGCGCCGGTTCGCCGCGCCGCCAACATGGCCCGGCGAATGAGACGTCGCAGGACGTAGCCCCGGCCCTCGTTCGAGGGGGTCACGCCGTCGGCAACGAGCATGGTCATCGCTCGCCCATGGTCGGCGAGAATCCGCAGCGCCACGTCGTGGTGTGCATCGGCACCGTAGGTGGCACCGGTCAGCTGCTCGGCCGTGGCCAACAGGGGCCGGAACAAGTCGGTGTCGAACACTGAGTCGACCCCTTGGAGCACCGACAGCACTCGCTCGAGGCCGGCACCGGTGTCGATGCTCTTCTTCGGCAACTCGACCAGGTCGCCGTCCTTGGTCCGGTTGTACTGCATGAACACGAGGTTCCAGATCTCGATGAAGCGGTCCTCGCCACCGTGGGCAGGTCCCCCATCGGCCCCGTAGCTGGGACCCTTGTCGAAGAAGATCTCTGAACTGGGTCCACATGGACCCGTCTCGCCCATCTTCCAGAAGTTGTCCTCGTCGAGACGCTGGATGCGCTCTTCAGGCACCCCGATCTGGTCACGCCACAGCTGAGCCGCCTCGTCGTCTGAGAGGTGGACCGTCACCCACAGCCGGTCAGGGTCAATGCCGAAGACCTCGGTCAACAGCGTCCACGCCATGGCGATGGCATCGGGCTTGAAGTAGTCACCGAAGCTGAAGTTCCCGAGCATCTCGAAGAACGTGCAGTGCCGCTGGGTGGTACCGATGATGTCGATGTCGACGGTGCGAACGCACTTCTGGATCGACACCGCTCGTGCGAAGGGGGCAACCTCATCGCCGGTGAAGTAGGGCTTGAAGGGGACCATGCCAGCGATCGTGAACAGGATCGACGGATCGTGGGGAATCAGGCTCGCCGAGGGGACGACGGTGTGGCCGCGCCCGGCGAAGAAGTCGAGGTAGGCACGGCGGAGCTCAGCGGCACGCATGGCCACCATGCTACCGGTCGGCCTCTTGGGGCCCAGATCGGCCCGGCCCAGCACCTGTGCGTTCGGCCCGCCACGCCGCCCGAGCCGGCTCATGGCCATGGCTAGAAGGACGGTAGAACTGTTCGCCTACGATCGCATCGGGGAGGTACTGCTGGTCGACGTACCCCGAGGGATCATCGTGGGGGTAGCGGTAGCCCGTTCCGTGCCCGAGAGCAGCGGCACCTTGGTAGTGGCTGTCCCGCAAGGGGGGTGGCACCGCCAACCCTGCGGTCCGAGCTGCCTCGTCGGCCCGCAGCAGCGCCATGGTGGCTGCGTTCGACTTCGGCGCCAACGCGAGGTGGATCACTGCCTGGGCCAGGTTGAGCTTGGCCTCTGGCAACCCCACGCGCTCGACCGCAGAGAACGCGGCATCGGCGATGAGCAGTGACGTCGGATCCGCCATGCCGATGTCCTCAGAGGCCAAGATCATCAGCCGTCGAGCGAGGAACTTGGGGTCCTCGCCCGCCAAGAGGAGCCGGCAGAGCCAGTAGAGCCCGGCATCGGGGTCCGAACCCCGGATGGACTTGATCATGGCCGAGACCTGGTCGTAGTGACTGTCTTGGCTGCGGTGCACGAGCACCCCACTCCTCGATGCCTCGACCTCAGCCATCGTCACTGCGGCCCCAGGGCCTCCGTGGCGAGCCCGAGCCAAGGCGCAGGCAACCTCCAAGGTGGTGAGCATGGCCCGAGCATCACCCTCGGCCAGCTCGATGAGCGCGTCGGCAACTGCACGTGGCACCTCGACCTGCTCGAGCGCGGCACCGCGGTGGACGAGCAGTCCCAAGGCGGCGTGGTCGAGGGGGAGCAGGCGCCACAGCGTGGCCCTGGACAACAGGGGTGCGTTGACCTCGAAGAACGGGTTCTCCGTGGTGGCCCCGAGGAGCACGACCACCCCGTCTTCCACCGCTGGCAGCAGGGCATCTTGCTGGGACTTCGAGAAGCGGTGCACCTCGTCGACGAACAAGATGGTGCCTTGTCCGTGCTCCCCGAGACGCCGGGCGGCATCGTCGACCACTTGGCGCACGTCTCGAACTCCAGCGGTCACCGCGGACAACGGAGCGAAGTACTGGGCCGAACCCTTCGCCAACAGGCGCGCCAAGGTGGTCTTGCCCGTCCCAGGTGGCCCCCACAAGATCCCCGAGGTCAGTCGCCCCTCGGACAGCAGCACGCGCAGTGGACCTTGAGGGCCCACGAGATGCTCTTGGCCGACGACATCGTCGAGGCTCGTCGGCCGCAGCCTCGAGGCCAGCGGGGCCCTCGAGGCGAGGTGCTGCTCGGCTGCCGCCGAGAACAGGTCCTCGCTCGTCACGTGGCCTTGGGCACGGGCCGGAGCCCGAGCTCAGCCATGTGCTGGGGCGAGAGCTCCCCGGGGGCGCCGGTGAGGAGGTCTGCCCCGCTCTGGGTCTTCGGGAAGGCAATCACCTCACGGATGTTGTTCTCGCCGGCGAAGATCGCTACCAGCCGGTCGATGCCGAACGCGAAGCCTCCATGGGGCGGGGCGCCGTAGCGGAAGGCGTTGAGCAGGAACCCGAACCGAGCCGTGCCTTCCTCCTCGGCGATGCCCATGGCAGCGAAGACCTGACGCTGGATGTCGGCTCGGTGGATTCGGATCGATCCCGAACCCAGCTCCCAGCCGTTGAGCACGAGGTCGTAGGACTGGGCACGCACCTTGAGCGGCTCGGTGGCGAGCAGGTGCAGGTCCTCTGGGTGGGGCATGGTGAAGGCGTGGTGCGCAGCCTCGGGGTTCCCCTCGGCGTCGGTGCCATCGAACAGCGGGAAGTCGATGATCCAGCAGTAGCGGTACGGACCCTCAGAGACGGGCTTTCCGCCGAGCTCAACTCGGAGCTGTCCGAGGACGTTGCAGGCCAAGCGGTACTGGTCCGCCACCACCACGATGAGATCTCCGGCGCGCGCACCGGTGACCTCGAAGAGCCCTTGGCGCTCAGCATCGGTGAGCACCTTGGCCAAGGGCGACTCGAGCTCGAGACCTGCTCCGCCGTCGCTGATCTTGAACCATGCCAAGCCCTTGGCCCCGAGCTCCTTGGCCCGGTCGACCAGCTTGTCGAGGGCACTGCGGGACATCGCCCCGCCGCCTTCGACGAGCAAGGCCTTGACCGTCGGGGCGGAGAAGGCCTTGACCTCGGTGTGGGCGAAGACCTCGCTCAACTCGAGCAGCTCCATCGAGAAGCGCAGGTCGGGCTTGTCGGTGCCGAAGCGGTCGAGGGCCTCAGCCCAGGTCATCGTCACTGGGTACTCGGGTCGTTCGCCGAGCACCGCTTGGGCAGCATCGAGCACCGCCTCGGTCACGAAGCTCCGGATCTCTGCTTCGGTAGCGAAGGAGCACTCGAGGTCGAGCTGGGTGAACTCGAACTGCCGATCAGCTCGCAGGTCTTCATCCCTGAGGCATCGGGCGATCTGGTAGTAGCGGTCGAACCCAGAGACCATGAGCAACTGCTTGGCCAGCTGGGGACTCTGGGGCAGGACGTAGAACCGACCTTGGTGCTGGCGGGACGGCACGGCGAACTCCCGGCTGCCCTCGGGGGTGGGTGCCCACAGCATTGGGGTCTCGATCTCACAGAACCCTTGGGCATCCATGGCGTGCCGAATGGCGCGATTCACCGCGGCACGCATCCGAAGGTTGTCCTGCATGCGCGTGCGCCGCAGGTCCACGAACCGGTGCCGCAAACGGGCCGGCTCATCGACCTCGGCGCGCTCGTCGAGGGAGAACGGCGGCGGCTCGGCGATGTTGAGGACGGTGACGGTGCAGTCGTGCAGCTCGACCATGCCGGTTGAGAGGGCATCATTGCTCGTTCCCTCCGGGCGAAGCTGGACGGTGCCCTCAACCTGGAGCACGTACTCACTGCGGACGTCCACGGTGCCCTCGACCACGCACTGGACGATGCCCGAGAAGTCCCGAAGGTCGACGAAGGCCAGGTGCTCGCCGTGCTCGCGACGCTTGGCAACCCAGCCACAGACCTTGATCCGCTGGCCAACGTCGTCCACTGTGACCGCACCGCACAGGTGGGTCCGGGACTCCAAGATCCGCTGGCTCGGCGAGGTGGTGCTGCTCACGTGGTCGCTCCTGGGTTCAGCTGCAGCTCGGCACGGATCTCGGCCATGAGCTCGGCACGAGGCACCTCTCGTTGGGCACCCTCGCCGCGCAGCGGACGAATCGTAACCGTTCCGGCCTCGACCTCTGCGGCGCCGACCACGAGGGCGAGGCTCGCACCGGACCGGTCCGCTGCTTTGAACTGGCTCTTCATCGACCGACCGTCGTAGGCACGGTCCACGCTGATCCCCTCCGCACGCAGCTCGGCCACGAGGCTGCGAGCGGCTCGTCCATCGGTGGCGTCGACGACGAACACCGACGGTGAAGCCGGGCTCGACTGCAGCACCTGCTGGGCATCACAGGCCAAGAGCACACGCTCGATGCCGCTCCCAAAGCCAATGCCTGGCGTTGAGGGTCCGCCGAGCACTTCGACCAGCCCGTCGTAGCGACCGCCAGCCAAGATGGTCAGCTCTCCACCATCACCGATCGCCAAGGTGGCCTCGAAGGTGGTCCTCGTGTAGTAGTCGAGACCTCGCACCAACTGGGGGTCGACCAGGTACGGGATCTCGAGCGCATCGAGGCCCTCACGCACCCGGGCGAAGTGCTCGGCGCAGTCCTCGCACAACACCTCTGTCAGGCTCGGGGCCCCAGCGCTCACCTGGCGGCAGCCGGGCTTCTTGCAGTCCAGGATCCTGAGGGGGTTCTGGTCGATCTTGTGCCCATGCTCCTCACACAGCGAACCAGCATGGAGGTGGAGGTAGCCCCGGAGGGTCTCGAGGTACGCCGGGCGACACGCTGGGTCGCCGAGTGAGTTGAGGCGCAGGGTGAAGCCATCGAGACCGAGCCCTCGGAGGTAGCGGTCACCGAGGGCCAAGACCTCGACGTCGAGGTCGGCGTCGGCGACGCCGAGCACCTCCACGCCAACCTGGTGGTGCTGGCGGTAGCGGC
>CAINFA010000194.1 GCA_903847955.1 uncultured Actinomycetes bacterium
ACATGCTCTTTGTAGGTGGAGTCGTAGTAGGGGTACGCCTTGGGGACGCGCACCACGAAGCCACGCTCAATGCGGCCCTTCTTCACGAGGCCAAGACGGTCGAGCTCAACCTCGGCCCGCGCCACGAGCGCCTCGTCGCTGGCGTTCCACAGCTCATCGCCTTCGAACACGAAGTACTCAAGACCGAGGCAGGTCTTGCCGTCTTTGACCATGAAGGGCGACCACGAGCCGAAGTTCTGGATCCGGCCAACCTTGACCTCAGCGGAGTGGATGTAGATCCAGTTGTCAGGGAACGCCGCTTCACCGGGCACCACCACCGCCACGGTCAGGAAGTCCCGGTAGCTCAGGTCCTTGCCCGCTTCGACGATGGCCGCAGGAGGCGTGGGATCCAGAGCAGCAACCAACTCACGCATGGGCATGGTCGAGATCACGTGGCTGGCGGCCACCTTGGTCTCAACGCCGTCGACGTCGACCACGGTCACACCCGTCACCTTGCCGTCTTCGGCGTGGATGGCCTTGACCCGGTGCTGCATCTGCACTCGCCCGCCGTGCTTCTCCACCAACTCCGCGCACCGTTCCCACATCATCCCGGGGCCGAACTTGGGGTACTGGAACTCCTCGATCAGCGAGGTGATCTCGGTCTGGTTGCGCTTGGGCTTGAGGGCGTTGACGATGGCGTTGCCGAGCGACAAGCCCTTGACCCGCTGGGCGGCCCAGTCTGCTGGCATGTCCTTCACCGGCACGCCCCAGACCTTCTCGGTGTAGGTCTCGAAGAACCGCCGGTACAGACGCCAGCCGAAGCGGGCGACGAGCCAGTTCTCGTAGTTGGTCTGGTCCTTGGGTGGGTTCAGCTGCGCCCAGGCGTAGGAACCGACGCACCTCGCCGCCTCGAGGGCACCCAGGTTCTTGAGGGCATTGGAGGCTTTGAGTGGGTAGTCGTAGTACTTGCCGTCGTAGAAGATCCGGCTCTGGCGCGGCCGGAGCAAGAAGTCCTCATCAGGGAGGATCTCGTGCCACAGCGCTTCGACCTCAGGAACCTTGGTGAAGAAGCGGTGGCCGCCGATGTCGAAGCGCCAGCCATCGCGCTCGACGGTCCGAGAGATGCCACCGACGACGTCATCGGCTTCGAAGACGACGACGTCATCGCCAGCCTGGGCCAGTTTGTAGGCGGCGGTGAGCCCGGCGGGACCGGCGCCAATGACCACCACGGTGCCAATCCCATCACTCCTGTTGTCCACCGACGAGGTGTCAGCCACAGTTCATCCTCTCGGCGGAATGGTTGCCGCCGTCTCGATCATCCGCCCACCGCAGGGGCGCGCCAAGGCTACCGCAGCCCATAGAGCGTTCGACATCGCCTCAGCCCTTGACCGGGGGCGCGTACTGGCTGAACGCGAACGGTTGGTAGAACCGGTGGTCCAGCACCGGGAGCCACAGCTTCGTCCCGCCGGGCCGCAGTGCACCCAAGGCTCCTGCCAGTGCACCGCACTTGCCGTGGAGGCCCCACGCGTGGGGGCTCCACGCCAGCCAGACGCTGTGGGTCGGTCCAGCCAAGGCCACCAGCCGGGCGGCGAAGACGGTGGGTGAGGCCTGCTTGATCGCGTCTTCGTAGTCCACCCAGTCGATCAACGTAGGGCCGGTGAACCTTGGGAAGGTCACCATCTGGTAGCGCCCGTCGGGGAGCAAGCGGGCGGTGGGTGGACCGAGCTGGTCGGGGCAGAACGCAACCACGTCACCCGGGGCCCCGTGGTGGACGAGCACGCTGGCCGCCAAGGGCGCTTCGGTGCGCTTGGTCCCTCGGTAGTCGTGGGCCGCCCAGAGCCCCATGGTGGCGAGGGCCACCACGACCGCGCAGCGCAGGAGGGTCGCCCCCATCGCCTCAACCCCGAGGGCGAGCACCACCAAGAGCGGCACGAAGGCCACCGCCGCGTAGCGAGCAGTGACCACGTTGTGCGACGCGAAGGCCGCGAGGCAGCCCACCACCAAGGTCCCGAGCACCACGACGGCGATGAACCGGCTCCGTGGGTGCAAGCTCAGCGAGAAGGTTCCCGTGGTCGCCGTGCGGGCCACGGCCACCAGACCCGTCAGGAACAAGGCGAAGTAGCCGAACAGCAGGACCTGCGCGTGCAGGGAGGACACTTGGTAGATCGCCGCCTGGTCCCACGTGAACCATCCCACCAACTGCACCATGATCGTCGTCGGGGGCTGCTCGCCCCACGGGGTGCCCGTGTGGGCCGCCTGGAAGAGGAAGATGGGGAGCCAGGGCAAGAAGCTGAGCCCACCGATGCCGTAGGCCACGACCACCTTGCGCCACGAGGCGCGGTCCGCTGCCCCTGCCTTCACCGTTCGCCACAGCAGCCACACCCCAACGGCGAGGAGGGGGTACAGCGTCCAGTAGTGGGTGTAGAGCAGCGCCGCGACTGCGCACGCCAAGGCCACCAGCCGCCACCTCGTCGCTGCTCGCAAGGCCGCGTCGAGGGCGCCGATGTACAGCACCGACTCGAGCATCACGAGGGAGTACATGCGTACTTCGGTCGAGTAGTAGATGGCGAAGGGCGCTGATGCCAGCAGCACCGTGGTGAGCACCGCGGTCGTGGTACCCCAGATCCTCCGCACGACGACGTAGGCGGCGGGGATCGCCAACAGGCCGAAGATCCCAGGCAATGCCCGCAGCGCCACGTTGGAGTTCCCGACCACCTCCATCCAAAAGTGCAGCAGGACGTAGAACAACGGCGGTGCCCCGTCGCGCTTGAGGGCACCGGGGATTTGGTCGAGCGGAAGCCGGCTGATGTTCACCGTCAGCGTCTCATCGAGCCACAGCGGCATCGAGACGCCGAAGCGCAGGTACGCCCCAAGGGCCACGGCGATCGCCGCAGCACCTGCCACTAGCCACTGCACCGCGCTCGAGACCTTCGGCTGGTACCGACCAGCGTCGTCCTCGATCAGTAGCGATGCCTCAGGAGCCACCGCAGCATCGTAGGACACCGCTCGTCGACCTCTTACCGAGCAATGCACGCTCGGTCGGCGTCGGATCATCTACGATGCCCCACACGGCCACGGAGAAGGGGGGGTAGCCGTGCTGAAGTACTTCATCAAGCGTGTCATGGCGCTCGTCTTGATCATGATCGTGGTCTCGCTGGCCAGTTTCTGGCTGCTGCGGTTCACGAGCGGCAACGTGGTCAACAACGTGCTCGGCACCGACTACACGCCCCAGAACGCCAAGGCCTTCATCGACCAGTTCGGCCTCGACCGCGGCTTTTGGGCGCAGTACGCCTCGTGGGCGTGGCATGCCCTGCACGGCGACCTCGGGTACTCCTACACCGCTCGCAGCACGACGGTGAACTCGCAGATCCTCGCGTCGTTGCCCCTCACCTTGGTCGTTGGACTCAGCTCGCAGGTCATCGCCCTCGTGGTCGCAGTGCCCCTGGCCGTCCTCGTCTCGAGGAACCCCAACGGCCTCCTCGACCGGATCACCACCACGGCGATCTTCTTGCTGCTCGCCATCCCCTCGTTCGTCCTGATCGTCTTCGCCATCCAATTCTTCAGCGTGACCCACCACTGGTTGCCAGGGTCCGATGCGGCGGTCAGCTGGAGCTGGACCCCAGCGGGGGCGTGGAACTCCATCCACTCCGTGCTCGTGGGTTCCATGGTGGTCGCCGTCGGATCGATTGCGTCGTACTACCGGTTCTTGCGCAGCGACCTCATCGCCAACCTCCAAGAGGACTTCGTGCTGATGGCACGCTCGAAGGGCATCTCCAACGCCAGGATCTTGTGGAGGCACGTCTTCCGTCCATCGTCAACCACGCTGATCGCCTCGATCGGCCTGAGCCTGGGCAACGTGATCGCAGGAGTCCTCGTCGTCGAAGGGGCGCTCAACTTCCCCGGCATTGGACTGCTCCTGCTCGGAGCGATCAACGGCGACGACTGGAACATGATCCAAGGCATCGCCGTGTTCGTCGGCTTCTTCGTCGTCGTCATCATCTTCATCGCTGACTTCCTGCTCACCGTCGTCGACCCGAGGATTCCCCGTGAGTGAGTTCACCGCCAGCACGTCGGACCCGAGCACCAACCCGATCGACATCGGGGTGGAGAGCTTTGGGCGTCGCGTCGAATTCCAGCTCGAGAAGAACCGGCGTAAGCGCCTCGGTCTGCTGTTCTACATCGCGGCCGGGTTCATCTCCCTCGTGGTGTTGACCGCGATCTTCGTGCCTTGGATGCACCTCCAAGACCCCAACAACGGAATCTTGGCCGGCAACCCGTACTTGGACGGTCCGAGTTGGGCCCATTGGTTCGGGACCGATGACCAGAGCCGTGACATCTTCTCCCGGCTCTGCTGGGGCAGCAGGGTCTCAGTCTTCGTGTCCTTCGGCTCGGTGGGAGTTGGGCTCACCCTCGGAGGGTTCTTGGGCATGTTCTCGGCCTACTACGGAGGTCGCGTGGACCGCTGGATCTCCTCGATCATGCTGATCCCGCTGGCCTACCCCATCATCGTGGCGCTGTTCATCATCTTGAACATCTTCAAGCCGGCCAACATCGGCAAGTTGATCTTGGTCATCGGCTTCTTCACCATCCCACTGACCTACCGACTCATTCGGGCGAACACCTTGGCCTTCGCTTCTCGTGAGTTCGTGACGGCCGCCAAGGCGCTCGGCGCCTCCGACTTCCGTGTGATCACGAGGGAGATCTTCCCCAACGTGGTGCCCGCTGCAATGACCCTCGGGGTGATCGGCATCTCGACGGTGGTGGTCTTGGAGGGAACCTTGGCCTTCCTCGGTCTCTCGGTACCCAATCCCACCGCGTCCTGGGGGAACATGATCCAAGAGACCACCCAGTTCCAGCTCGAGTACCCGGGCTTCAAGGGCATCCAGATCGCCTTCTGGCCATCGCTCGCCATCTTCATGTTCGTGCTGTCGCTGATCTTCGTCGGCGACAAGCTCAGGACCGTCTTCGACGTGGCGGAGAGTCGGCTGTGACGACCACCGAGCACCCCATGGCGGCCGAGTCGCAACGGTCGAGCACGCACCACGTGCTCAACGTTGCCGTTGGTGAGGACCTCGTCGTCGTTCGCGACCTCCACACCAGCTTCAAGACCGAGCGAGGCGTCCTGAGGGCCGTGGACGGCGTCAACCTCACGATCAAGGCAGGACAGAGCCTCGGGATCGTCGGGGAATCAGGCTCAGGCAAGACCGTGATGGCGCGCTCCATCATCGGACTCCTCCCCCGCCAGAACGTGGTGCAGTCAGGGTCAGCCACCATCGGTGGCCATGAGGTCATCGGCACCCCGCACAAACAACTCCGCAAGCTGTGGGGATCCGACGTCGCCATGGTCTTCCAAGACCCGATGACCGCGCTCAACCCGACCAAGCGCATCGGCGAGCAGATCGCCGAGTCGCTTCGGGTGAACCTCAAGGTCCCGCGGGGCCAGGCCAAGTCGAGGGCGGTCGAGATGCTGGCCAAGGTGGGCATCCCCTCCCCCGAGCTCCGGGCGAAGGCGTACCCCAACCAGCTCTCAGGTGGCATGCGCCAACGCGTGATGATCGCCATCGCACTCGCCTGCGAGCCTGCCTTCTTGGTGGCCGACGAGCCCACCACCGGTCTCGACGTGACCGTCCAGGCCCAGATCCTCGACCTCATCGGCGACCTGCGGAAGCAGAACGCCATGTCGATGATCTTGGTCACCCACGACCTCGGCGTGGTCGCATCTCGGACCGAGGCGATCGCCGTGGTCTACGCCGGTCGCATCGTCGAGCAGGCCTCCACCACCTCGATGTTCGCTCGGGTTGCCATGCCCTACACCGAGGCCCTGCTCGAGTCGACCCCGCGCATCGATGCCCCGAGTGGGACCAAGCTCGCATCGATCGAGGGTCGGCCGCCTGACCTCGTCAACACGCCGGTCGGTTGCGCCTTCGCTCCCCGGTGCCGCTACGCCACCGACCTGTGCCGCACGGAGCGTCCGCCCCTGCAGCCCTCAGGCATCGACCCTGACCACCTCTTCGCCTGCTGGCATCCCCTCAACGGCCACACGCTCACCATTGCCCCCACCCAGCCCGAGCGTTCCGACCCTGCCCCCACCATCCCCACGGAGGCACCATGACCGAGACCGCCAACGCTCCCCTGCTGAGCGTCCAAGACCTCGTCGTCACCTACGTCAAGGGCCGCCAGCACGTCCAAGCGGTCGCCGGCGTCAGCTTCGACCTCTACCCCGGCGAGACCCTTGGACTCGTGGGTGAGTCGGGTTGCGGCAAGTCCACCACCGGTCGAGCGGTCATCCAACTCGAGAAGATCACCTCGGGCAAGGTCACCTTCGACGGCATCGAGTTGACCGGACTCTCCCGCTCCCAGATGCGCCAGCAGCGGAGCCGACTCCAGATGATCTTCCAAGATCCGGTGTCGTCGCTCAACCCCCGACGCAAGGTTGGCCAAGTCGTGGCTGAGCCGCTGGAGATTTGGAAGCGCGGCGAGGCCAAGGAGCGGCAGGAGGTGGTGCGCTCCATGCTCACCGAGGTGGGCATCGACCCCGACCTGGCCGTGGGCCGCTACCCGAGGGAGTTCTCCGGTGGGCAGTGCCAGCGCATCTCCATCGCTCGAGCCCTCGTGGCCCAACCCCAGCTGCTGGTCTGCGACGAGATGGTGTCCGCCCTCGACGTGTCGGTCCAAGCGCAGATCCTCAACCTGCTCGGTGACCTCAAGCGCCGGTACAACCTCACGCTGCTGTTCATCGCCCACGACCTGGCCGTCGTCAAGAACATCAGCGACCGCGTGGCGGTGATGTACCTCGGGCGGCTGTGCGAGGTTGGGCCCTCTGACACCCTGTACGCCGAGCCGCTGCACCCCTACACCGAGGCGTTGCTCTCCGCAGCCCTCGTGCCGGACCCAACGGTGACCTTGGAGCACAAGGTCCTCCAAGGCGAGCCGCCGAGCCCGATCTCTCCGCCCTCGGGATGCCGGTTCCGCACCCGTTGCCCCAAGGCGCAGGACCGTTGCGCCCAAGAGGTTCCCGAGCTGCGCGAGGTGACACCGGGGCACCAAGTGGCCTGCCACTTCCCGCTGCACGAGGGCACGCCGGTGACCCTCACCACCACCGCCTGAGCCAGCGAGGA
>CAINFA010000195.1 GCA_903847955.1 uncultured Actinomycetes bacterium
AGGGTCAAGGTCAGTACCAAGGGTCCCAGCAGCGCAACGACAACGGGTACCAGAACCAACCGGGCAACGAGTCCGGTGGTCGGCGGAACCGCCGCCGCCGTGGGCGTGACCGCGATGACCGTGGCCAAGGTGGTGGCTCTCAGCCAGGCAACACCATGGGCGGAGGCCGCCAAGAGCGGGAGCTCCAAGGTGGCGCCCAAGACCTCTCCCAGTACCAAGGTGAGCTGCTCGAGGTCTCGGGCGTGCTCGACCTGCACGACCAGGGCTACGGCTTCGTGCGAACCAAGGGCTACCTGGCGTCGCAGAACGACATCTACGTCTCGATCAGTCAGGCTCGTCGCTTCGCCCTGCGCAAGGGTGACTACCTCGTTGGTGCCTGTCGTCCGGCAGCGAACAACGAGAAGTTCCCCGCCCTGCTGCGCATTGACTCGGTCTCTGGGCTCGACCCTGAGGTGGCCCGGAACCGTCCTCGGTTCGAGAACCTGACCCCGCTGTTCCCCGACGAGAAGCTGGTGCTTGAGACCGCTGGCGAGGCTGGCAAGGAGAACCTGACCGCCCGCATCGTCGACCTGCTGTCGCCCATCGGCAAGGGCCAACGAGGGCTCATCGTCTCGCCGCCCAAGGCTGGCAAGACCACGGTGATGAAGCAGATCGCCCACTCCATCGAGGCCAACAACCCTGAGGTCTACCTCATGGTCCTCCTCGTCGACGAGCGTCCCGAAGAGGTCACCGACATCCGCCGCAGCGTCAAGGGCGAGGTCATCGCCTCCACCTTCGACCGACCGGCCGATGAGCACACCCAGGTGGCCGAGTTAGCCCTCGAGCGGGCCAAGCGGCTGGTGGAGATGGGCCAAGACGTGGTGATCATCTTGGACGGCATCACCCGCCTGGCCCGGGCCTACAACTTGGCTCACCCAGCCACAGGTCGGATCATGTCTGGTGGTGTGGACTCTGGTGCGCTCTATCCGCCCAAGAAGTTCTTCGGTGCAGCCCGAAACATCGAAGAGGGCGGGAGCCTGACGATCTTGGCCTCCGCACTCGTCGACACCGGCTCGAAGATGGACGAGGTGATCTTCGAGGAGTTCAAGGGGACCGGCAACATGGAGCTTCGCCTCGACCGCCGTCTGGCCGAGCGCCGGTTGTACCCAGCGATCGACGTCAACGGCAGCTCTACGCGCAAAGAAGAGCTGCTGTTCGACCGTGGCCAGCTCCAGCAGGTCTGGAAGCTCCGCCGGGTCCTCAACGCGCTCGCCGCCGAGGGAAGCTCGGCTCCTGGACTCGAGTTGCTGATGGACAAGATCCGCTCGACCAAGTCCAACGACGAGTTCCTGGCGGAGATCGCCAAGGGTCCAACCCCCAACAACTAGCCGCGTGACGAGGCACCTGCCGAGCCACTAGCATTGAGGCCTCACAGAAGGCGATGGAGCAGCTATGAAGACCGACATCCACCCGAACTACGACGTCGCAACCGTGCGTTGCTCGTGCGGGAACAGCTTCGAGACCCGCTCGACCAAGTCTGAGCTCATCGTCGAGTTGTGCAACGAGTGCCACCCCTTCTTCACCGGCAAGCAGAAGCTCGTCGACTCCGGCGGCCGTGTCGAGCGCTTCCAGCGTCGCTACGGTGCCCGTAAGACCAAGAAGGCCTGAGCCCACGCCCCGAAGGGGGCTGTGCTCGATTCCTCGTGGCTCGCACCACCCTGGACCAACGTCTCGACGCGCTCGAGGCCGAGTTCGCCACCGTTGAGGCTGACCTCGTCGCGGCCGCATCGACGAACGACGCGACCAAGCTGAGGGACCTCTCGCGGCGCCACAACGAGTTGGCGCCCATCATCGAGGCGTGGACCGCGTACAAGCAGGCACGCGCTGACCGGGCGACCGCCACCGAGATGCTCGACGACGCCATCGGTGAGGACAAGGAGATGCTGCGCGCCGAGGTGACTGACGCCGAGGCCACCATGGAGCGTCTCGACGGCGAACTGCAGACCTTGCTGCTCCCAAAGGACCCCAACGACGGACGCAACATCATCGTCGAGCTGCGTGGAGCAGAAGGTGGCGAGGAGGCGAACCTCTTCGCCCGCGACCTGTTCGAGATGTACACCCGCTACGCCGCCCGGCGAGGCTGGAAGGTCGAGGTGCTCTCCTTAGATGAGTCCGACCGCCAAGGGATCAACGAGGCGTCGATGATCTTCAAAGGCGCCGACGCGTGGACTCGGATGTCCCACGAGGCGGGCACCCACCGGGTCCAGCGAGTGCCAGAGACCGAGGCCAAGGGACGCATCCACACCTCCTCGGCGACGGTCACGGTGCTCCCTGAAGCCGAAGAGGTCGACATCGCCATCGACCCCAACGACCTCAAGGTTGACGTCTACCGCTCGAGTGGGCCCGGTGGGCAGTCGGTGAACACCACGGACTCCGCCGTGCGGGTCACCCACCTCCCGACCGGCATCGTCGTGGCCATGCAAGACGAGAAGAGCCAGATCCAGAACCGGGCCAAGGCCATGGTGGTGCTGCGGGCTCGGCTCCTCAAGGCCAAGCAGGATGCCCAAGAGGCGGAGCTCTCCTCGTTGCGACGTGGTCAGGTGGGCGGCGGCGGCCGGGCCGACAAGATCCGCACCTACAACTTCAGGGAGAACCGGGTCACCGACCACCGGGTTGAAGGCCTCACCCGGTACAACCTCGAAGCCGTCCTCCAAGGTGACCTCGATGAGTTCGTCGACGCCTTGCTCGCCGATGCGCGATCTCGCCAACTGGCCGGAGCCGACGAGGACTGATCGTGGACGCCGTGGCGCTCACCGCCGAGCTCGCAGCCAGCATCGGTGCCCAGCCGGCACGGTGGATCCTCGAGGCGCTGACGGGATCGGTTCCCGCCTCTTGGGTGGTGGACGACGCGATCGTCAGCAAAGCCCGGGCCATGGCGCACGACGTGGCGGACGGCACTCCGTTGCAGTACGTGCTCGGCACCTGGGCGTTTCGGTCCCTCGAGCTCGAGGTTGACTCGAGGGCGCTGATCCCGAGGCCCGAGACCGAGCAGGTGGTTGAGGCCGCCCTGGTGGCGCTGGCCGGGCCGCCCACGTCGCTCGTGGCGGTCGACCTCGGCACGGGAACCGGGGCGATCGCCTGCGCGCTGGCTGCAGAGCTCGGACCCAAGGTCTCCTCGTTGCGGGTGCTCGCCACCGACCGCATGCCCGAGGCGCTCGAGCTCGCGCGCAGCAACGCCGACAGACTCGGCCTCGACGTCGAGTTCCGCCATGGGCGATGGTGGGAGGCGCTCGAGGCCGACCTCCACGGCCAGGTCGGGTTGTGCATCTCCAATCCCCCCTACGTGGCGGAGGCCGAGTACCTCCAGCTCGACCCCGAACTGTTCCATGAACCGCGCACCGCGCTCGTGGCCCCCGACGGTGCAGACGGCACCCCAGGGATGGCCGACCTCGAGGAGATCTGTGACGGTGCGGCTCGCTTCCTCAGGCCAGACGGCCTGCTCGTGCTCGAGTGTGCCCCACACCAGGTCGCTGCCCTCAAGCAGCGCACGAGGGCACTGGGCGACGCCACCGTCATCGTGGACCTCGCCGGTCGAGAGCGAGGGGTGGTGGTGCGACGGTGGTGAGCCTCGACGACCTCGTGACCGCCATCATGGGCGGCGCGGTGGCTGCCGTCGCCACCGACACTGTCTTTGGTCTGGCTGCCCGACTCGAGGATCCGGTGGCGATTTCGGCCCTCTTCGCCATCAAGCAGCGGCCACCGACCGTGGCGCTCCCGGTCATGGTGGCGTCGGTGGAGGATGCCGAGCGACTCGGTGGAACCTTCTCGCCTCGAGCTCGGTCGCTCGCCGCAGGCTTCTGGCCCGGGGCGCTGACCCTCGTGGTTCCCGCCCCCACCGAGCTCGCCCAGCGAGTGGGTGGCCGGGACTCCCTCGGGTTCAGAATCCCCGCAGCACCGGGCTTGCTCGCCTTGCTCGAGCGGACCGGCCCGCTGGCGGTGACCAGCTGCAACCTGCACGGCCAGCCACCAGCAACGACTGCCGATGCGGCGCGCGCAGTGCTCGGCACCGAGCTGATCTTGGATGGACCAGCGGTGGGCGGGGTGCCCTCGACCGTGGTCGAGGTGCGACGTGGAAGCCTCAAGGTGCTTCGTGAAGGTGCCCTCGAGATCGCTTCGATCGAGGCGCACCCTTGGCCCTGAGTCCTCGGCCGCTCAGATGCTGGTGAGCGGCAAGCTCAGCCCAAGTCGACGATCCCATCGGCTCCGATGGTGGCCTCACGGCCGCACAGCTCCACCTCGGAGAGGCCGACCAGGGTGTCTGCGTCGGTGATGTTGCCCCACACCCGAACTCCATCGGGGGCCTGGGCCACGATGATGGCCCGCTCGGGGTTCTCGAAGCGGTCGTAGGTGATGGTGTAGGTCTCCACTTGGCACGGACCCTCGTAGCTTGAGCTAACTCGGCTCTGTGGGAGGGCATCGACCTCGGCTTGCACATCGCGCCAACGGAAGCCATCCCGGCCTTCGTGGCGAGGCGGACGCGAGCCGTAGATGCCGATGGAGTGCTTGGTGGCGAACCACCCGAGCCCGCTCACGAGACCACAGGCCCCAGGTAGCTCTCGCAATCGGTGGGCCATCTGGGCGATGGAGTGGGTCACGTAGTTGTTCCCTGGGCCGCCGAAGAAGGTCAGCCCTCCGGTGACCGTGACGGGTCGCTCGGGCTGGTCGATGGCGATGCCGAGCTCGTGACCCGCCATCTCGACCACGGCCGGGAAGCAGGAGTACAGGTCGACCGCGGCCAGCTCGTCGGCGATGACCTCTGCCCCCTCGAAGGCGGCCTTACCCGCTAGCCGAATGGCAGGGGAGCGGTGGAGGTGCTCGCGGTGGGACATGAACCAGTGGTCGTTCGCGTCGGCTCCCGAGAGAGGGAAGATCCAGCGGTCCTTGTCGACACCGGCGGCCTCGGCGGCTTCCACCGAGCACAAGATGTAGGCCGCCCCTTGGTCAACGGGCAGGTTCGCCACCAAGAGCTTGGTGTAGGGGAAGCTCACCATGCGATTCTGAGGACTGGGGGTGGTGATCTCCTCGGCCGACTTGGGCTCGGTGATCCAGGCGTAGGGATTGGTCGAGGCCACCGTGCTGGCGGTCGCCCACAGAGCACCGAGCCGGGCGCGGTGCTCGTCCAAACTCCAGCCCCGATCGGCCCGAATGGCGTTCTCGATCAACGGGTAGGCGTGGATGGGCAGCACCATGCCCCGAGCGGCTTCGAGCTCGGTGGAGGGGTTGCGGTCAGGGGGTCCGAAGCTCACCGGCAGGGGGGTGGTCTCAGCGGACTGACTCTCCCAGGTGAGCGCGCCGTGCTCCACGCTGCGCTGGGCCAAGCTGCGGGTGTACATCGCCTCGGCCCCGCAGACCACGATGACGTCCAACTCGCCGTTGGCGATGGCGACCGCTCCGTGGTGCACCAACTGCTGGGGCGTGTTCCCCCCGGTGGAGGTCAGCATGAGCTCTTGGGGAGCAATCCCGAGGCGCTCGGCCAGCAGCACGCCGGGGTTGATGGGGTGCCACCCGAACGAGGCGATCACTCGGAGGCTCTGTGCTCGCTCGAGGAGGGCGCGGCCTACCTTCGCGGCCGAGCCTGGCGCCACCCCGTCGCAGTCCTCGGCTGCCGCCACGACCGCTCTGGCCATGAGGTCGAGCGGTTGGGGGCGATCGGTCGGGACGACGGCAGGGTCAGGCCGGTTGGTCGCCTGCCCGACGCCGACGAGCACCGGCGTCCTCGGGTCGAGTGCCATGGTGCAAGCGTACTTGGGGTCACCGGTGCCACTGTCGAGCCGATGCGAGAGGGCCGGGCGAGCACGTGGCCGCCGGTAGACTGGACCGATGCAGCTCGCCGTCGGCGCCGACCACGCTGGCTACGACTTGAAGGTCGTGCTCCTCGAGCACCTTCGAGCCGCCGGCCACGACGTAGTGGATCTCGGGACCACTGACGCCACCACGTCGGTGGACTGGCCCGACTACGGGCGCATGGTGGCCGAAGCCGTGGTCGAGGGCACGGCCGAGCTGGGAATCTGCGTGTGTGGGTCCGGAATCGGGGTCGCGATTGCAGCGTCGAAGGTCCCCGGGTGTCGTGCTGCCACCGTCCACGACGTCACCTCGGCCCACCTCGCTCGCGAGCACAACCACGCCAACGTCTGCTGTCTCGGCGCTCGGCTGACCGGGCCGGCGGTTGCCATCGAAGCCGTTGACGCCTTCTTGGCCGCCCACCCCCTGGGCGACCGCCACGTTCGTCGGGTGGCCAAGCTCGACGACCTCGACCAGCGCAGTCCTAGGAGGACCTCGTGACCAGCTCCCTCGCCGCCTCGACCAACCCGGCCCTCGAGGCTGATCCGGCGCTCGTGGCCCTGCTCGACGCCGAGCTCGCACGCCAGGAGTCAACCTTGCAGCTGATTGCGAGCGAGAACTTCACCTCCCGGGCGGTGCTCGCCGCGTCGGGGACGGTGCTGACCAACAAGTACTCCGAGGGCTACCCGGGTCGCCGCTACTACGGCGGGAACCAGGTCATCGATGAGGTCGAGGACCTCGCCCGTGAGCGTCTCAAGCAGCTCTTCGGCGCCGAGCACGCCAACGTCCAGCCGCACGCTGGTGCCAACGCCAACTTGGCGGCCTACATGGCATTGCTCGACGCCGGCGACACCATTCTGGCCATGCGCCTCGACCACGGCGGCCACCTGACCCACGGCTCACCTGCGTCGATCACCTCCAAGGTCTGGAACTTCGTGTCCTACGGCGTCACGCCGCGCAACGACGCAGGCCCTGGTGAGGTCATTGACTTCGACCAGGTGCGTGACCTCGCCCTGCAGCACAAGCCCAAGCTCATCGTGGCCGGCTCCACGGCCTATGCCCGCACCATTGACGCCACCGTCTTCCGCCAGATCGCCGATGAGGTCGGCGCCAAGTTGATGTTCGACGCGGCGCACCCTGCTGGTCTCATCGCCGGTGGCGCCCACCCTTCCCCGGTGGGGATCGCTGACGTGGTCACCTTCACCACCCACAAGACCCTGCGTGGCCCACGCGGCGGCGCCATCTTGTGCAGCGCAGAGTTGGCCAAGAAGGTCGACGGGGCCATCTTCCCCGGGCTCCAAGGTGGCCCGCTCGAGCACACCATCGCAGCCAAGGCGGTGGCGTTCCTCGAGGCGCTCCAGCCAAGCTTCTCGACCTACGCCCACCAGATCGTGACCAACGCCAAGGCCATGGCTGTTGCGCTGCAAGCCGAGGGTTTCCGCCTAGTCTCGGGTGGCACCGATAACCACATGGTGCTGGTCGACCTCACCAGCTTCGACGCCGAGCTGACCGGCAAGGAAGCCCAAGAGGTGCTCGACCGTGCGGGCATCACCTGCAACCGCAACACCATCCCCGATGACCCCCGGTCCCCCTTCGTGACCTCGGGGCTCCGCTTCGGCACGCCCGCAACCACCACCACCGGGATGGGCCCTGAGGAGATGACCCAGATCGCGGCGCTCGTGTCGAGGACCTTGCGCCACCGCAACGATGCAACTGCGGTGGCAGCGGTGCGCAGTGAGGTCGCTGCGCTCTGCGCTGGCTTCCCGCCCTACCCCGAGCGGTAGCAGGTTGGTCGTGCTGCCGTCGGTCGGGTGGTACTGCCTCGTTGGCGTGATCGCCATGGTGGTCACCGCTGCGGCGACCATGCCGGCGGCGAAGATCGCCACGATCGTCGGCTACGTCGACGTTCCCAAGGATCGCAAGGTCCACCTCAACGCCACCCCCTACGGCGGGGGAGCGGCGATGTTCGCCGGGGTGTGCGTGGCCATGGCGGTGGGATCGCGGATCCCAGCGCTCAGCTCGATGTTCCACGCCTCCTCTGAAGCCTTTGGCGTGGTGGTGGCCGCAGCGGCCATCTTCGTCGTTGGACTGGTCGACGACCTCCGGGACATGTCTGCGCCAGCGAAGATGGCGGGCCAGGTGCTCGCAGCCTCGATTCTGTACTTCGCCGGGGCCACCATGACCCAGTTCCACGTGCCCCTCACCCAGCAGTTCCTCGAGCTCTCGCCCCAGCTGCAGCCGCTCATCGCTGCGCTGTGGGTTATCGCCTTGACCAACGCGGTGAACCTCATCGATGGGCTCGATGGCCTGGCGGCGGGCATCGTGGCGATTGGTGCGGCAGCGCTGGCGATCTACGGCATCTTGCTCGAGCAGCAGGGCTTCCTGCCGCAACCGAACATCGGACCCCTGATCGCCGTGGTCGCATGTGGCGTCTGCCTCGGCTTCCTCCCGTTCAACTTCCACCCAGCCAAGATCTTCATGGGTGATGCCGGCGCACTCCTGCTGGGCCTGCTGATGTCGGCGGCAACCATGGAGATCGGTGGCCGGGAGATCCCAGCCGCTGCCAGCACCTACTTCTTCTTCGCCCCGCTGTTCCTCCCCTTCTTCATCTTGGGCATCCCACTGCTCGACATGGCCTTCGCCGTCGTGCGACGGACGGCGAAGGGGACCGGCTTCCACACTGCCGACAAGGACCACATCCACCACCGGCTCTTACGGCTCGGCCACGGGCACCGGCGGGCAGTCCTGACGCTGTGGGTGTGGACGGCGCTGCTCTCCTCGCTCGTGCTGCTGCCGCTGTTCTCGGCTGCGTTCAACCCCTTCATCCCCTTCGCCGCCATCGTGGCGGGGATCGGGCTGGTGCTGTTGTTCTTCCCCAACGCCCTCACCAGCCGTCGGGGAACCGCCGCTGCTGAGGAGCCAGAACCTGACGTTGCCGCCCATGGCGCGGATCTGCGATGATGGCGACGCAGGTCACCCGCTTCCCGGTGGTTGGCCCGCCTCCGCTCTCTGCATCGGTGAGCACAAGGTCAACGATGACCCAGCCCGAACCCTCCTCCCCCTCGACCCTCGCCATCGCGGCCGCGCTCGGTGGATCTGTCGTCGGCTGCATCGTGGTGGGGGCGCTATCGGGGCTTGGTCTCGATGCCCTGTTCGGCACCGCACCCTGGCTCTTGCTCGTGGGCGTGCTGCTCGGCGTCGCTGCCGCTGGGGTGGCGATGATGAAGGTGCTCAACCAGATGAACCAAGGCTCGAACCGTGGCCGCTGAGGTCTCCGTAGACGTCAGCGCCCTGACGATGGCGCTCCGGCGCACCGTTGTGATGTCGGGACTCATCGGCATTGGCGCCTGCGTCTTCTGCCTCGTGGTCGCACCTTGGGCAGCGGTGGGCGTGCCCCTCGGGCTGTTCGGTGCGTGGCTCAACTTGCGGTTCTTGGACCGAGCCGTCGGCAAGCTCCAGGTCAACGCCGACGATGGTGCCAAGCAGCTCCGACGCAAGGTTCGCAGCGGCGTGATGGGTCGCTTGGGAATTCTGACACTTGGGGTCGTCGGACTTGTTATCCTCTACCCGCCGCTCGGCTTTGGTGCTCTCGCCGGCCTCGTGGTGTTCCAGTTCTGCTTCATCGTCAACCAGATCCGGGCTCAGTTGGCCTCCGGGGGTATTGAGTGAGTTCGAACCTTCCATTGCACGACCTGCTCGTGGCCACCGGCACGATTTCCGTCGGCGACCACGCTGTGCAGTGGCGCATCGCTGGGCTGACCTTCAACATCGACACGATCTACGCCACGGTGCTGGCCGGGGTCATCGTGTGTGGGATCGGCTGGCTCATCGCCCGAGGCGCCAAGAGCGGCGTGCCCACCAAGTCGCAGTACATGGCCGAGTGGCTCTACAACCAGACCTCGGGTATCGCCTCGTCGGCCATTGGTGAAGCTGCGACCAAGTTCGTGCCCCTCGGGCTGACCTTGTTCGTCTTCATCTTGACCTGTAACTGGATCGGGGTGATTCCTTCGGGGCACAACCCTGAGTGGCTGGCATCGCCCACCTCAGACATCAACCTGCCCTTGGCCCTGATGTGCGTGGTGATCCCCTACGTGCACGTGCAGTCGATCAAGGCTCGTGGTGGCCTTGGGTACATCAAGCACTACTTCCAGCCTTGGTACCTCTTCCCGATCAACGTCATCGAGGAGATCACTAAGCCCATCACGCTGACCTTCCGTCTCTTCGGCAACGTCTTCGCCGGTGGCCTCATGGTCTCGGTGATGGTGGCGCTGCTGCCCTTCTTCACCTGGGCTCCCTTTGAGTTCGGTTGGAAGCTCTTCGACATGTTCATCGGTGCGATCCAGGCGTTCATCTTCGCCCTGTTGACCATCATCTACCTCGGCATGGCGATGGACACCCACAACCACGAGGAAGAGCTCCACCTCGAGCACCAGCTCGCGGCAGCGCACTGATCCCTGCTGATCGCAGTACCGAACCCTGTACCTAAGGAGAAAAGAACCATGGCAGTTGAGACCCTCGACAACTCGATCCGAACCGCCGGTGCCCTCGTTGGTGCTGGTCTGGCCCTCGGTGGCGGCGCTGCCGGTGCCGCTGTTGGTGACGGCATTGCCGGTAGCCAGGTGATCGCGGCTGTTGCACGCCAGCCTGAGGCTGAGGCCGGCGCCCGTACCCAGTTCTTCTTGACCGTCGGTCTGGTCGAGGCCGCCTACATCATCAACTTGGTGTTCGGCATCGTCTTCGTCTACGTCTTCTCGAAGAACTAGCCGACGAGCCGGTCTCCGGCACCACCTTTCCCGCCACACCCAACCTCCACCGGAGCGAACCTCACATGACCGCATCTCTCTTCTTGCTGCCGAACGCCACGTTCTTCGTCGAGCTGGCCATCTTCCTGTTGATCCTCGCGTTCATCGGGAAGAAGGTCGTGCCCGTCATCACGAAGAACATCGCTGACCGTCAGGCCGAGATCGGGGCCTCCCTCGAGGCGGCAGCCAAGGCACAGCAGGAAGCGGCTGCAGCTGACGACGCCCGCAAGCAGCTCATCGAGGAGGCCCGCAGTCAGGCTCGTGAGATCGTTGCCACCGCCCAGCGCACCGCTGATCAGGTGACTGCGGAGATGCACACCAAGGGTCAGGCAGAGTACGACCGAATCGTGGCCAACTCGGCCCACGAGGTGGCGGTTGCCCGCCAAGCTGCGGTGGAGCAGGCGGCCACCCGTATGGGTGAGATCGTCCTCGACGTGGTGGAGAAGATCGTGGCCCGTGAGGTCAACGCTGAGTCGCACCGCGACCTCATCGACGAGGCCGTGGCAACCCTGCGGGCTGAGGCCGGCGCGCAGACCCAGGGAGCGCAGTAGTGCACCCAACCCTCCAGGGGTACGCCGCAGCGGTGTTGTCGACGGTCGACGTCGACGGTGCTGCTGGCATCGCCTCGGATCTGGCGATGGTCGATCGAGCTATTGCCACCCAGCCCCAGCTGTCGACCCCGCTGACCGACACGGCGCTCCCACCGGCGGTCCGCCGGGCCGTGGTGGCCGAGGTGCTGAACGGCAAGGTCGGTTCGCCTGCGCTCGGTCTCGTCGCTGAGGCGGTCTCGGTGGTGCCCGCCCAAGATGTCCCCTTGGCGGTCAACTGGCTCTCGGGCCGTGCCCGGCACCAAGGCGAGGGCTTGGCCTACCTCGAGGAGCCGCTGTCGGCGACCTCCGCTCGCCGTCGAGTTGGTGGGTTCGCTGCCTACGTCTTCTCTGGGCTCGACGTCGACCAGCTCAAGGTGGTCGAGGATGAGCTGTTCCAAGTCGCTCGGTTGATTGAGCGCACCACCACCTTGCGCTTGGCGCTCGTCGACCGCGACCAGACCCCGGCTGCTCGAGCCGGGCTCCTCAAGGGCGTCTTCGGCGCGAAGATCGCCCCCTCCACCATGGCCGTGCTGGCCTACGCCGCTGTTGGCGGCCGTGCCCGCGACATCGTCGGCACCGTTGACTTCCTCGTCGCTCGGGCCGCAGAAGCCCGGGGATGGCGCGTGGCGCGGGTCCGCACCGGAATCGCACTCGACGCCAACGCCCAGTCCACGATCGGCGACTCGCTCGCCCACATCGCTGGCCACCCTGTTGACCTCCAGGTCACCGTCGATCCCGAGCTTCTGGCCGGGATCTTGGTCGAGATCGGTGACCTCCGACTCGACGACACCATTCGAGGTCGCCTGGACTCGCTGAGGGAGCACCTCTCGACCAGCCAGAGCAGCTTCGTGTCCCAACTCACCAACAACCCGAACGAGGGAGCATCCTGATGGCAGAGCTCATGATCACCGCCGAGGAGATCACCGAGGCGCTTCGCCGCAACGTCACGGACTTCGTGCCGAACGCCGGCGCAGAGCAGGTCGGCCGCATCGTTGAGGTCGGCGACGGCATCGCCCGTGTGTCGGGCTTGCCGACCTGTGCGGTCAACGAGATCTTGGAGTTCGAGGACGGCACCTTGGGCCTGGCGATGAACCTCGACGAGGACACCGTCGGTGCGGTTGTGCTCGGTCTCGTCGACAAGCTCGAGGAGGAGCAGGTCGTCAAGGCGACCGGTCGCATCTTGTCGGTCCCGGTCGGCGACGGCTTGTTGGGCCGCGTGGTCAACACCCTCGGCGAGCCCATCGACGGCAAGGGTCCCATCGAGGCCAGCGAGTACCGACGCATGGAGGTCCAGGCCCCGGGCATCATCGGTCGTCAGCCGGTGCACGAGCCGCTGCAGACCGGCATCAAGGCCATCGACGCCATGACCCCCATCGGCCGTGGCCAGCGAGAGCTGATCATCGGTGACCGGAAGACCGGCAAGACCACGGTCGGGATCGACACCATCTTGAACCAAAAGGGCCTCGGCGTGAAGTGCATCTACGTCGCGATTGGCCAGAAGAACTCCTCGGTGGCCCAGACGGTCAAGACCCTCGAGGACGCTGGCGCCCTGGAGTACACCGTCGTGGTGGTGGCCTCCGCTGGTGACCCCGCCCCGTTCAAGTTCCTCGCCCCCTACTCGGGTTGCGCCATGGGCCAGCACTGGATGGAGCACGGAGAGCACGCCCTCATCATCTACGACGACCTGTCCAAGCAGGCCGAGGCCTACCGCCAGGTGTCGCTGCTGCTGCGTCGTCCTCCGGGTCGCGAGGCGTACCCCGGCGACGTGTTCTACCTCCACTCGCGCTTGCTCGAGCGGGCGGCGAAGCTGTCCGAAGCCCTCGGTGGCGGTTCGCTGACGGCACTGCCGATCATCGAGACCAAGGCTGGCGACATCTCGGCCTACATCCCCACCAACGTGATTTCGATCACCGACGGACAGGTCTTCTTGGAGTCAGACCTCTTCTACTCCGGTGTTCGTCCGGCCATCAACGTCGGTAACTCGGTGTCCCGAGTGGGCTCGTCGGCACAGATCAAGGCCATGAAGTCGGTCTCGGGAACCCTGAAGATCGACTTGGCCCAGTTCCGTGACCTCGAGAGCTTCGCCACCTTCGGTTCGGAGCTCGACAAGACCTCCCAGGCCCAGCTCGACCGCGGCTACCGCCTCACCGAGTTGCTCAAGCAGGGACTCAACGCCCCGCTGCCGGTGGAGGAGCAGGTCATCGTGATCTACGCCGGCACCAAGGGTTGGGTGGACACCATCCCCGTGCCCGAGGTCCAGCGCTTCGAGGCGGAGTTGCGGAGCTTCTTCCGGGCCAACCACAACGAGATCTTGGAGCAGATCCGCACGACTGGTGCTCTGCCCGACACCGCCGTGCTCGACGCTGCGATGCAGACCTTCGTCAACGGCTTCGACACCGGGTCGGTCGCCTGATCATGACCTCGCGAACCGTCGACGCTGTGCGAGAGGAGGACTAGCTATGGCTGGAGGCCAAGAGCGCGTCCTGCGACGTCGTATCAAGAGCGTCAACGCGACCAAGAAGATCACCAAGGCCATGGAGCTCATCGCGGCGTCGCAGATCTCCAAAGCCCAGAGTCGCATCGCGGCCAACCGCCCCTACCGGGCGGGCATGGCGGCGATGATCGTCGAGGCTGCGGCTGGGAACCGTTCCATCGCCGAGAAGTTGCTCGGCACCCCTGAGCGCGTCACCTCGATGTCCATCGTCTGCGTGGCAGGTGACCGAGGACTCTCGGGTGCCTACAACTCCTCCGTGCTGCGCGCCACCGAGCGCCTCATCGACGAGCAGCACCGACTCGGGGTCCAGGTGCGGCTCTACACCGTGGGGAAGAAGGCGCCCGCCTACTTCCGGTTCCGCGGCTACGAGGTCCTCGAGGCCTTCCAAGGCTTCAGCGACAAGCCGGAGTTCGCCGATGCCCGGGCCGTGGCCAAGGCCATCGCCGCCCCCTTCACCGAGGGCACCGTCCAGCAGGTGATCTTGGTCTCGACCCACTACAAGTCTGCTGCCTCCCAAGAGGTCTCGATCAAGCAGATCCTGCCCCTCGAGAAGCCCGAGCAGCCAGCTGCAGCAGCCCAGAAGACCGGGCCTGCTGGCTACACCGACTTCGAGCCCGACGTCGAGCACCTGCTCAACCAGTTGGCCCCCAAGGCAGTGGAGGCGGAGATCTTCGCCGCCCTGCTCGAAGGTGCCGCATCGTTCCACGCCTCGCAGCAGCGTGCCATGGCCGCTGCCACCGAGAATGCAGAAGAGTTGGCGAGAAACCTGTCCCGGATCATGAACCGGGCCCGACAGGACGCCATTACCACCGAGATCATGGAGATCGTGGGCGGCGCCGAAGCGCTCCGCCCCGCGAAGGGAGCATGAGGCAATGACCACCACCGCAGCTGAGCCAAGGACCACCGCACTCGAGGACGGACGGGTCGTCGCCATCGCCGGCCCGGTCGTCGACGCTGAGTTCCCACCCCATGCTCTGCCCGAGATCAACCACGCCGTCGAGATGGACGTGGAGCTCGACGGCAAGACCCTGACCATCACCGCTGAGGTCGCCCAGCAGATCGGCGAAGGCCGAGTGCGCTGCGTGTGCATGCAGGCCACCGACGGCTTGCTGCGTGGTGCGGCAGTGCGCAACACCGGGCGCGGCATCACCGTGCCGGTTGGTAACGCCGTCCTCGGCCACGTGTTCAACGTGCTGGGCCAGCCAATCGACACCCCAGAGATCTCCGGCATCGAGGAGCGGTGGGAGATCCACCGCCCTGCTCCGGCCTTCGACCAGCTCGAGCCTCGGGCTCTCATGTTCGAGACCGGCATCAAGGTCATCGACCTGCTCGAGCCCTACGTGCAGGGTGGCAAGATCGGCCTGTTCGGTGGTGCTGGCGTGGGCAAGACCGTGCTCATCCAAGAGATGATCTCCCGCGTGGCCACCAAGCACGGTGGTGTGTCGGTGTTCGCCGGCGTGGGAGAGCGCACCCGTGAGGGTACCGACCTGGTTCTCGAAATGCAGGAGTCGGGCGTCATCAACATCACCGCGCTGTTCTACGGCCAGATGGACGAGCCCCCGGGCGTCCGCCTTCGGGTTGCACTCGCTGCCCTGACCATGGCCGAGTACTTCCGTGACGTGCAGAACCAAGACGTGCTGCTGTTCATCGACAACATCTTCCGCTTCGTCCA
>CAINFA010000196.1 GCA_903847955.1 uncultured Actinomycetes bacterium
CCATCAGGGCCTCACCTTCGACTACGCCCTCGCCAACCCGCCCTTCGGGGTCGAGTGGAAGAAGGTCGAACAAGCCGTGCGCGACGAGCACGACAAGCTCGGCTTCCGGGGCCGCTTCGGGGCGGGGCTGCCGCGCATCAACGACGGCTCGTTCTTGTTTCTCCAGCACATGATCTCGAATATGAAACCCGCCGAGAAGGGCGGCAGCCGCATCGCCATTGTCTTCAACGGCTCGCCGCTGTTCACCGGCGCTGCTGGATCCGGGGAGTCCGAGATCCGCCGCTGGATCATCGAGAACGACTGGCTCGAGGCCGTCGTCGCGCTCCCCGACCAGCTCTTCTACAACACCGGGATCTCGACCTACTTCTGGATCGTCTCCAACCGCAAGAGCGAAGAGCGCCGGGGCAAGGTCCAGTTGATCGACGCCCGGGAGTGCTTCGAGAAGATGCGCAAGTCCCTCGGCGAGAAGCGCAAGCAGATCAGCGAGGACCAGATCGCCGAGATCACCCGGCTCTACGCGGACTTCACCGAGGGTGACCAGGTCAAAATCTTCCCCAACGAGGCCTTCGGCTACCTGCGCATCACCGTCGAGCGTCCCCTCAGGGTCACCTGGACTGTGAACCAAGCAGCCCTCGCCACGCTCGAGAAGTCCAAGGCCTGGAAGGCCTACGCCGCCGAGCAGACGCTGACCGCGCAGGAGCTGTTGGGGGCAGACGGCACTGCGGGGTCGCTGTGGGGCAAGGCCTGGACCTGTGCCAAGGCCTTTGAGGCCGACGCCAAGGCTGCGGGTGTGCCCACGGCGGTGCTGAAGGACCTCGTGAAGGCCGCCGCGCAGGCCGACCCTGAAGGCGTCCTCGTCACCGACCGCCACGGCGACCCGCAGCCCGACGCTGACTTGCGGGACAACGAGAACGTGCCGCTGCCAGCGGGCTCGACGCCCTGGGAAGTGGACGTCGCCGAGCGGCTCGAGACCGCGGCGTACCGCGCGGCGATCGACGACTACGTCACCGCCGAGGTGCTGCCGTACGTGCTGGACGCGTGGGTCGACTACGACAAGACGAGGGTGGGGTACGAGGTGCCGCTGACACGGCACTTCTACCGCTACTTGCCGCCGCGTCCACTTGCTGAGATCGATGCCGAGATCAAGAAGTTGGAGGATGAAGTTCAGGCCCTCCTGAAGGAGTTCAGGTCATGATCACGGTCCACTGGGCTCCCGACCATTTGGCATTCCCAGAGGTCGAGTTCCGGAGACTCTTTTCTCCGCTCAAGCGGCCTGTCGTTGCGGGATCAGCGATGGTCACTGCGTATACCAACGGTCAGGTGACCTTCCGTTCGAACCGCCGTCTTGATGGCTATCACGAAGCCGCCGACATGTCGGGAATGCGAGGTGTCCTCGCCGGCGACTTCGTTGTCCACGGGCTGGACATCCTCAGGGGCTCCGTTGGCGTGAGCGACTCGTCTGGTGCAATCAGCTCGGTGTGCGTGGTGTGCAAGCCTCGGCCTGGCGTCGACCCTCGATACTACGCATGGGTCATTCGCGCGCAGGCTGCATCCGGCCTTCCACGCGCTTTGGCGCGCGGTGTTCGTGAGGGGGGCGCCGACTTCAGACGATGGGACACCCTGGCGGAACTGCCGGTTCCGCAACCCCCGTTTGAGACGCAGACGGCCATTGCCGACTACCTCGACGCTCAGACGGCGAGGATTGACGCGTTGATCGAGAAGAAGCAGCGCCTGGTGGGGCTTTCAACCGAGAAGTTCTCGAGTCAGTTAAGTGCGGTCTTCGACCGTGTGGAGGGGCCTCGGTTGGCGTTGTCGGTAG
>CAINFA010000197.1 GCA_903847955.1 uncultured Actinomycetes bacterium
CGGTGGCTCACGTCCACCCCGCGAAGGCGGCAGCCGGACCTGGGAGCCCCGCGGCGACCGTCCAAGCTACGACCGCAAGCCTTCCGGTGACCGTCCCGGCTACCAAGGCCGTTCCACTGGCGACCGTCCCTATGGTGACCGCAAGCCCTCAGGGGATCGCCCCTATGGCGACCGTCCAAGCTACGACCGCAAGCCCTCGAGCGACCGTCCCTATGGTGATCGAGGGCGATCGGATCGAGGCGGTGCACCTGACCGTCGCAGTAGTGATCGACCTTCGCGGTACGAACGGTTCCAGGCCGAAGAAGCTGCCCCGAAGCTGCCGCAGAGTTGGGGAGGCGTCGCTCGTCGTGGCGCCCGTCAAGTTGGTTTGTCGAACGCCGAAGCTGGGAACTCAGGCAAGGACCAGCCTGGCGCCCCACTCGAGGGGCCGCCCGAGATGGACGTCTGGGTCCGAACCGACGAGCCGACCGAGCGCCAACGTCGTGGTGAAGCGCCGCGCCTGGTGGTCAAGCGTGGGGGAGGCAAAGAGCGTCCGCTGCCCACTGAGGTAGCCGCTGAGATCCGCAAGGCCGCCGACTCCGCCACAGCCCATCGTCGAGAGGTCCTCGTCTCGTACATGCAGGACGCGATGCAGTCCTACGAGCGTGCTCGCTACAACGACGCCATCAAGTCCATCCGACCCTTGCTCGATGAGGTGCCAACGGTGCCCGCCGTGCGAGAGCTGGCTGGGTTGGCGTGCTACCGGGCCGGACGCTGGCGCGATGGCGCCAAGCACCTCGCGAGCTACTTCGAGCTGACCGGAGACCCGCAGTACCTTCCAGCTGAGATGGACTGCCAGCGGGCGCTCGAGCACCCACGGTCGGTTGCCAAGCTCTTCGAGCAGATCAAGGAGCACTCGCCTGAGCCAGACATCTTGGCCGAGGCTCGCATCGTCTACGCCGGCTCGCTGGCCGATCGGGGCGACCTCAACGGCGCCATCGCTGTGCTCGTGGACGCCGGCGGCGCCAAGATCCTTCGGAACCCAAGTGGCCGGCACCTCCGTCAGTGGTATGCGCTGGCCGACCTCTACGAACGAGCGGGCGACCTCCCCTTGGCCAGAGAGTGGTTCGGACGGGTGGCTTTGGCCGACGCCGACGCCTACGACGTTCGTGACCGCCTCGAGGCGTTGGGATCGGGCAAGCCTCGCAAGAACCGGAAGAAGACCGCCAAGCCGGTCTCGACCAAGAAGCACGTCTAGCCAACACGCACTCGGACGGCAGGTACTGGGCCAGCGGCGACAGGTTGGTTAGGCTCAGCGCATGGACCTCACCGAACTCTTAGGCGCTGACGCCGACTCGCTGCTCTCGCACAAGGCCACGGCATTCCCAAGTGGCGACCTCGTGCTGCCAGGCCCAGACTTCTTGGACCGAGTCTTCATCGACTCCGACCGCAGCTCCTCGGTGCTGCGCAGCCTCGGAACCTTGTACAACCACGGCCGCTTGGGCGGCACCGGCTACCTCTCGATTCTGCCGGTGGACCAAGGGATCGAGCACTCGGGTGCGGCGAGCTTCGCCAAGAGCCCGAAGTACTTCGACCCCAAGCAGTTGATGGAGCTGGCCCTGGCAGGGGAGTGCAGCGCCATCGCCACCACCCTTGGAACCTTGAAGTCGGTCTCGCGGCGCTACGTCCACAAGATCCCCTTCATCGTGAAGCTGAACCACAACGACTTCCTGCACTACCCCAACACCTACGACCAGGTCATGTTCTCGAGTCCCGAGCAGGCTGCAGATCTGGGTGCCATCGGCGTGGGGGCCACCATCTACTTCGGATCTGACGAGTCCGATCGCCAGCTCCAAGAGGTGTCCCAGGCTTTCGAGATCGCCCACCACCTCGGCATGTTCACCGTGCTGTGGTGCTACCTGCGGAACCCCGGGTTCAAGGCGGACGGCACCGACTACGCCACCTCGGCCGACCTCACCGGCCAAGCCAACCACCTCGGCGTCACCATCGGCGCAGACATCATCAAGCAGAAGCAGGCAGAGTCCAATGGCGGCTACAACGCCATCGGCTTCGGCAAGACCGACCCGCTGGTCTACAGCCAACTCACGAGCGACCACCCGATTGACCTCACCCGCTGGCAGGTCGTCAACTGCTACGCCGGACGCATCGGGCTCATCAACTCTGGTGGCGAGTCCAAAGGTGACAGTGACTTGGCTCAGGCAGTGCGGACCGCGGTCATCAACAAGCGCGCTGGTGGCCAGGGTCTGATCGTGGGCCGCAAGGCGTTCCAGCGGCCCACCGCCGAAGGTGCGGCCCTGATCCACGCCATCCAAGACGTCTACCTCGACCCCTCGGTGACCATCGCCTAGCGGCGCGCTGCTTC
>CAINFA010000198.1 GCA_903847955.1 uncultured Actinomycetes bacterium
GTGCAAGCTCGGCTCGGGTCGCTGCTGGCGTGGGCGGCTGAGGCAGGCGTGGTGCTCGACCGCCTTGAGGTCGAGCGGCCCAACCTCGACGACGTCTTTCTCGACGTCACCGAGGGTCGGTGAGCATGCTCACGTTGATTTGGCGGCAGACCCGCTACAACATCGTCGGCTACCTGCGGAGCCCACGGACCGTCTTCTTCAGCTTCATCTTCCCCCTCGGGCTGTTGTCGCTGTTCTGCTCCACCTTCGCCAAGGCGGGAACGACCACCAAGGTCAACGGTCAGGTGGTCGACGCCCAAGCCTTCTTCACCGGCGGGCTCATCGCCTACGCCGTGGTGGTCTCGACCTTCACGGGGGTGGTGGTACTCATCGTCACCGCTCGTGAGGGTGGGTGGCTCAAGCGCTTCAGGGGAACCCCGATGCCGCCCACCAGCTTCCACGCCGCCCAAATCTTGTACCGCCTCGTGACCTCGGTGGTGCTGGCAGTGCTCATGTTGGGCTTCGCCGCGGTGACCTTTGGGCTCCACTTGCGGGTCCTCGGCGTGTTGGCGGTGCTCTGCTTCACCATCATCGGGGTGTTCTGCTTCGTGGCGGTGGGCCTGGCGCTGTCGAGTTGGCTGACCACTCCCGACATGGCCAACGCGGTTGGATCATTCTCGATCGTCATCTTGGCCTTCATCTCGGGCGTGTTCTTGCCCACCGACCTGCTGCCCTCGTGGCTGGTCACGCTGGCGTCGTACTTTCCCCTCGAGCCCTTGGCGCGCTCGATGCAGCTTGCCTTGGCCGTGCCCCACGGATCCGGCTTCGCCCTCAAGCCCATGGTGGTGCTCGGCTGCTGGGGTATCGCCGGGCTCCTCGTGGCACGCCGGACCTTCTCCTGGCAGCCGCTCGGGCGCTAGAGAGGACCTTGTACCCGGGGTTCGTCGAGGTCGCGCACGGTAGCCTGTGGGCAGATCGCACCGTGCGGTCGTTGGAGGCAGCGGGTGTCGGTCGTCGTCATTGGAGTGGACCACCAGCGCGCACCCCTCGAGGTGCTCGAGCAGGTCACCATCTCTGACGAGCAGATGGGCAAGGTCCTCGGCGAGCTTCGGGGCTACGGCAACCTCTCCGAGCTGGTCGTGGTGTCGACCTGCCTGCGCACCGAGGTCTACGCCGTGGTCGAGCGCTTCCACGACGCAGTGGACGAGATCACCGAGGTGCTGGCCGCCCATGGCGAGATCGATCCCGAGGCCCTCCGACCGCTGCTGACCATCTTCTACGACTACGACGTCGCCACGCACCTGTTCTCGGTGGCGGCTGGGCTGCAGAGCTCGGTGCCGGGGGAGTCCGAGGTGCTCGGGCAGGTCCGACGTGCCTTCGATCGGTCCTTGGCGGAGCACACCTCAGGACCGGTGCTCGCTGAGTTGTTCCGAGCGGCGCTGCACGCAGGCAAGCGGGTCCGCAGCGAGACCGGGATCGCTCGGGGGACGACCTCGTTCGCCCACGCCGCAGTGGAGCTCGCTGAGCGGCACATCGGCGGCTTCGGTGGTCGGCACCTGGTCGTCGTTGGCACCGGCGACCTCGGCACGGGCGTGCTCCGGGCGGTGGCGTCCAAGGAGGGGCCCGACGCACCATCTTCGGTGGTGGTGTCCAACCGCACCGTGGGCCATGCCCACGACCTGCTGGCCCAGCTCGAGTTCGATGCGGCGGTGGTGCACCTCGACCAGTTGCGCGATGCGGTCATGCGTGCCGACGTCGTGGTGACCGCAGTCGACGCCGAGCGACCCGTGCTCGACGTGGCCGAACTCGGCGGACGGGTCGGCCCTCCGCTGTTGGTCGTGGATCTCGGCGTTCCTCGCAACGTTGCCCCAGAGGTGCGCGCCATCCCTGGGATCACCGTGCTCGACGTCACGGACCTCCAAGGCGTGGTGGACCACGCGGTGGCCGAGCGCCGCAGTGAGTTCGACGCTGCCGGTGCCATCGTCAACGAGGAGGTGCACCGCTACCGCGACGTCGCTCGAGCTCGAGGTGCAGCACCAGTCGTGGCGTCGCTGCGCCAGCGCTTCGAGGCGTTGCGAGCTGCCGAGGTCGAGCGCCGTCGATCCGACTTCGGCGAGCTCGACGCGGCCGAGTGGGCCAAGGTCGATGCCCTGACGCGATCGGTGCTCGCCAAGGTCCTCCACGAACCGACCGTGGTGGTCAAGGAGTCCGCCGGCACCCCAAAGGGTGAGCGGCTGGTCGAGGCGCTGCGCGCGCTCTTCGACCTCTAGGGCCCGTGGCCCGCAGCATTCGATTGGCGACACGCACCTCGCCCTTGGCGCTGGCTCAAGCGGAGGCGGTGGCGGCCGAGCTCCGTCGGGTCCGGCCCGAGATCGAGGTGGTGCTCGTGGGAACCGAGACCAGAGGAGACCTCGTCACCGACGTGGCGCTGTCGTCGTTGGGAGGTGAGGGGATCTTCTGCAAGGAGGTCCAGCTGCTCGTGCTCGAGGGTCGGGCGGACGTGGCGGTGCACTCGGCCAAGGACTTGCCCAGCTCGACCCCTTCGTCGCTCGTGCTCGCAGCGGTGCCGGCGCGAGCTGACGTGCGGGACTGCCTCGTCGGCCGAGGCTTGAAGGGCCTAGGGCCCGGTGCCACCGTCGCCACAGGTGCGCCCCGGAGGAAGGCCCTGCTGGCCGAGCGGCGCCCCGACCTCAACCTGGTGGAGCTCCGAGGCAACATCGCCACCCGCTTGGCCCGTCTCGAGGATCGCCACGTCGACGCCGTGGTGGTGGCCAAGGCCGCACTCGACCGTCTCGGGATCGTCCCCGAGAGCGTTGAGGTCTTGGATCCACGTTGGTGCACCCCCCAGGTGGGCCAAGGAGCGCTGGCGCTTGAGGCCCGCACCGACGACGTCGAGGTTCTCGAGCTATTGGGCGAGATGGACCACCAAGCCTCGCACCGCACGTTGGCGTGTGAGCGGAGCTTCTTGGCCGAGCTCGGTGCAGGTTGCAGCGTTCCTACCGGGGCGTGGGCGAGAGAGCTCGACGGGATGCTGCGCCTCGACGGGGTGCTGTGCGCCCCCGAGACCGCCACGGTGGTTCGAGGAACCCTGGAGGGAACCGACCCAGCAGTCGTCGGCGCCAGCTTGGCCAGCCAGCTCAGGGAGCAGCTGGGGTACGACCTTGGCCAGCGAGGCTGAACCGCTCGAGGGGTGCTCGGTACTCCTCGCTCGCTCCCGCCCCTACGGTGACCTCGCGCAACGGGTCGAAGCCCTCGGCGGAGTGTTGTGCGCCGTGGCGGTCACCGAGCAGGTGCTCGAGCCCGATGCCCAAGCCGGACTGATGGCGGCGCTCGAGCGGCGGGGTCCCTGCCTCTTGGCGGTCTCGAGCGCAACCTCAGCGGAGCTGCTCCGAGGATGCAGCCAGCCAGCTGGGGTGGTGGTGGCCGCGGTCGGCGCCGCCACCGCCGCTGCCCTCGACCAGGTGGGCTGGTGGGCTGAGCTCCTCGGCCCCGCCCCGACCGGCGCCAGCCTGGCCGAAGCCATCGTGGCCAAGGGGCACACGTCGGTGGTGGTGCTCGAAGCGGCAGAGGCAGCCGGGGGACTGACCGGTGGGTTGGTGGCGGCGGGTGTGGAGCCAGAGGTCATCGTGGGCTACCGAACCTCGCCTCGCCCTCGTGCATCGCTTGGTCGAGGAGAGCTCGAGGCGCTCGACCGCTCTGAGGTGGCAGTCGTACTGGCCGGGAGCCAGGTCGAGGCCCTCAGGGTGCTCGGTGTCTCGCCCGTGCTCGTGACGGTGGGGGAGCGCGCCCGGACTCGCGCTGCGCAGCTCGGCTACCGCATTGAGCGTGCCGTTGGGGTGGGAGACCTCGAGGGCATCGTCGAGGCGTGCTGTGCGGTGGCGGGTCGATGAGCGGCCGGGGTGCATCGGCCTAGGCTGGCGGCGTGCAGTTTCCCGAACGACGACTCCGACGACTCCGCAGCACGCCGCAGCTGCGGGCGCTCGTGGCGGAGACTCGCCTCCATCCCACCGACCTCATCGCCCCGCTGTTCGTGCGCCACGGCCTCGAGGGTCCGGTCGAGATCGCCACCATGCCGGGGCAGTTCCAGCACTCCGAGGCCTCCCTGCTCGAGCACTGCCAACGGCTCGTGGACCTCGGCATCAGCGCCATCGTGCTGTTCGGCATCCCTGCGCACAAAGACGCCATCGGTTCTGAGGCTGCTGCCCGGGACGGTATCGCCCAGCGGGCACTGCGTGCGCTTCGGGATCGCTTCGGTGATGACCTTGTGGTGATCGCGGATCTGTGCATGGATGAGTACACCGACCACGGGCACTGCGGGATCCTCCGTCTTGATGGCACCGTCGACAATGACGCCACTTTGGAGCGCTACGCCGAGATCGCTATCGCGCAGGCCGAGGCCGGGGCCACCATCGTCGCACCCTCGGGGATGATGGATGGACAGGTGGCCGCCATTCGGTCAGCCCTCGACAGCTCGGGCCACGACATGGTCCCGATCCTCGCCTACGCGGCCAAGTACGCCTCGGCGCTGTACGGCCCCTTCCGTGACGCGGTGGACGTCGAGATCCAAGGTGGCGGCAACCGACGTGCCTACCAGCAAGACCCTGCCAACGCGCGCGAGGCCATGGCCGAGATCGCCCAAGACCTCGCCGAAGGGGCGGACATGATCATGGTCAAGCCGGCGCTGAGCTACCTCGATGTCCTGGCCGAAGCCCGGGCGGTGGTCGACGTGCCGCTGGCCGCCTACCACGTCAGCGGTGAGTACTCCATGGTGGTGGCCGCGGGTCGGGCGGGCTACCTCGATGCTGATGCCGTGGCCATGGAGCAGACCCTTGCGATCAAGCGAGCAGGAGCAGACCTGATCCTGACCTACTTCGCCGAGCAGTTGGCCCGCCAACTGTGAGCGGGACCAACGCCGAGTGGTTCGCCCGGGCACTTGCGGTCATCCCGGGCGGGGTGGACTCTCCGGTGCGCTCCTTCGCCTCGGTGGGCGGGACCCCGTTCACCGTCGCTGAAGGCCATGGTGCCTACCTGGTCGACGTGGAGGGCCGTCGCTACCTCGACTTCGTCCAGTCCTACGGCGCCAGCCTGGTCGGCCACGCCCACCCGGTGGTGCTCGAGGCCATCGCTCGAGCAGCTCGTGGTGGGACCACCTTCGGGGCGCCCACCACCGGTGAGGTCGAGTTGGCTGAGCTGCTCTGTGGCCTCGTCGATGGCCTCGATCAAGTGCGCTTCGTCTCCTCGGGCACCGAGGCGGTGATGTCTGCGGTTCGCCTGGCGAGGGGGGCGACGGGTCGAGACCGCATCGTCAAGTTCGACGGCTGCTACCACGGCCACGCCGACGCCCTGCTTGCCGGCGGCGGCTCTGGGGTGGCCACACTCGGCTTGCCCGGCTCTGCTGGGGTGCCCACCGGTGCGGTGGGCGACACCTTGGTCGTCCCCTACAACGTGGTGCCCGAGTTGGACCACACCGTGGCGGCGGTCATCGTCGAGCCCATCGCCGCCAACATGAACCTGGTGGCACCGGCCGAGGGCTTCTTGGCCCAGCTGCGAGCGCGGTGCGACGAGGTGGGAGCGCTGTTGATCTTCGACGAGGTGATCACCGGCTTCCGCTTCTGCCGAGGCAGCGTGGCCAGCCTGCTCGGGGTGACGCCTGACCTGTGGACGTTCGGCAAGGTCATCGGTGGGGGCCTGCCCATTGGTGCCTTCGGTGGTCGGCGAGCGGTCATGGACCACCTGGCCCCGACCGGCGCGGTCTACCAAGCGGGCACCTTGTCGGGGAACCCCGTTGCCACCGCCGCAGGCAAGGCGGTGCTCGAACTGGTCACCGACGCCGACCTCCTCGAGCTGAGCGCACGCGCCGGCACCCTGGCGGCGTCGCTCCAAGACGCGCTTCGCAGCGGTGGGCTCGGTGCCACCGTCATCTGCCAAGGTCCCCTGCTCGGCTGCTTCTTGGACGAGACCCCTCCCGCGCCACCGACCAACTACGACGAGGCCAAGGCGCTGTGCGGCAACGGTCGCTACCCCGTGCTGTTCCACCACCTGCTCGAGCGGTCGATGTCCTGGGCGCCTGGCGCCTACGAGGTGCTCTTCCCGAGCCTTGCCCACACCGATGAGGACTTCGCACTGGCGGCCCAGATCTGCTTCGAGGCGGCCCACGCCATCTCGAGCGGCACCCAGTGAGCGGCGGCTCGCCGCTCAAGCGGAACCGCCAGGTGGTCCGACTGGCACTGGTGGTCATGCTCTTGGCCCTCGTGGCCTACGTGCTGTTCGGCCACCACCGCACCGCCCACCACGGCCCTGGAGGTACCCGGGTGGTTCAGACCTCGGCCAACAGCTTGTCGGCGACCGACTCGGGGATGACCCGAGTGAGGGCCTCGAGCGCGTCGTAGCCGAGCTCGGCCGCACCCAAGGTGTCGGCCCGCATCAAGTTCGACATCAGCCGGAGGATCTCCTCCATCAGCCACGCCGAGCGCATGCCCGCACCGACGCACAGCGCCATGATCTTGGGCTCGGAGATGACCCGGACGAAGACCCGAGCCACGCGGTAGTAGGCGCCGTAGGCGGCATCGAGCTGGTGGTCGTAGTCCACGAGCGCCTCGATCCCACCCCCGCACATGGCCTGGGCCAACGCCGCTGCGGCCAAACGACCGGTCTCGTAGCCGTAGGAGATGCCCTCGCCGTTGAAGGGGTTGACCGTGCCAGCGGCGTCGCCGACCACCACCACGTTCGAGCCCACCCGTGGGCTCACCGCGAGCCCCATGGGCAGCCGCCCGCCGGTCGCCGCCCCAAGGGCCGTCTCTTGTGAGATACCCCAGGAACTCGGGGCGTAGTCGCAGAAGGTGGCCATGAGCTTGGTGGTGTTGACGCCCTTCCAGCGGCTATCGGTGGACAGCAACCCGACGCCGACGTTGATCCGGCCATCACCCAAGGGGAAGATCCAGCCGTAGCCAGGCACGATGGCCCCCGAGGCATCACGGATGTCGAGGTGGCTCTCGATGAACCGGTCGTCGTGACGGTCAGAAGCGAAGTAGCCCCGCAGCGCCATCCCTGAGGGCCAGGCACGGTTGCGGTGGGTTCCGAGCGAACGACCGATGCGGCTGTTGGCACCATCGGCGACCACGACGTAGCGGGCGGTGAGTGACCTCGTCTGTCCCGTGGCTTTGTCCTTGACCACGACGCCCGTGCACGAGCCAAGGCCGTCTCCAGCCAGGCCAGCGTCGATCCCGGTGGCCTCGAGCACCTCGGCGCCGGTCACGACCGTGGCGCCGGCCGCAGCAGCATGCTCAGCCACGGCCGCATCGAGGTCGAAGCGGGTGATGGTGTAGCCGTAGCTCGGGAAGGCGTCCGTACCCGGCCAAGCCAGCTCGAGGACTTGGCCGAACCCATTGGCCCGCAGGCCGTCGTAGCGATGTCCGACACCAGCCACCACCGACTCGAGGCCCATATCGGCCAGCTGACGGACCGCCCGAGGCGTCAGGCCATCGCCGCAGGTCTTGGCTCTCGGGAAGGTCTTCTTCTCGAGCACCGCCACCGACCAGCCCGCCTGGGCTAGCCAGTAGGCGCAACTCGAGCCGCTCGGTCCGCCGCCGATGATGACGACGTCGAAGGAACTTGCAGGGACCTCAGGAAGCGAGACGGTGGGCACCACTCCAATCTAGGGGTGGTGCCCACCGAACTCACCGCCCAGCGGTCGGGCTCGAGGGAGTGCGAAGGCGCTGGTGGTGCCTCAGCTGGCCGGAGCAGCCGCGACCACCGAGATGGTCAAGGTGGCACTGGCCGTCGCTCGCAGGTGGTCGAGGACCGCCACGGTGAAGGTCTCCGACACGGTGCGGTTGGCCTCACCGGTGATCTGACCCGAGGCCGGGTCGAGGTGCAGGCCGTTGGGCAGCTGCCCGCTCACCAGGTGCCAGGTGTACGGCGCGGTGCCCCCCGATGCTTGGAGCTGGGTGACGTAGAGCGAACCGGCGGTCGCCGTGGGCAGCGACGTGGTGTCGATGACCGGTGATGCTGCAGCGGCGATGGTGATGGAGGCAGCCTCGGTCGTCACGTCGCCCTTGGAGTCGGTGACCTTGAGGGTCACCTGCTGGGTGCCGTTGGCGGTGGGGACGCCCGAGATGATGCCGGCCGGGTCGAGGTGCAGGCCACGGGGCAGCTCGCCTGCGACGATGGACCAGCGGTAGGGGGCCGTCCCACCGGTGGCGGCGAGCTCGTCGAGGTAGGTGACGCCCTGGGTGCCGTTGTTGAGCGTGGTGGTCGTGATGGCCTCGACGGTGGGTCCAGTGATGGTCAGGCTGAGGGACACCTTGGTGATGGCCTTCCAGTGGTCCATGACCGCGACCGTCAGCTGCTGGGTGCCAGCTGCCTTCGGGGTCCCGCTGATCTGCCCGGTCTGGTGGTTGAGCACGAGGCCCTTGGGCAGCTGGCCTTGAGTGATGGCGAAGACGTACGGCGCGGTGCCTCCCGTCACGCCGATGGTGGTTGCGTAGGGCTGTCCCAAGGCGCCGTTGGGCAACACCGTCGAGGTCGACGTCGGGCTTGGCGCTGCGCTGACGTCGAGGGTGAGGGTCTGGGTGGCGACCACGTTGGTGCCAGCTGCGTGGGCGACCACGGTGAAGGTCTCATCAACGATGGTCCTCGGTACACCGGTGATGACGCCGCTGAGGTGGTTCAAGACGAGGCCCCGGGGCAGCTCGCCGGTGGTGCTGATCGACCAGGTCACGGCGTGGGTCGCGCCGGTGGCCTGGAGCTGCACCTCGTAGGGCGCACCTTGGGTGGCGGTCGGGAGCGACGTGGTGGTGATGCTGAGGGTCTGGGCGGCGCCCGCTTGGGCGACCGGCGAGAGGGTGAGGCCGACTGATCCCATCGCCAGGGCGGCGAGGGTCAACGATGCTGCGGTACGTCGGGACATGGGTCCTCCTCATTGAGGGTGGTCGGGAACGGCTGATGAGCGCAACGTAGGACCAGTCAGGCTTCGGCAGCTGTGGCCGGAGAAGAGAACGGTGAGAGCGACGTGAACGGCCCGTGATCAGGGGCGATGGCACTCGTGCACCACCATGCCGGAATGGTGCTGAGCAGGGTGGATGGCCTCATCGGGACGCACCTGGCGTTCATCATCCACACAGCGATTCCTCAGCACCCGCGTTGGCGCTGAGGCTGTTTGGCTCTCCCGGGATCGACAGGGTCGTGGTGGCGAGGTGGTAGAACAGAAGGCCGTGGACACGTACCTGCCTGTTCTGCTCTTGTTGATCGTCGGCATCTTGTTCGCCTCGTTGTCCTTCGTCGCCTCAGGTTTGCTCGCCCCGCGCAAGAAGCCAACGGCGGCCAAGCTCGCTCCCTACGAGTGCGGCATCGTGCCTGATCGGGAGCCGCCGACTCGGTTCCCGGTGCGGTTCTACTTGGTGGCGATGATCTTCATCATCTTCGACATCGAGATCGTCTTCATGTACCCCTTCGCAGTCGTATTCCGGCAGTTGCACACCTTCGGGTTGGTCGAGGTGCTGACCTTCTCGGTGACGATCTTCGTCGCCTTGCTGTTCTTGGTCTCCAACGGTGCGCTCAGTTGGGGCCCTGCCAAGATCCTGACCAAGGGCATGCCGAGCCGCACCAGCGACTCCACCATCGTGCGCATCTCGGCCGCCACCTCCACCGAGCAGGCCGCGTAGCCAAGCCGATGGGACTTGAAGACCTTCCACACAACTTCTTGACGGGCCAACTCGAGGACATGGTCAAGTGGGCTCGAAAGTCGTCGATGTGGCCTGCCACCTTCGGCCTCGCCTGCTGCGCCATTGAGATGATGTCCTCAGGGGCAGCTGACTTCGACCTCGCCCGCTTCGGCATGGAGGTCTTCCGGAACTCCCCCCGCCAGGCAGACCTCATGATCGTGGCGGGTCGGGTGAGCCAGAAGATGGCGCCGGTGCTCCGCCAGGTCTACGACCAGATGATGGAGCCCAAGTGGGTCATCTCCATGGGCGTCTGCGCCTCGTCGGGCGGCATGTTCAACAATTACGCCATCGTCCAGGGCGTGGACCAGATCGTCCCGGTTGACGTCTACGCGCCGGGCTGCCCCCCAACGCCTGAGACCCTCATGCATGCCATCTTGACCCTGCACGAGAAGGTTCGCAGTGGTGAGATCACCCGTCGGCGGACCACGCCGGCGGCCGCGCTCGATGCAGAGACGTGGGTGCCTGAAGTTCCCGGAGCTGTCAGGGTGGCCCGTCCGCAGTGACCACCGTCCACGCTGCCCCCATCGCCGCCTTCTCGGGCCTGCCCAGCATCGAGGGCACCGGCGTGGCCTCGATCTGCTTCTGCCCCCGCGAGCGGTACCACGACGTGGTCGCTGCGCTCAAGGCCGAGGGTTTCGAGACCGCCTCTGACCTGTGCGGTGTGGACTACCTCACCCACCCTGGTCGCACCTTGCCCGAAGGTGTCGTGGGCGAGCGCTACGAGGTGGTCACCTCGCTGCTGTCGATGTCGAGGCGCCAGCGGGTTCGCATTCGGGTCCAGGTGCCCGCCGGAGATCCGACCATCGACACCTTGTTCGACTTGTACCCCGGGACCGAGGCTATGGAGCGGGAGACCTTCGATCTGGTCGGCATCCGCTTCACCGGCCATCCTGACCTGACTCGGATCTTGCTGCCCGAGGACTGGGAGGGCCACCCCTTGCGCAAGGACTACGGCATTGGTCGAGTCCCGGTGCAGTTCAAAGAGAGCCCAGGTCCCCGCTGATGGCTGCCGAGGAGATCCGTACCGCTACGGTCACCCGGCCCACGTGGTCGACCGAGGAGACCTCCGAGGGCGCCCAAGAGCTGTTGCGTCGCGATGAGACCAGCCCGGCAGAGCTCGCCCGCGAGGTCGGCGCGGTTCTGCGGCTGCCCGAGGGGCCGATCGTCGACCCGACCCAGATCGACATCGAGCGGCCCGACGACGAGACCATGATCATCAACATGGGCCCTCAGCACCCGTCCACCCACGGCGTGCTCCGGCTCATGCTCGAGCTCGACGGCGAGGTTGTGCTTCGTACCAAGCCCATCATCGGCTACCTGCACACCGGCATGGAGAAGCAGGCCGAGGAGCTGGCCTACATCCAAGGATCGACCAACGTCACCCGGATGGACTACCTCTCGCCGCTGGCCAACGAGCTGGTCTTCTCCTTGGCCACCGAGGCGCTGCTCGGGGTGGAGCTCCCACCGCGGGCCACCTACATCCGCATGCTCATGGCCGAGCTCAACCGGGTGTCGTCGCACCTGATGTGGATGGCCACCAACGGCATGGACCTCGGGTCCACGTCGATGATGATCTACGGCTTCCGTGAGCGGGAGATGGTGCTCTCGTTCTTCGAGAAGACCACTGGGCTCCGGATGAACCACAACTACATCCGACCCGGCGGGGTAGCAGCCGACCTCCCCGATGGTTGGGAAGACGACGTCACCGTCATCTGCGACACGGTCTACGAGCGGAGCTTCGAGTACGACCAGCTGCTGACCGGTCAGCCGATCTTCCGCCAGCGCACTGAGGGCATTGGGAACTTGACCGCCGAGGAGGCGCTGGCGCTGAGCGTGACCGGGCCCCTGTTGCGGTCCACCGGGGTGCCCTGGGACCTGCGGCGCACCATGCCGTACCTGGCCTACGACAAGGTGGACTTCGATGTCATCGTCGGCACCTACGGGGACAACTTCGACCGGTACTCGATTCGGCTCAACGAGATCCGCGAGTCGGTCAAGATCATCCGCCAGCTGCTCGAGCAGATGCCCTCTGGGGACTACCGGGTCCAAGACCGCAAGGTCACCCCGCCGCCCAGGGGGCGCATCGACGAGTCCATGGAAGCGCTGATCCACCACTTCATGGTCTTCACCGAGGGCTTCTCGGTGCCCGAGGGCGAGGTGTACGTGGCCATTGAGTCCCCCCGGGGCGAGCTCGGCTGCTACATCGCCTCCGATGGGGGACCCAAGCCCTACCGGATGCA
>CAINFA010000199.1 GCA_903847955.1 uncultured Actinomycetes bacterium
AGCGGCTCGATTGTGCAAAGCGGATCCGGAAAGTTGCTCCTGTGGAGCGGCAATACCTTTTCCGGGGGCGTGACGATCAACTCGGGAACGCTCGGCATCTGGGAGGGAAGCAGCCTCGGTGCGCTTCCGGGAAGCCCCACAACCCAACTGACCTTCGGCGGGAACAGCACGCTGCAGTTCCAGCAAACGCCCACGGCGCTCCCGCTGAACGCGAACCGCCTGATCGCGATCAATTCCGGGGTGACCGCGACGATCGACACCCAGAGCTACAGCCCGTCGATCGCCGGCGTCATCAGCGGCGCGACCGGGGCGCTGGTCAAGATCGGCAGCGGCACGTTGACGATCAACGGAGCCGATACCTACGGGGGCGGAACTTCGGTCAATGCCGGCACGCTGCAGCTCGGAAGCGCGACCGCGCTCGGCTCGACCACCGGTTCCCTGGGGGTGAGCGCCGCGACGCTGAATCTCGGCGGCTTCAGTGCCACGGCGGGCGTGCTGACCAGCGCCAACGGAACATTCTCCGGCTTCACGCTGGGGACAAATTCCCTCACGGTCAGTTCCGCCGGCGTCAGCGGAACCAACTACATCGGAATCACCAACGCCGCCACGGCGTCCGTGGGAACCTACAACCTCATCAATTCCTCCGGCGGCGGACTGCTCGGCACGTTCCAGTTCAGCGGCGCACAGGATCTCACGGTGCCGGTCAGCTCCATCATCGCAAAAACCAGCACCGGCTATGTTCGCCTGGCCCTGAGCAACACGAGCACCGCGGAGCAGGTTGTGGTGAGCAGCGGCATCCCAGCCAACACGATCAACATCATGCCCCTGGGGGCCTCGATCACTTTCGGGTCGAGTTCGACAGGCACGGCGAAAAATGGCGATGTGATCACCTCGTATAATGGCGGGGGCTACCACTCGCAGTTGTATCAGGCTTTGGTCAATGACGGTCGCTTCAACCCCAATTTCGTCGGCAGCAATACCGGAACCGGGGCCGTGACAAGCAACACCGGCCTGGGGGCCGTCAACCCGAACGGAACCAACGTTCTGACCACGGCGGGACAGACCGCGAGCGAAGGGCATCCCGGCTACAAGACATCCCAGATCCTTTACAACCTGAACCACAATGACGCGAACCCGGACGGCACGACGAATGGCGGCTTCTGGCTGGCTCCTGGCAATGGCCGGAATCCCGACTACGTCACACTCAATGTCGGAGGAAACGATTTCTCGGGCGGCCTCAACCAGAACACGAGCGTCGTCAACCGCTACGATGCGATCATTTCCGAGCTGAACTCCCTGCGCCCGGGCAAGGTGGCCACCATCGTGGGGAGCCTGGCGTATCGGACGGATGTCGGAGCGGCCCAGAACACCTACTTCAACCCCTACGTTCCGGGCATCGTGTATAACCACGTCCTCGCCGGTCAGGACGTTCGCTTCCTGGATTTTTACACGCTTTTGTCTCCTGGCGACTCTCAGAATATTCTTTCAGCGGACGGCATTCACCCGACCCAGAGGGGCTACAACCTGATGGCCAATGCGTGGACGGAGTCGGCCATCTACGGTGCCGCTTACTGGAAGGGTGGGCAGGGCGGAAATTGGAGCACCGTCAATGGGACGGACACGAACTGGGCGATGAATCGCGCCGGAACCATCGACCGGCAAAAATCCCTCACGGACTCAGCCACCCGGACCTCCACGGGCGCCTACACCGATGTCTTTTTCAACAGCAACACCTCCCCCCTTGCGACCACGGTGGATGCGGACACGACGGTGCGAAGCTTGAACTTCACGAGCGGGGCCACAGGGGCGGTCTCCATCGGGGGCGGCAATACCCTCACCATCGGCGCGGGCGGCATCACGGTTCAACAGGGCACCGGCGCGCACGAGGTGTCCGCCAATGTCGCCCTCGGAGCCGACCAGACCTGGGGGAATGTCTCCGGCAATAACTTCACGGTCACCGGCGTGGTCAGCGGCAGCGGCAATCTGACCATCGTCGGCGGCTATTCCGTCCAAACAGCGGGCAATTTTACTTCGAATGCCAACCCCGGGCTCGAAATCGTCGCCACGAACACAAGCACGGGCACGGGCACCGGAGCCATCGTCCTCTCGGGCAACAACACCTACACCGGCACCACGACGGTCACCTCGGGCACGCTGGTCCTCAATGGAACCAACAGCACGAGCGGAGTGTCTGTCGCGCGCGGTGCGATACTCGGCGGTTCCGGCAAAATCGCGGGTGCCATCAGCGGGGCCGGCCTGGTCTCGCCCGGCAACAGCCCGGGCATCCTCGCCGCCAACCAGGTCAACCCGTCCGGCGGGCTGGGCTTCGCCTTCGAGTTCACGCAAACCGGCGGGCCAGCCTACGGCAACGCAACCGCCAGCTTCAACGACGTCCTGCACCTCAACAATGCCACGACGCCATTTGCCGCGAACCTCAGCAGCTTGAACTCGGTCTCCATCTACCTGAACCTCACGACCGTCTCCGCCGGCAACACCTTCCAGGGCGGGTTTTTTACGGACAAAAGCGTGGCCTTCCTTTCGAGCATCAACAGCGCGGTGTTCGACTACTACGTGAAGGGGAACGGCGGCGGTACAAATGCCTACAACGGGTTCACCTACTACAAACTGGCCGAGTATGATGCCGGGCTCTCGATCAACCTGAGCACGGTTCAAGTCGGCACGGCCGCGTTCGCCGACGGAACGGTCTCAAACGGATACATCTCCGAGCTGAGCGTTGTCCCCGAGCCGGCACCTTGGGCGCTTCTCGCCGGCAGCCTCACCGTCGTCATGGTTTTCCGCCGTCGTAACAGAAATTAGCAGGCGATGGCTCATTCCCAAACAAGCCCGCGGGCACCCGCCGCAGGCATCGAATACCAACGCGCACATCCCCTTTAACTCCTCATGTCCACAGTCGCGCTGAGCAACGTCTTCAAAATCTACCCCGGAGAAAAGGGCGCCGACATCACGGCGGTGCGCGATTTCAACATCGAGATCACCGATCGCGAGTTCGTCGTTTTTGTCGGCCCGTCCGGCTGCGGCAAATCCACAACGCTGCGCATGATCGCAGGCCTCGAGGAAATTTCCCGGGGCGACATCTCGATCGGCGGACGGCGCGTCAACGATGTCCCTCCCAAGGACCGCGACATCGCGATGGTGTTTCAAAATTACGCCCTCTATCCCCACATGTCCGTCTACGAGAACATGGCGTTCGGCCTGAAGCTTCGGAAATTTCCCAAAGCCGAGATCCGGAAGCGGGTGGACGACGCGGCGGGGATCCTCGGGCTTGAACAGTTGCTGGACCGGAAACCCAAGGCCCTCTCCGGCGGCCAGCGCCAGCGCGTGGCGTTGGCGCGAGCCATCGTGCGTGAGCCCAAGTGCTTCTTGATGGACGAGCCGTTGTCGAACCTCGATGCCACCTTGCGCGCCCAAACTCGGGCAGACATCGTCACCTTGCAGCAGCAGCTTGGAACCACCACCATCTACGTCACCCACGACCAGGTGGAGGCGATGACCATGGGCCACCGCATCGCCGTGATGAACCAAGGCGTCCTCCAGCAAGTGGACACCCCAAGCGCCCTCTACGAGCAGCCCGCCAATGCCTTCGTCGCTGGGTTCATCGGCAACCCAGGGATGAACCTGCTACCCGGCACCTCGAAGCAGGGCGCGGTGACGGTGGGCAACCAGCCCGTGGCCGGCGCAGCATCGTCGGTGGAGGGTGCAGTGCTCGTTGGCGTTCGAGCTGAGGACCTCGTGCTCTCTTCGACGGGGGTGCAAGCCACCTGTGGCGCCATCGAGGTGCTCGGGAGTGAAGTGCACGTGCTGGCAGACCTGGACGGCGGCGAGCGGGTGATCATCCGTCAAGCGGCCGACCGACCACGGCCCACGCTGGGTGAAGCCATCACGCTGGAGTTGACGGCATCCGCTCCGCTGCTCTTCGACGCCGCGACCGGACAGCGGTGCGATCGATGAGCATTGCCGAGTTCGTCGAGGAGTTTGAGGGCTCCGCTGCGGTCGTACGTCCCAAGCGCCGGCCGCGTCGCTTCCGCTTGGGCGAGTCCCTGCTCGGGTACGCCTTCATCCTCCCGGCACTGATCATGATCGGGCTGTGGGCCATCTACCCCATGGTCGAGAACTTCTTTCTGGCCACGAGGGAGGTCCCACCTTCGCCGGTGTTCCCCTCCCGTTCGGTGGGACTGGCGCAGTTCACCGGACTGCTCTCATCCCAGACCTTCCTCGATGCGCTCAAGGGCACGATGTACTACACCGTCATGGTGGTGCCCATCGGGGGAGCGCTCGGCCTGGCGATGGCGGTCTTCGCCCACCAAAAGCTCAAGGGCGTCACCATCTACCGTCTCATCTTCTCCTCCACCGTGGCCACCTCTGCAGCGGTCGTGTCGGTGATCTTCGGCACCTACCTCAACCCTGCGACGGGGTTGCTGCGTTGGCTTGGGGTGAATCCGACACCACCGCTCGTGCAGAACCCGACCTGGGCCATGCCGATGATGGCGTTGGTTGGCATCTGGGGGTTCATGGGAGCAGCCTTCATCTTGTTCTCGGCCGGGTTGCAGTCGATCCCCGACGATGTGGTGGAGGCCGCCAGGATCGACGGCGCGAGTGCCTGGACCATCTTCCGACGCATCACCTTGCCGTTGCTCAGCCCCACCATCTTCTTCTGCGGGATCGTCGGGACCTCGACCGCGCTGCTGACCTTCCAGCAGATGAACATCATCGTGACAGCGGGCAGCGCAACTCAGGCGAAAGTGAACACCTTGGCGTACATGATCTTCCAAGAGATCTTCTACAACAACAACCAGGGACTCGCAGCCTGCTACGCCATCGTGCTGTTCGGCATCATGGCGGTACTCGGCATCATCCAGTACCTGCTGTTCTCGAGGCGGGTGCACTATGGCAACTGAGGTCCTGATGGCCGACGCGTCCACTCCTGGGGCTGGTGCAGGTTTCGAGCGGGTGCCGCGTCGAGATGGCACGCGTCGCCTCTTGATGGTGTTGAGCTACCTCGGGCTCACCGTTGGTGCCCTGATCGTGCTCTTCCCGATCTACATGGCGTTGGTCGGATCGCTCGTCACCGCTGTGGACCTCGGCAACGAGCCGCCTCCGTTCTTCCCGACCCACCCGCAGTGGTCGAACTACCACGCAGCGCTGTTCAACGACGACCTGCTGAAGTTCATCGGCAACTCGCTCATCCAGACGACGTTGATTTGGGTGGGGGCCATGGTGACCACCGTCCTGGCGGCCTACGCCGTCGCCATGCTTCGGTTCCCCGGACGCACGTTGCTGTTCATCGTCATCATCGCTTCGCTCGGGATCCCCTTCGAGGTCACCATCGCCACCAACTACAACACGGTGGCCCAGCTGCACATGTTCAACGACGTGTGGGGATTGACGGTGCCCTTCATGGTCTCAGCCGTGGGCATCTTCTTGCTGCGGAACGCCTTCTTGTCGATTCCAAAGGAGATGCAAGAAGCGGCGGTGCTCGACGGCTGCGGGCACGTCCGGTTCTTGTGGCGCGTGGCCATCCCTCTCGTCCGACCGCAGTTGGCAGCGATCTCGGTGTTCATCATCTTGGGTGCATGGAACCAGTACGTCTGGCCGCAGCTGCTGACCCAGACCACCGGAGCGAACGAGCAGTTGAGCCCCTTGCAGGTGGGCTTGGCGCACCTCTACGGCGGCTTCAATGGAGCAACGATTCCGCTCGCGGGTGCGATCATCGCCATTATTCCCGTGTTCATCTTGCTGGCCTTGTTCAACAAGCAGTTGATTCGGTCACTCACCGCAGGTGCGGTGAAGTAAGAGAGTTCGCGGTGTTGTGGCCCAGATGCCACACACCGGCAACCTCGGTATGGCACACTGCCGATATGCGATTCTCCATGACCATGAAGGCGGGTCTCGGCGCAGCACTGGCCGTGTCCTCGCTGGCAACCATCAGCACGCTGTCGACGGTGTCCACCGCCGGTGCGAGCTCCAACCCCTGCTCGGCCACGCTGCCCTCGAAGGTGACCAACATCACCTTCTGGGAGTCCGCTGCTGCTGGTACCGCTGCCAACAACGGCAACGCGTACGTGCTCAGCGAGATCGTCAACGCCTACAACAAGAGCCAGAAGAAGGTCCACGTCACCGCCGTGAACCAGACCAGCGGCTACCAGGGCACCTGGGACTCCTACCTCGCCACCTTGGCGCACAACACCAACGTCCCGAACGTGCTGTACGACAATGTCGACAACCTCCAAGGTGAGGCTGACTCGGGTGCCATCCTGCCGATCCAGGACTGCATCACGGCCACGAAGTACTCCACCAGCGGCTACGGCGCCAAGTACCTGTCGGCCGAGAAGATCGGCAACACCATCTGGGCGCTGCCCTACGGTGAGTCCGCTCCCATCCTGTACTACAACAAGCAAGCCTTCGCCAAGGCTGGCATCTCGACGCCTCCCACCACCTTGACTGCCATGGCTGCTGACTCCCGTTTGCTCAAGTCGCACGGGTACACCGACGGCATGGCGCTGAAGAACGACCCGTGGTGGCTCGAGATCTGGAGCGGCATCGCCGGCCAGGACTTCGTCAACAACTCCAACGGTCGCTCGGGCTTCGCCACTGCCGCCACCTTCAACAACAGCTACAACAACCAGGTGCTGACCCAGTTGCAGAACATGTACAAGGCGGGTGACGCCAAGGAGTTCCCCAGCACCGGCGTTGGCCTCGCTGCCTACGGCAACTTGCTCGACATCGCCTCGGGTGGCGCTGGCATGACCATCGACACCTCGGCGGCCATTGCCGACATCCAGAACTACCTCCCGCTCTACAAGAACGTGACGCTGGGCGCAGCTCCGCTGCCGCTGCTGAACGGGAACGAGTCTGGTGGCATCGCCCCTGGTGGTAACGCCCTGTCCATTGCGACCGGCAACACCTCGACGGGTGGAGCACCCTCCTCGGCCCAGATCGCGGCCTCGTGGAACTTCATCCAGTTCCTCGAGTCGCCTTCGGTGATGGCCTCGTGGTCGGCGCTGTCCAGCTACGAGCCTTCGGAGACCACTGCCACCACGGCGAAGTTCTACACCGGTCTGGCTCCCAAGGGCTACGCCAACCTGGCTGCCTACTGGAAGGCCTACCCGTACTACGCCATTGCGTACAACGCGGTGAACTCGGGTCCGAACAACGCTGACACCTTGCCCCCGCTGATTGGGCCGTACTACACGGTCGCAACCGACGTGGCCAACGCCGAGGCGCACCTGCTGACCGATGCCAACGCCACGCCCTCGAGCGTCCTGAGCAGCGCCCAGTCGGCCGCTACTTCTGACATTCGGAGCTACAACAACCAGTTCGGCCGCTAGGCCTCTAAGTAGTTCGACGAAGCCGGCGGGGGTTCCCGCCGGCTTCGTCGCGCCCGGGCAGCGGTAGGTTGGCGCCATGAACCTCGCCCTCGTGCAGCTCGCACCTGATCTCGACGCAGGCCGCACCAGAGAGCGTGTGGCGGAGCAGGTGGCAAAGGGCATCGACGCTGGCGCGGCGTTGGTGGTCGCGCCCGAGGGCTCCTCGGGGCCGCTCCCCACCACCAGAGCAGAGGCAGCGCAGGTCGCCGAGCCCATCGACGGACCCTTCGTGTCGCTGTTGTGTTCGCTGAGCACGAGCAGTTGCACCGTGATGGCCGGCATGGTCGAGGACCTCGGCGACGGCGCCTTCGCCAACACGGTGGTCGCTGCCAGGGGCGGCGAAGTCGTTGCCACCTACCGCAAGCTGCACCTCTTCGCCGCGTTTGGCGCCGATGAGGCGGCGTGGTCGGTCCCCGGAGGTTCCCTCACGGTCCTCGAGGTTGGAGGCTGGAGGGTCGGGGTGATGACGTGCTTCGACCTCAGGTTCCCTGAGCTCACGGTGGCACTGGCGGCAGAGGGCGTCGACCTGCTCGTGGTGCCTGCTGCGTGGTACGCAGGAGTATCGAAGGCACGCCAGCTCGAGACCTTGCTCGGTGCGCGCGCCCTCGACGCGGTGAGCTACCTCGGGTTCGCCGGACAGCCGGCACCGCTGTGCTGCGGTGGTACGGGGTTGTTCGGTCCACTCGGAGAGCGCCTCAGTTCGCTTCCCGATGCTGCCGAAGGAGTGCTCGTGGCCGAGCTCGACCGAACTCGCCTCGACGAAGCGAGGGGGCTCCTCCCGCTGGCTCCACTGCGGCGCTTCGCCGTGGAGCTCATCGAGTGAACTGGGTGCCCGGAGTGGGACTCGAACCCACACGTCCTTTCGAACAGAGGTGTTTGAGACCTCCGCGTCTGCCATTCCGCCATCCGGGCGAGCGGTCCACTCTACCGTTGACGGGAGTGGGGACGTGTCGGATCTGACCATTGCGCTCGGGGTGGTGCCCGGCAAGCTTCGCTCGAGCATCGCCACCTCGACGGTGGTGCACGGTCCTCGGCCCGTCCTCGTGGTCCGTCTCAGTGTCGGAGGCGAGTTCGGCGTGGGGGAGTGCCCGGCGCTGCCCGGTGCCGTTCCCTCCATCGCAGACCTCGACGTAACGCGCACCGTGCTCGAAGGGCCAGGTGCTCGCCGGCTGGCCGACGCCGTTGCCGCCCGAGGGGGCGCGCTGCCGCCCTGGGGGACCGTTGGGGCACTGTTCGGCGGCGACCTCGTTGCTCGAGCGGTGGCCTCGACCTTCGAGATGGCCGTGCTCGACCTCGAACTGCGCGAGCGGGGCGGCACCCTGGCCAGCCTGCTCGGGGTGGCGAGGCGCGAGGTGCCCGTGGGTGCTCTGGTGCCAAGCGACGATGGCGAGGACCCCACCGCAGTTGCCGAACGGGCGCTGGCACTCGCTGCTGCTGGCTGCACGCGACTTCGCTTCAAGATCTGGCCCGGGCACGACGTGGAGGTGGCGAGGGCTATCCGAGACGCTTGCCCAACGGTGGCACTCAGCGCCGACGCCAACGGGGTGTACCAGCTGGGTGGAGGTGGGCTCGATGACGCACGCGGGCTCGTGGCGCTCGACGACCTCAGGCTGTCCTCGCTCGAGCAGCCGCTTGGGGCGACGAACCTCGTTGACCATGCTCGCCTGCGCGAGCTCCTCGCGACCCCCATCGTCCTCGACGAGTCCGTTGGAGGCGTCGCCCAGCTGACCTCGATCATCCGCTACGGCGCTGCCGATGGCGTCATCATCAAGCCAGGACGGCTCGGTGGCGTTGCCGCCACCCGCCAAGCGTTGGCGATGGCAGGAGCTGCTGGGTTGGTTGCGGGCATCGGCGGCACCTTTGAGACTGGCTACGCCCGAAGGGTGCTCGCGTGCCTGGCTGGGGACCCAGCGGCGACGTTGGTCTCGGACCTCTCGGCACCGTCGAGCTACTCCGACCTCCCCGACCTTGGGTATCCAGTGGTGCACCAGGGGTACCTGACCCTCCACGAGGAGGTCGGCATCGCCGGGGAGTGGGGGGCCCAATTGTGGTCCATGGCCCGCGACGTGCAAGTCGTCGTCGGGGACCACGGCAGACCTCGGTAGGATGACCCCGTGCGTCAGGCCGTGGTCCGCCGGAAGTTGATGGAAGCCCAAGAGCGCCTCGAGCAGGCGCGGATTGAGCACGCGGTGTTGGCAGAGCAAGTGGAGTTCTTCGCCGAGCAGGCCGAGGAGATGCGGATCCGGAACCTCGTGGCGGAGACGCCGTTGTCGGCGCACGAGTACACCGAGGTGCGCCGGACGGCCGACACCTTGCAGCGGGCTCAGGCTGCGCTCGAGGCAGAGATCGACGCACTGGTCGGCGCCCGAGAGCGTCTCCTCGAGCGAGTGGAGGTCGAGCAATGAGCACCACCGTCGTCATCGCCGATGATGAGGCCATCATCCGGCTCGACCTCAAGGAGATCTTGCTCGAGGCCGGCTACGACGTGGTCGGTGAAGCTGGCAACGGCGAGGACGCCCTCAAGCTGATCCGAACGCTGAGCCCTGACCTCGCACTGCTCGACGTGAAGATGCCGGGGAAGACCGGCCTCGAGGTCGCTCGGGACCTCGGTGAGCACCCCCGGACCTCGGTGGTGCTGCTGACCGCGTTCAGCCAGCGCGACATGATCGAAGAGGCACGCACGGCCGGTGTGGCGGCCTACCTGGTTAAGCCCTTCCGGCGCCACGAGCTGCTGCCAGCGCTGTCTACCGTGCTGTTCAGAGCCCGTGAGACCGAGGCCATCGAAGGCGAGGTGACCGGGGCGGCTGAGGACAAGCTTGAGACGAGGCGCAGGGTCGAGGCCGCCAAGGGTGCGCTCATGGAGCACCACGGCATGGATGAGGAAGAGGCCTTCGGGTTCATCCAGCGCACGGCCATGGCGACGCGTCAACGGATGCGGGACGTGGCTGACCAGGTGGTCGGCGGCACCCTGCAGCCCTGACGATGGCGAATCCAACCAAGGGTCCTCTCGTCATCTTGGACGGGATGTCGCTTGCGTTTCGGGCCTACTTCGCACTCCCTCCGGAGTTGGCAACCTCGTCGGGGGTCGTGACCAACGCGGTGCATGGCTTCTTGTCCATGCTCGCCACCTTGGCGAAGGACCACCAGCCCTCGAAGATGGCGGTGGCCTTCGACCTCTCGGGCGGGACCTTCCGAGATGCCATGGTCGAGGACTACAAGGGTGGGCGGGCGGAGACTCCCGAGGACCTGCTACCGCAGTTCGACATGATTCGCAGCTTGGTCGAGGCGCTCGGGATCCCCGTGCTCGGCGTGCCCCAGATGGAGGCTGACGACATCTTGGCCACCTTGGCCACGAGAGCTGCGGCCCATGGCGAGAACGTCATCGTGGTCACCGGCGACCGGGACTGCTTCCAGCTGGTGGAGGATCCCCACATCAAGGTGCTCTACAACCGCCGTGGGGTCTCGGACTACGCCCTGTACGACGAGGCCGGCATCGTGGAGCGCACCGGGGTGCGCCCGGCCAAGTACCCAATGTTGGCGGCGATGCGGGGCGACCCCTCGGACAACCTGCCCGGCGTGCCGGGCGTGGGGGAGAAGACGGCCGCCAAGTTGCTCACCACCTACGGCGACCTCGATGGAATCTTCGACCACCTCGACGAGCTGACGCCGAAGCTACGAGAGAACCTCACCGCCTCGGAGCAGTTGGCCCGAACCAACCTCGAGGTGATGACCTTGGTGCGTGACGTTCCCCTCGAGGTCGACGAGCCCGACCTCGAGCTCGGCGGATGGGATCTCGCCGACATCGAGGCGCGCTTCGCCACCTTGGAGTTGACCAACCTGTGGCGCCGGTACCAAGGGCTGCTGCGAGATGGGGTGTTCGGACCAGGCCTCGACGCTGCCCCCACAGGAGTACCACCTCGTGCGGCGGCAGACCTCGGTCCAGTCGTGCTCACCGAGGTGTCCACGCCCCAGGACCTCAGCGGGGCGCTCGCCGCCATGCGGGGCTGGGGTCAGCTCGTGGTTGCTGCTCGCTTCGAGGGTGAGCCTGGGCGCTCGGCTCTCCGAGGACTCGGCATCGTGGCTGCTCGAATGGGGGAGGAGGGCTACCTCCTCACCGCAGCGGTCCTCGACGGCCCTGGGATGAGCGCACTGGCTGAGGTCCTCGAGGAGGCGAGCTTCTCAGGGCATGACCTCAAGGGCCTCCTGCGGTGGGCGGAGGAGCGCGGCGTCGCCCTGAAGGGTCTCGACCTCGACACCGCCATCGCGGCGTACCTGCTCGACTCCTCGAAGGACCGCTACGACCTGGCGTCGGTGGCCGGTGGCGCACCCGTCGAGGCGCAAGGGGGCTTCTTCGACGCTGACGCCTTGCTCGCTGCGATGCCGGCCGAGTTGGCCCAGGTGCGGGCCCTCGTAGCGCGGAGTTGGCCAGCGCTCGTCGACGAGGGGCTCGATGAGCTCTACTGCTCGATTGAGCGTCCCCTCGTTGGGGTGCTGGCCCGGATGGAAGCCTGCGGCATTGCCGTGGACCGAGGTCGCCTCGAGGAGATTTCGAATGCCCTCGCCACCGAGGTGACCCGCCTCGAGGCGGAGGTGCACGCCTTGGCAGGGCACCCGTTCAACGTCAACTCCACCCAGCAGCTGCGCACGGTGCTCTACGACGAGCTCGGCCTGACGCCTGGGCGGAAGACCAAGACGGGCTACTCGACCGACGCCGCCACCTTGGAGAGCCTCCGTGAGGCGCACCCCATCGTGGCCTGCTTGCTCGAGTACCGAGAGGCCGAGAAGCTCCGCTCTACCTACGGAGAGGCGCTGCTCCACGAGGTGGCGCCTGACGGGCGAATTCACGCCAGCTTCCGTCAGACCGTCGCCCGAACGGGGCGGCTGAGCTCGGAGCACCCCAACTTGCACAACATCCCCGTGCGGACCGAGGCGGGTCGGCAATTCCGCACCGCGTTCATTCCCCGCCCTGGATGGTCGCTGCTCGTGGCCGACTACGACCAGATCGAGCTCAGGGTCATCGCCCACCTCTCGGGGGACCCCGGTCTCATCGCGGCGTTCACCGCTGGGCAGGACATCCACCGAGCGGTGGCCGCTGGGGTCTACGGCGTTGCTCCCGAAGAGGTCACCCACGCTCAGCGCGAGCGGGCGAAGATGGTGTCCTACGGCCTCGCCTACGGCATGGAGGCCTTCGGGCTCGCCCGCCGGCTCAACGGCTCGGTGGAGGAGGCCAAGGAGGTCATGGACCGCTACTTCGGCGCGTTCCCCAAGGTCCAGAGCTACATGGACAGCGCGGTGGCAGACGCCAAGGTTCAGGGCTTCACTCGGACCGCCATGGGCCGGATCCGGCAGCTCCCAGAGCTCAACGACGCCAACTTCAGGGTCCGCCAGGCAGCTGAGCGCCAGGCGATGAACGCCGGGATCCAAGGTCTCGCCGCCGACATCTTCAAGCTGGCGCTGGTGCGGCTCGACCACGGCCTCACTGCGGCCCAGCTCGATGCCCGGTTGGTGCTCCAAGTGCACGACGAAGTGCTGGTGGAGGCGCCTCCCTCTGAGGTCGCAGCCGTGGAGGCGCTCGTCCACGAGGCGCTCGAGGGGGCCGCTTCGTTGGCAGTGCCGCTCAAGCTGTCGGTGGCATGGGGCCCATCGTGGGGCGCCGCCAAGGGTTGAGCAGGAGCGCACCGTGATCGGGCGGCGTGGCCCGCCCCGAGGGCTGTCGCGCCAGAGCGCAACCGACGCCGGTGCTAGCGTTGACCTGCTCTCGTCGGCGCTGTGTGGCGAGGGCATCTAGCCACCAACAGCGTCCCAGCGCGACCGATACCCACCTAGGAACCCCAATGGCAGACACCACTCGCACCTCGCTCCTCTCGGGCGAGGCGATGGGCACCTTCGATGAGGACGGCAACTACGTCCCGCGTCAGATCACCGCAGATGACCTCGGCCTCGAGGAGCTCGAGACCGCCCTGATGGGCTCCATCAAGGAGTTCGATGATGGAGACCTCGTGGAGGGCACCGTGGTCAAGATCGACCACGACGAGGTGCTCCTCGACATCGGCTTCAAGTCCGAGGGCGTCATCCCCGCCCGCGAGCTGTCGATCCGCAACGACGTGAACCCCTCAGAGATCGTCTCGCTGGGTGACCACATCGAGGCCCTCGTGCTCCAGAAGGAGGACAAGGAAGGGCGGCTGATCCTGTCGAAGAAGCGGGCTCAGTACGAGCGCGCGTGGTCGACCATCGAGGAGCTCAAGGAGAAGGGCGAGGTCGTCTCGGGCCCGGTCATCGAGGTCGTCAAGGGCGGACTCATCGTCGACATCGGCCTGCGCGGCTTCCTGCCCGCTTCCTTGGTTGAGCTCCGCCGCGTGCGTGAGCTGCAGCCCTACATCGGCAAGACCATCGAAGCCAAGATCATCGAGCTCGACCGCAACCGCAACAACGTGGTGCTGTCCCGCCGTGCATGGCTCGAGGAGGCCCAGAAGGAGCAGCGGGGCGACTTCTTGCAGAACCTCAAGCCCGGCGAGCGTCGCAAGGGTGTCGTGTCCTCGGTCGTCAACTTCGGTGCCTTCGTGGACCTCGGTGGCATGGACGGCCTCATCCACGTGTCCGAGCTCTCGTGGAAGCACGTCGACCACCCCTCCTCGGTGGTCGCCGTCGCCGACGAGGTCGTAGTCGAAGTTCTCGACGTCGATCTGTCCAAGGAGCGCATCTCGCTGTCGCTCAAGACCACCCAGGCCGACCCGTGGCAGCAGTTCGCCGACTCCCACCAAGAGGGTCAGCTGGTCTACGGCCGCATCACCAAGTTGGTGCCCTTCGGCGCCTTCGTTCAGGTGGGCGACGGCATCGAGGGTCTGGTGCACATCTCAGAGATGGCGAGCCACCACGTGGACCTGCCCGAGCAGGTGGTCAAGCCCGGTGAAGAGCTGTGGGTGAAGATCATCGACGTCGACCTCCAGCGTCGCCGCATCTCGCTGTCGATCAAGCAGGCGGCCGAGGGTGGAGAGGTCTCCGAGGAGTACCGCGAGGCGTTCGGCGAGCATGCCTACGACGCCGAGGGGAACTACATCGGCACCTACGAGTACGCCGAGGGTGAGTTCACCCCCGAGACCGAGGCGCAGGCCGCATGGGCGGACTACGTCGCCGAAGCCACCGGCGGCATCGTTGAGTCTGCGGCCCCAGAGGCCGTCGTCGAGGAGGCGGCCCCAGAAGCCGTCGTCGAAGAGCTGGCGGAGGAGATCGCCA
>CAINFA010000200.1 GCA_903847955.1 uncultured Actinomycetes bacterium
AGGTTCAAGGCGCTGGTGAGCGGCGAGGTGGTTGCCATCGATGCCTCCTTCGGATCTCGCCACCATAGAACTGCCGTGAGGTAAGCCACGGGTAAGAGCCACGCATCTCGGGGCGCGGTGGTTCCTCGGGCACAATGGTGGGATGCAGATCGCCGCCAAAGTTGAGTACGGGGTCCGCGCCATGCTCACCTTGGCCGCCGTGGAGCACCCCTTGACCACCGAGGAGATTGCCCAAGCCCAAGAGCTGCCGTCCCGCTTCCTCGGGGCCATCATGACCGACCTTCGCCGCGCTGGCCTCGTCGCGAGCCAGCGAGGTGTCGCAGGCGGGTACCGGCTGAGCCGACCAGCGGACGAGATCACCATCGCTGAGGTGATCCGTGCCCTCGATGGTCCCTTGGCAGGGGTCAGGGGTGATCGGCCCGAGCAGACGCACTATGAGGGACCAGCCGCATCGCTCTCGGCCGTCTGGGTAGCGGCGAGAGCAGCCCTCCGCCAGGTGCTCGACCACGTCACCATCGACCAGATTGCTGCTGGCCAGCTGCCTGAGGCCATCACGAGGTTCACCGATGACCCCGCAGCCTGGTTGCCTCCGAAACCATGAGCACCGGGCGCCTCGAGGTGTACACCGATGGTTCATGCCTCGGCAACCCCGGTCCGGGCGGCTGGGCCTGGGCCGTCCCCGGTGGCGCCTACGCCTCTGGTGCAGCACCCCACACCACCAACCAGCGGATGGAGATCATGGCCGCCCTTGAGGCCATCACGACCTTGCGGACCACCGCTGAAGCTGCAGGTGGCATCGAGGTGGTCTCGGACTCGACCTACGTGGTCAAGTGCTTCCAGGATCGTTGGCACGCAGGCTGGCTCCGACGGGGCTGGAAGAACAGCCAGAACCAACCCGTCGCCAACAGAGACCTCTGGGAGCCCTTGTTCGAGGTGGTGCTCGACGCCACGCCGCCAATTAGCTGGCGCTGGGTGAAGGGGCACTCCGGGGATCGCTGGAACGACGTGGTCGATCGCCTCGCGGTCGAGGCGTCGACCACCGGCCGAGGTACCTCTGGACAGCACTGAGCAGTCCAGCGACGAGGGGGTCCCGGTAGCATGACCTCTCTGGGGAGGCAGCGGTGAGCGAGGCGCAGTCGAAGGATCTGGTGGTGATCGGCGGTGGCCCGGGGGGCTACGCGGCTGCCCTGGCAGCCAGCGCTGCTGGGCTCAGCGTCACCTTGGTCGAGGCCGACGCCGTCGGTGGTACCTGCCTGCACCGGGGCTGCATCCCGGCCAAGGAGCTCCTCGAGACCGCAGCGGTGTTTCAGACCACTGCCCATGCCGAGCGCTTCGGCGTGGAGGTCGGCGCGCCGACGTTGGACTTCTCCCGCGCCACCGAGCGCTTGGCCGAGGTGGTCAATGGACTCCACGGCGGGTTAGCGAAGCTGCTCAAGCACCGAGGCATCGAGGTCCTGCAGGGCTTCGGCACCCTCGTGGCCCCTGGCATCGTCGAGGTGAGCACGGCACAGGGACCGTTGGTTCGGACTGGGTCCAATGTGATCCTCGCCACCGGCTCGGTGCCTCGAGACCTCGACCAGCTGCCGCTCGTCGATGGCGTCGTGGTCAACTCCGATGGGTTCTTCCACCTCGATCACCTCCCCGAGCGAGCCATCGTGGTCGGCGCTGGGGCGATCGGCTGTGAGTTCGCCTCCCTCCTGGCTGACCTCGGCGTCGAGGTGGTCATGGTCGAGGCAGCCGATCGGGTGTTGGCCGCCTGTGACCCTGACGTCAGCCGGACGGTGGCCCGGAGCTTCGCCAAGCGGAAGATCTCGGTGGTCGCGGGTGCATCAGTCATCGCCAGCACGGTCAAGGGCAACGTCGCCAACCTCACGCTCGATGGCGGACGGCATCTCGAGGCAGAACTCGTCGTGGTGGCGGTTGGTCGTGTGCCACGCCTCGACGGCGCCATTGGCACCACGCTCGACCTCGTGCGATCGAGCAGTGGAGGCGTCGTGGTCGACGCCTCCTACGCCACCTCGATTGATCGTCTGTTCGCCATCGGCGATGTGGTTGCCGGCTCGCCGCAGTTGGCACACGTCGCCTTCGCCCAAGCGCTGGTGGTCATTGGGGCGCTGACGGACCGGCCATTGCCGCCGGTGAACGCCCATGGTGTCCCCTGGGCGATCTACTGCCGCCCCGAGGTGGCCTACGTCGGACTGACCGAGCCTGAAGCCACTGCCCTCGGCTACGACGTGGTGGTCAAGCGTGATCCCATTGGCGCCAACAGTCGAGCGGTGATCCTCGACGCGGCCGAAGGCATGGTCAAGGTGATCTGCAAGGCCGGGCCAGGCGGTGACGCGGGTGAGGTACTCGGGGTGCACTTGGTAGGGCCGTGGGCAACCGAGCAGCTCTCGGGGGCGAACGTGGCGGTGAACCTTGGGGTTGAGGTGGGCGAGATCGCCCACTTCCTCCAACCCCACCCCAGCTTGTCAGAAGCCTACGGCGAGACCCTGTTGGCCTTGGCCGGCCGCTCGATCCATGTCCACTGACCGCATGGTCGAGCTCAGGCTGCTCGGCCGAGTGAGCTACGACGACGCGCTTGCGCTGCAGCACGGGTTCGTTGAGGGCGATGCGGACTACGTGCTCGTGCTCGAGCATCCACACGTCTACACGCTCGGTCGCCGTGCGGACCCCGCGCACGTGCTCGTCGACGTCGAGGCCCGAGGCGCCCAACGCCGCGTGGTGGACCGGGGGGGAGACGTCACCTACCACGGCCCCGGGCAGGTGGTCTGCTACCCCGTTGTGGACCTCGACGAGGACCCGGGAGCGGGCCCGAGGCACGTCGCTGCCCTCGAAGACGCCGTGCTCGCCGTGCTCGCGCCACTGCTCGAGACCACGAGTTGTGGCGGCGTCGGTCGCCTCGAGGGTCACCCCGGGGTCTTCGTTGGGGTGGACACCGGCCGCCCTGCGAAGTTGGCAGCGGTGGGCGTTCGCTCCGCTCGCAATGCCGCCGGCCAGCGCCGCTCTACCCACGGCATCGCGCTCAACGTGTCGTGTGACCTCGACCGATTCGCCGCCATCGTCCCATGTGGGCTGCGCTTCGAGGTGACCTCGCTCGAGGCCTTGGGCGTGTCCTCGAGCATCGTTGAGGTCGCACGCCTCCTCGGGGAGGCGGTGGCGGCCTCCCTGCGACCAGGCGTTGGGGTGCGGACCGCGGCATCGATGACCGGACCAGCCCACGGCGACCGCAGTGCGCCCATCGCTGTGCGGCGCCTCGTCCAAGCAGGGGTCGACCCCAGCGCATCGCTGGCGATGAGCCAGCGCAAGCCGGAGTGGCTCCGCGCACCGCTCAAGCTCACCGCAGGAGTGCTCAGCACCTCGAAGGCCGTCCGCGGCGCCCGACTGGTCACGGTGTGCGAGGAGGCGGGGTGCCCCAACCTCTCGGAGTGCTGGAGTGAAGGCACGGCCACCTTCATGGTCAATGGTGAGCGGTGCACCCGGAACTGCGGCTTCTGCCAGGTCGACACCAGGCGACCCTTGCCCCTTGAGGTCGATGAGCCCGAGCGGGTGGCGGCAGCGGTTGCAGCACTTGGGCTTCGCCATGCGGTGGTGACCTGTGTGGCGCGCGACGACCTCGACGATGGTGGTGCGTCGGCCATCGCAGCCACCATCGGTGCCATTCGGGAGGCCAATCCGACGACGGGTGTCGAGGTGTTGATCTCAGACTGCCAAGGTGACCCGGCGTCGCTCCAGGTCATCTTCGATGCCGAACCTGAGGTGTTGAACCACAACCTCGAGACCGTGGCTCGCCTCCAGCGGGCGGTCCGTCCCTCAGCCTCCTACGCCCGCAGCTTGGCGGTCTTGGCCCGAGCAAAGGCAGCGGGGCTCGTGACCAAGTCCGGGCTCATGGTGGGGCTCGGCGAGCAGCGCAGCGAGGTTGAAGTGGCACTCGCCGACCTCGCCGCGGTGGGGGTGTGTCCATCGTCACCATCGGGCAGTACCTCCGTCCCTCGGCCAGGCACCTGCCCGTCGAGCGCTACTGGACGCCCGAGGAGTTCGAGGACCTCGGGACGTGGGCCCGAGGGCTGGGCTTCGCCCACGTGGAGTGCTCGCCGCTGACGAGGTCGAGCTACCACGCCGGCTCGAGCCATGCAGCGGCGACTCGGGTCCCGGTTCAGCTCTCCTCCCGGTGAGCACCCTTGGGCCAATGGCCCCACACGGCTGGCACCGCTTCACCGAGGCCCTGGCCTGGTGCTGGAGGGGAACGGCGGTCTCACCTCGTTGGCACCATGGCCATGGGTGCATTGCCGGACCCCACAACCACGCGTCGTGCACCCACGAGGTGTGCGGCGAGGCACCATGCGCTGCGCCGGGGTGCCACGTGGTGCTGGTGCACACCGCCCTTGGTGACGCCTACGTGTGGCAGCACCACCCAAACTGGAAGCTCGCCTACGAAGAGGAGCAGGCGGCGAGGAGCACCGACCCCCGAGATCGACGAGAGCACCTCGGTGACCTCAGGGCGACCTTCTGGAAGCAGCTCAGTCCTCGGCAGTTCGCCCGTCGAGAGGACCCCGACGACGCCTGAGTCCTAGGCGACGAAGTACTTGGCCTGTGGATGGTGGCAGATGAGCGCGTCGGTGGTCTGCTCGGGGTGGAGCTGGAATCCCTCGGAGACCTCGACGCCGATCCGCCCGGCCTCGAGCAGTTCGACCACCTTGGCGTTGTCGTCGAGGTTCGGGCAGGCGGGGTAGCCCCAGGAGTAGCGACCACCTCGGTACTGCTGGCGGAAGAGCCCGGCCAGGCTCGGCCCGTCTTGGTCTGCGAAGCCGAGCTCCTCACGGATCCGGCGGTGCCAGTACTCGGCCAGTCCTTCGGCCATCTCCACGCCGAGTCCGTGGAGGAACAGGTACTGCTGGTACTCGTCTCGGGCGAAGAGCTCGGCGGCGGCGTCTGAGACCCGTTGGCCCATGGTGGCCACCATGAAGCTGGCGTAGTCCGCCTCGCCCGAGTCCACGCTGCGGAAGAAGTCCGCGATGCACAAGAACGGGTCCTGGCCCTGGCGGGGGAAGTGGAACCGCATGGCCTCGGTTCGGCGGTCGTCGTCGGTCCAGATCACGAGGTCTTGGCCCTCAGCGTTGGCAGGGAAGTGTCCCCACGCCACCTGGGGGATGAGCAGGTCCTGCTCTTTGGCCATGGCCAGCTGCTCACGGAAGGTGGCCGATACCCTCGCCTTGAAGGCGGTGTCGTCCTCGCCGTCCTCGGGACGGAATCCCCATTGGTTCCGGAACAGCGCGGTCTGGTTGACGTAGCTGGCGACGTCGTCGAGGGCGATGCCCTTGGCGATGCGGCTGCCGAGGAAGGGGGGGGTGAACAGCTCGTTGTCCTGGGCCACCGACGGCGCTCGTTCGGGGAGTCCTTCGGTCGCTTCGGGCTCGTCGCGGAACCGTCGAGCAACGTTCTTGGTCGAGATCTCCCGACCGAAGGTCGGGTCCTCCTCACCGGTGCGCTTGAGCTCTTGGAGCCGGTCCATCGTCCGCAGCCCCTCGAAGGCGTCTCGGCCGTAGAAGAGGCGACCTTGGTACACCTCACGAAGGTCGCGCTCGACGTAGGTCCGGGTCAGCGCAGCACCACCTAACAGCACGGGCACGTGGGCCAGCCCACGCTCGTTCATCTCCTCGAGGTTCTCTCGCATGATGAGCGTTGACTTGACGAGCAGGCCGGACATGCCGAGCGCGTCGGCCTGGTGCTCCTCGACCGCCTGGAGCATCTCGGTGATGCCGATCTTGATCCCGAGGTTGATGACCTCGTAGCCGTTGTTGGTGAAGATGATGTCGACCAGGTTCTTGCCGATGTCGTGCACGTCACCTTTGACCGTGGCGAGCACCACCTTGCCTTTGCCACCTTGGTCGGCCTTAGCCATCTTGGGTTCGAGGTACGCCACAGCTTGCTTCATGGTCTCGGCCGAGCTGAGCACGAAGGGCAGCTGCATCTCTCCAGAGGCGAAGAGGTCACCGACCACCTTCATGCCACCGAGCAAGAAGTCGTTGACGATTTGCAGGGGCTCGTAGCCCTCGCTGATCGCCACCTCGAGGTCGTCTTCGAGGCCTACCCGGTTGCCGTCGATGATGCGCTGGGCGAGGCGACGGTCAGTCGGCCAGTCCAGATGCTCATCGTGCGCGGCCTTGTCGACGGTCTTGCCGTCGAAGAGCTGCAGGAGCTTCTGGAGGGGGTCGTAGTCCTCGGTGCGGCGGTCGTAGATCAGGTCGAGGCAGGTCTGCTTTGCCTCTTCGTCGATCTTGGCCAGGGGCACGATCTTCGAGACGTGGACGATGGCCGCATCGAGCCCAGCGGCGATGCACTCGTGGAGGAAGACCGAGTTGAGGACTTGGCGCGCGGCCGGGTTGAGCCCGAAGCTGACGTTGGAGAGCCCGAGGATGGTCGAGACCCCTGGCAGTGCCGCCTTGATGGCCCGGATGCCCTCGATGGTCTCAATGCCGTCGCGTCGGGACTCCTCGAGCCCGGTGGACAGCGGGAGTGCCAAGGCGTCGAACATGAGGTCCTCAGGTGCCAAGCCGAAGGTGGTGGTGGCGAGGTCGTAGATGGACTTGGCCGAGCGCAGCTTCCACTCGGCGGTGCGAGCTTGGCCTTCCTCGTCGATGCAAGTGGCGACGACCGCCGCACCGAACTCGCGAGCCAGGTTCAAGAAGGTGTCGAGGCGAGTGCCCTCGGCGGCACCTTCTTCGAGGTTCACCGAGTTCAAGATGGCCCGGCCTCCGAGCCATGCCAGGGCGGTCTCGGCGACGGGGCCCTCGGTGGTGTCGACCATGATCGGCACCGCCGATTGGGTCGCCAGCCTCGAGATCACCTCACCCATGTCCTCGATGCCGTTGGCGCCGGTGTAGTCGACGCAGACGTCGATGACGTGGCTCCCCTCTCGCACCTGGTCCTTAGCCATGGCCACGGTGGTGTCCCAGTCACCGTCGAGCATGGCCTCGCGGAACTTCTTCGAGCCATTGGCGTTGGTCCGTTCACCAACGGCGAGGAAGGAGCTGTCCTGGCGGAAGGGTACGGCGGTGTAGATCGAGGCGGCACCTGGCTCGACCAACGGCGATCGTCTGGTCGGCACGAGCCCACCACAGCGCTCAATGACCGCGGTGAGGTGGGCAGGGGTGGTTCCACAGCAGCCTCCGATGACCGAGACGCCCATCTCGGTGACGAAGCGGTGGTGGTACTCGGCCAGCTGGTCGGGAGTGAGGTCGTAGTGCATCTTGCCGTCGACCACCGACGGGAGCCCGGCGTTGGGCAGACAGCTGATCGGCACGGTGCAGTGCTCGGCCAAGTAGCGCAGCGGCTCGCCCATCTCCTGGGGGCCCGTCGCACAGTTGAGGCCGATCACGTCGACCTGCATGGCTTCAAGGGCGGTGAGGGCGGCACCGATCTCGGTGCCGGGCAGCATGCGGCCGGTGAGCTCGATGGTGACCTGCACCTGAATCGGGATCCGCCGTCCAACCTCGGCCATGGCGATCCGACACGCGTTGATCGCCGCCTTGGCGCCGAGCAGGTCGAACATGGTCTCGACGATGAACAGGTCGGCCCCCGAAAGCAGCTGCGCGGTGGCCAGCTCGACGTAGGAGGTTCGCAGGTCTCGGTAGGAGATCTGCCCAAGGGTGGGGAACTTGGTACCTGGCCCGATGGAGCCAGCCACGAAGCGAGGCCGGTCAGGGGTCGAGAAGGCGTCGGCTGCCTGGCGGGCGATGGTGGTTGCCGTCGTCGCCAACTCGGTGGCTCGGTCCTCGAGGCCGTACTCGGCCAGCACCACCGAGAAGCTCCCGAAGGTGTCGGTTTCGATCACGTCGCAGCCGACCTCGAGGAACGAGCGGTGCAGGCGGTCGATGGCATCGGGTCGGGTGGCCACCAAGATCTCGTTGCACCCTGCGAGCGCCTCGCCGCCGAAGTCGGCAGCGGTGAGGTCCATCAACTGCAGGTTGGTGCCGGTCGCACCATCGAAGATGAGCACCCGTTCAGACAGGGCGGTGAGGTAGGCCGAGGCGACAGGGTCGAGACGTCCGGCACGGAAGGGCGAGAGGGCCATGATCGCTACAGGTTACCGGGGGATGCTTGGGTAGCATCAGGGGGTGACCATCTACACGCGCAAGGGCGACGACGGGACCACCGGACTGCTCTTCGGCGGCAGGGTCCCCAAAGACGATGACCCCATTGAGGTCCTCGGAGCGGTCGATGAGACCCAAGCCTTCTTAGGGCTGGCTCGAGCCGAGACCGGCGAGGGTTCAGAGCTCGACCAGCTCCTCATCACCTTGGAGCGAGACCTGTGGGTCCTCATGGCCGAGGTGGCGACCAAGATCGACGACCGGGACAAGTTGGTCGATGGGTCGACCAAGGTCACCGGCGACATGGTGGCAGCCCTTGAGGCCAACATCGATCGCTACACCGAGCGGTTTGCACCCATCAGGGAGTTCGTCATCCCTGGGGGGAAACCGCCTCTCGGCCTGCCTCGACGTGGCACGTACTGTTGTTCGCCGTGCTGAGCGGCGTTCGGTCGGCCTGGAGCTCGGAGAGAGCAACGTCCAGCCGTACCTCAACCGACTGTCGGACCTGCTGTGGACGCTGGCCCGATGGCAGGACGGTGACCACTTGCTGCGCAGTCGTACCACCACCTAACCCACCACCTTTGGAGCCACTATGTCCTTCCCGACGCCGACCACCACCTCGCCTGCCGCAGCTCCTTCCACCTCGGTCGTAGCCATCGCCGCCACTGCTGGTGAGCGCGTCGTCCTGGTCGCAAGCGGACTCACCGAGCTGGCCGGGACCTCGCTGCCCACCGAACTCGACGCCGCATGGCTCGACCAGCAGCACTTCAGTGCCAAGGCGGGCGAGGTGCTCGCTCTCCGCCAGCCTGGAGCTGCGACCGTCCTCATCGTTGGCGTTGGCTCGGGTGACCCCGAAGGTTGGCGGAGCTTTGGTGCCGCGGCGGTTCGCCACGCTGGCGCCGGGGCGACCCTGGCGCTCGTCGTGGGTGAGGCCGAGGCCGTTGAGGACGCCACCGTCGGCGCCTTGCTCGCCACCTACCGCTTCGATCGCCATCGCAGTGGCGAGCCCAAGGCGCCCCTTGGATCCATCGTGGTGGTCACCGACGCCGAGGGTGCTGCCCAAGACGTCGACGCAGCGCGCGTGATCGCCGAGGCGGTGCACTTCGCCAAGGACCTCATCAACGAGCCGGCGGGACACCTTCCGCCCCGTGAGCTAGCGGAGCGGGCACTGCAGCGTTGTGCCTCCAAGGCGCACACCACCGTCGAGGTGTGGGACGGCGCTCGCATCGTGGCGGAGCGATGCGGCGCGCTGCAAGGTGTGGCGAAGGGGTCGATCGAAGAGCCCCGCCTCGTGATCGCGCGCTACGAGCCAGAGGGGGCCACCGATGACACCTTCCACGCGGTGCTCGTGGGCAAGGGCGTGACCTTCGACTCGGGGGGCCTCTCGCTCAAGACCGGCGCGGGGATGATGACGATGAAGACGGACATGACCGGTGCTGCGGTGGTCTTGGCCACCGTGGCGGCCTGTGCCGAGCTCGGCGTGGCCGTCAAGGTGACCGCCATCGCCCCCATGGCGGAGAACATGCCGTCGGGCACGGCCA
>CAINFA010000201.1 GCA_903847955.1 uncultured Actinomycetes bacterium
AGGCGAGGCTGATGCCCTTGGCGGCCTCGTAGCGACGAGCCACGTCGGCCCAGTTCACGATGTTCCAGATGGCCGAGACGAAGTCCGCCTTGACGTTCTTGTACTGCAGGTAGAAGGCGTGCTCCCACGCGTCGATCACGAAGAGCGGGATCGAGCCATTGCCGAGGTTGCCCTGGTGGTCGTAGATCTGCTCGATGATGAGCCGGCCAGCCAGGGGCTCATACGCGAGGGCTCCCCAGCCCGAACCCTGGATGGTGGTCGAGGCCTGGGTCAGGTGCGCCTTGAACTGGTCGAAGGACCCGAAGTCGGCGTCGATGGCCTCGGCCAAGGCGCCCTCGGGGCGCTCGCCACCCTCAGGGGAGAGGTTGGTCCAGAAGATCGAGTGCAGCACGTGGCCCGAGACGTTGAACGCCAAGGTCTTCTCGAGGCCAACAATGGTGGCGTAGTCGCCAGCAGCCCGAGCCTCCTCGAGCTTGTCCAAGGTGGTGTTGGCGCCAGCGACGTACGCGGCGTGGTGCTTGCCGTGGTGCAGCTCAACGATCTGGCCCGAGTAGTGGGGCTCGAGCGCTGCGGGGTCGTAGGGCAGGTCCGGCAGGGTGTAGACGGCCATGGTGGCTCCTCCTCGAGGGGTCGGTCGGTGCCGCCAACCTAGCAACCGGACCCCGGGGCCGGTTCAGGCCGCATCGTCGGGGGGTCGTTGGGCCCGCGTCTGGTCGATCCATCGAGCGAGTGGTCGTTGGGACGGCGGAGCGTGGACCTCACGGCGTTCTGGGGCCTCGGGGGGAAGTCCCCGAGCCATGGCACCAAAGTGTCGGGCCCAGGGCTGGGCCGAGAGCCCATGGGCCACGATCGAGGTGGTCACGGTGACCGTCACCACCGACACGAGCCAGGTCCCAGGTCCTGGTTCAAGCGCATCTCGAGCCAACAGCACGAAGACCACCGAGGCCAGCCCCCGGGGTCCGAACCAGCCGATGAAGGCCACCGTTTGGCGTTGGTACCCCGAGCCAGCCAAGCTGAGGGCGACGGGCACCATCCGCATCACGGTGAGGGCCAAGAGGGCGAAGGCGACCGCGGCGGCCGTGGCGGCGCGGACCCCGGGCACGAGCATGGAGGCTCCGAAGCTGAGCCAGACGACGAGGGAGAGTGCCCCTCCGGTGACCTCGGTGAAGTTGGTGACGTCGTCCATCGAGGGTCCAGCTCCGGCCCCAAAGGCCAGGCCTGCGATGAACGCGGCGACGAAGCCATTGGCGGTCACGAGGTGCGCCAACGCGAACGCGCCGATGGCGAGCCCGAGCACGGCGACGGGGAAGATGGTTCGGTCGCCGAGGCCCCGCGCGAGCGACCAGCGCAGCACGACGCCGCCGCCGAGGCCCACCACGATGCCCACACCAGCTCCCACCACCAGCTCGCGACACGCCTCGGCGATGGTCTCGTGCAGCACCGTCTCGACGCTGAGGGCTCCGGCCAAGAAGAGGTTGACGAAGGGGGTGGCGATGCCATCGTTGAGACCACTCTCGACGCTGAGGAGCCGCCGGATGGAGGTTGGGACTCGCTCGTCCTCGACGATGGCCGAACCGAGCGCGGCGTCGGTCGGGGCAACGATGGCCGCCAGGAGTGCGGCGAGCCAGAACCCGTGGTGGCCGAAGAGGCAGAAGGCGATGCCCGTCCCCACCACGATGCTGAGGGGAAGCCCCACACCGAGGAGTCGGAGTGCGATGCCCACGTCACCTCTCAGCGCGTGGAGTCGAACCCTCGATGCATCGGTGAACAGCAGCATGGCCAAGGTGACCTCCGCCAAGGAGCGGAGGAGGGCGCTGTGGAGGCTCAGGTGGATGACCGCCCACGGCCCGTTGGCCGCGAGGAGTCCCAGCACCACGAAGACGATGGGGGCGGTGAGGTTCCATTCCTCGAGCCGCTCACCGAGCACCCCCCAGATGAGGAAGGCAGCGCCAACGGTGAGTGCGAGGGCCATGAGGCTGCTCTGGTGCACCTCGACAGTCTGATCGACTTCCGTCGCTGTGGCTGCACCGGGTCCGAACACCCCTGGGGTACCGTTCGACTGACCAACGAGAGAGACGGACGACATGCGACGAGTACTGCTCATCCTGGTAGTAACCGTTGGGACCTTCGTGGTCGGCGCTGGGGCAGGCGTACCTCCTGCAGGTGCGGCGCCTCGGTGCACCCTCGTCCCCCACGCCGCAGATGCTGGCTGTGATTTCGCCGGTCGGCAGCTGTCTCGGGTGAACCTCCGGGGAGCGAACCTCACCAATGCCGACCTCGCCGGTGCAAACCTCACCGGTGCCAACCTCATCGATGCCAACTTGAGTGGTGCTGACTTGGTAGGAGCGACGTTGGCTACGGCCAACCTCACGGGCGCAAGCTTGGTCGGCGCCACCTGTCCGAACGGAATCGTGTTCGGCGCACCCGAGGCGAACTGCCTGTAGGCGTCGACGGCGTCAGCGACCGAGGTCGGCCAAGGTGCGAGAGAGGGCGAGGTGGTGTGCGCACTGGTCGTAGGCCGGGGACCCCTCTTCGGCGAACCAGTGGCCGACGCCTGCGTAACGGTGCACGGTCACCGTGGTACCCGCCTCGGTGCAGGCCGCGACGGTTGCGGTTCGTTCGTCCTCGGTGAAGTACGGATCGTCATCGACCACGTGGAGCGAGACGGCACGGGCGTGGCAGGGTCCCGGAGGCGGCCAGCCGCCGTAGAACAGAACGAGCGAGGTGGGGCCGGCCGTGCCGCGACCTGCGAGGTGGCACCCGTAGGCCGCGCCCATCGAGAAGCCCACCAGCGACCATGGGCCCGTTGAGGACAGGTCGTCCGCCAATGCCTCGAGTCGCTCGATGGCCCGGCCTTCGTCCATGGCGTCCTTGATCGCTTCGGCCTCGGCCACGGTGGAGGCGAGTGCACCGTCGTAGAGGTCGGGGATCAACACCTCGTTGCCAGCTGCGGCAATCGCTTCGGCCCACGAACGCATCGCAGCCGTCACGCCCCACCACGGGTGCAGCAGCAGGACTCGAGGCGCACCAGGTGCACCGAAGTGTTCGATGGTCACCGACGTCGTCATCGCTCGTCGACCGAGGCAACGAAGCGGTCGATGATCTGGGCTGCGCGGTTCGGATCCTGCAGAGCCCAGAAGTGACTGCAGCCCTCCAAGGTCGCAACGTCGACTCCAAGGCGGCCGACGACCTGCTCTTTGAGCGTTGCATCGGCGAAGGGGTCCTCGGTGGCATCGAGGAGGAGCACCGGAACCTCAAGTGGCTCGTTCGGCAAGGGCCAGTCGGCAGCGATGTTGGGCATGGCCGACCGGTAGAGGTCCACGATGCACGAGGCCATGGTCGGATCGAGCATCTCCACCAAGGTGGTTGCCGCAGCCTGATCGAGGCCGAACGCAGCGCCGTAGATCTCGGCACGCTCGGCAACCGGCGTCGCGAACTGGTCCTCGAAGAAGGCTTCCCCCTCACCCTCGGTCTGCCAGATCTGGGCGAATGCATGCCACTGGTAGGCAGGGTGCAGCCCGCTCGCCATGTCGATGGTGAGCGAGCGGACGAGCTCGGGATGCTGCACCGTGAGGTGGAAGCACAGGGGGGCGCCCCAGTCGTGGCCCACGAGGTCCACCGGCTCACCTACCGTCGTCACCTCGCGCACCAGCCACTCGAGGTAGGCGTCCTTCGTGGCGGAGAACCCCTCGGGCCGTTCCGTGCCGAAGCCTGGCAACGACAAGGCCGTGCTGTCGTGGTCGAGCGCGGCTCGCAGCTCGTTCCAGAGGGCAGAGGTTTCGGGCACGCCGTGGAGGAGGACCAACATGGGGCGAGCCTACGCCGGGCGCCGCTGCGGTGCAGGGGTGACGAAGGGGTCCTCGCTCGGTAGGCTCAGCACTCGTGCGCCACAGCGGTGGTGCGGATCGGAGCACCATGGCTACCCAGGAACGGCTGATCTCAGACCAGCGAGGCGTCCGCTACGGCGAGGTCTTGGCTGTCTTCGCCGAGGGCAACGACCTCATCGCCCACGTCTACGGCACCCAGTTGCTCAACGACTGCCCCCAAGAGCTCTGGGACGGGCTCGACGCTGAGGCCATCAAGGTCGAGATGGGCGCCCTCTTCGTGAAGCTGAATGGCCCTCGCCAGTGGGTGCTCGATGGCCTCGGCACCAAGGTCGCCCCCGTGGAGCCGGTCTTCCGGGACTTCAACGGCATCACCATGCGGCGCATCGCCGTGATCGAGCTGGGCGGCCAGCTCATCGAGGGCCCCTACGTCGAGCGCCACGTCGACCGGGGTGCGGTCTTCTTCTTCGACGAGGGTCGCGAGGTGTACGAGCTCGTCGACCCCGAAGGGCGAGCCTTCGTCATGCAGGCGCTGTGCATGGGAGTTGACCCGACGACCTCGCTCGAGACCCTCGCCAGCCTCGGCGATCGCCTCGCCTTGCCCGATGGCTGGTCCTACCGGACCCGGGTGCTCACCGAGGAGCTGGTGGTGGACACCTCGGACCACCTCGCCACCGTGATCCAAGACGAGTTCGAGAACACCTACACCCTGCCCTACTGAGCAGCGGGTGGAGCGCCGGGCACCTTGGCGGCGCAGCGGTGGAACACCGCCTCGAGGGGCTCATCTCCAGGGGTGCTGACCCACCGGCTGAAGGCGACTTTGAACACCCCCACCCACTGCTCAGCGACGAGTTCGGCCAGCTCTGGTTCGGTGCCCATGGTCGCCAACGCGTCGGCCACGGCTCGGCTGAGGGCAGCCAGCTTGGAGAGTTCTCGCTCGGTCAACTCCGGGCTCGAGGCGATGACCGCGGCTCGTTGCTTCGAGCCACGGCCGTAGGTGGAGAGCAGGTTGCAGGCAGCGAGCATTCCTGCTCGCGCTCGGGCGATGGGGTCAGCATCGTTGGTCGCCTCCACCGCTGCCAGCACGTGGGCATGGAAGTGCTCGGACCCGCCGAAGAGCACCTCACGCTTGTCGGCGAAGTGGCGGAAGAAGGTTCGCTCGGTCAGCCCTGCTCGCTCGGCGATCTCGGCCACCGTGGTCTGGTCGTAGCCCTGCTCGAGGTAGAGCTCCATGGCCGCCTGTGCGAGGCGGCCCTGGGCGTTGGGCTCCCATCTGCTCACCGCAGCAGCGTAGCGGTGGCATCGGGCCTGGCCGGGGCGTGCGTTCGCGCAGAAACCCCCCGTCCTCGTACCGTGCGAGCCGGAACGAGCGACGGGCGGCGAGTTCGGTGGGCCGAAGTGCAGTAGGGTTGCACTGCACCTCAGTTCCGAGGTCGCCCCGTTGTGATGCTTCAGACCCCACCGTTGTTGAGGTGGTGCGGTCGGTTCCTCGCCAGCGGAACTTACCCAGGAGCATCACATGACTACGTCCCTCGTCGCACCCCTCCCTGTCGTCGATCCTGACGCCGCTTCGCTCGAGCCCAGCTTCGCTGACCTCGGCATCCCAGCCGCGCTGTGCGACGTGCTGGCCCGCCAGGGCATTGACCGCCCCTTCCCCATCCAGACCGCCACCATCAAGGACTCCCTTGCGGGCCGCGATGTCTTGGGCCGCGGTCGCACTGGCTCAGGCAAGACCTTGGCCTTCGTGCTGCCGGTGCTGACCCGGCTGTCTCGGTCGAAGAGTGAGCGGCGGTCGCGCGCCCCACGGGCGATGATCCTGGCTCCCACCCGCGAGCTGGCCCTGCAGATCCTCGCTGCCTTGGAGCCGCTGGCCGAGCCGCTCGGGCTCCGCTCGATGGCCATCTTCGGTGGCGTCAGCTACAACCCGCAGATCACCAAGCTTCGGGCGGGAGTCGACGTGGTCGTGGCCTGTCCGGGTCGTCTCGAAGACCTCCTCGAGCAGCGGGCGCTCGTGCTCGACGCCGTGGAGATCGTGGTGCTCGATGAGGCCGACCACATGGCTGACCTTGGCTTCTTGCCTCCGGTGAAGCGCCTGTTGTCGAAGACCCCGAGCTCGGGTCAGCGCATGCTGTTCTCGGCCACCTTGGACAACGGCATCGACGTGTTGGTGCGGAACCACCTCCACAACCCCGTCACCCACTCGGTGGACTCCGAGCAGTCACCGGTGGCCAAGATGACCCACCACGTCCTGCACGTCTCGACCAAGGACCGCCTTGAGATTCTGGTGGACCTCACCTCGGCGCCGGGCAAGACCATCGTGTTCACTCGCACCAAGCACCGGGCCAAGAGCCTGACCAAGCAGCTCAACGACGCGGGCGTCTCTGCGGTCGAGATGCACGGCAACCTCTCCCAAGCCGCACGAGTGCGCAACCTCGCTGCCTTCACCGATGGCCGGGCCGTGACCATGGTCGCTACCGACATCGCCGCTCGTGGCATCCACGTCGACGACGTGACCTTGGTGATCCACAGCGACCCGCCGACCGAGCACAAGGCCTACCTCCACCGTTCGGGCCGGACCGCTCGTGCGGGCAACGAAGGCACCGTGGCCACCTTGGCCACCGAGACCGAGCGTCGCGAGGTCAGCCACCTCACCCGCAAGGCGGGCATCAAGCCGACGGTCACCGAGGTCCGCCCTGGCCACCCCGTGCTCGTTGAGCTGGCCCCAGGAGACCGGGTGCGCAAGACCGCCGAGGAGATGGCAGCGTTCCAGCGCAGCTTCATCGATAGCCGTCCCGCCCAAGGTGGTGGCGGTGGCGGTGGCCAGCGTCGTCACGCTCCCCGTTCCGGCCCGAAGGCACCCCAAGGATCGTCCCGCGGCCGCTCGGGCAGTAGTGCCGGTGGTGCGAGTTCGCAGCGGTCTGGTGGTCGCCCGGCGCAGAGCTCGGGCTCGAACCGGCAGTCCCGCAGTTCGAGCCGCCCACGCTGAGCGACTCGCTGTCTGGCACCGCGCAGAAGCTCCCCGTGGGAAGGTGCGCGCACTGCCGACGGCCTCGTTGGTCTGCAGGGGCCCTCACGTGGACCGTTCTCCCGCCCGAGTCGTGCTGGCAGTTCGTCTTCGGCGAGGCCTGGCCGTGCCGACGGTGGTGATCAGGCTTCGGCGATGCCGGGGTGCTGGACCACGTGCCACAGCACGTGGGAGGGGTCGATGAGGTACGAGACGGTGAGTCCCCAAGGCTGCTCCTCGGGTGGCCGGGGCTCAGGGACGCCGAAGTGCTTGGGGAGCTCGAGGGACTGGACGAAGCTCCACCACGCCTCGAGGTCCTCGACCACCAACTGCACCATGGTGTTCTCCGCCCAGTGCTGCTCGTAGTAGTCCTGCAGGATGAACTCGCCGGCGCCGATCCGGAAGATCACCACCTCGGCATCGAGGATGGGAGTGAAGCCGAGGGTCAGGTAGAACTCTCGGCTGAGCGCGAAGTCCTTGGCCGGCAGGAAGCTCCGGAGCACCTCGGTGCCCGTAGCGATGGAGCGGTGGGACGAGGCCACGACTGCAACCTAGCGAAGCACAGTCGCTCGTGCCGATCAGCTCACTAGGCCCTCTAGCCGAGGGAAGAGCGTCAGGGCATTGGTGGATCGGATCTGGGTCGCCAACGCCTCGTCGAGGCCGAGCCGTTCGTTGATGGCGTCGACCGACAGCATGGTGGCGAGCTCTGGGGCGAAGGGGAAGTCGCTCCCGAACACGATGTGGTCGTCGCCGACCAACTGCCGCAGTGAGCTGAGCGCAGACCAATTCGCCGACAACGCGGTGTCGTAGTACAGCTTTGAGAGGTACCCCCGGGCACCCTTTGGGGCTCGTGCGGGGAGGTCCTCCTCGCTGAACCACAGCAGCTCGAAGCGGTCCACCAAGTAGGGCACCGTGCCACCGGCGTGGGAGAGGATCCAGGTGATGTTGGGGTAGCGCTCCAAGGTGCCGTTGTAGGTGAGGTTGAAGGCCGCCCGGGTGGTGTCGAAGGTGAACTCCATAGCGAACACGGGGATCTGCACGCCGATGGAAGTGGCAATGCTCGGAATGGCGGGGTGAACGAAGACGGTGGCACCTCTCGCATCGAGCGCGGCCATCACCTCGTCGAATCGGGGGTCACCGAGGTAGCTGCCGTCGAGGTTCGAGCTGAGCAAGACCACGCCGTCGAGGTGCAGCTCGTCGAGCACCCTGACGGCCTCATCGGCCGATGCGGTGACCTCGGGCATGGGCAGGACCCCAAAGGCGCCGAAGCGCCCCGGGTACGACGCGCACAGCTCGGCCGAGGTGTCGTTGAGCTCTCGCGCCAAGGCAACGGCCTCTTTGGCATCGCCGAAGTGCACGCCGGGGGCGGAGATCGAGGTGATGGCGACCTCGATGCCATTGCGGTCCATCACCCCGAGGGACTCCTGTGGAGACCAGCTCGGCGTGGCCCGGCCTCCAACCTCGGCGAACCCCTGCTCGGCGAGGACCTCGGCGTAGCGGGGCGGAATGAGGTGGTGGTGGACGTCGATGAAGGGGCGGTTCATGAGGCTTCTCCTGGGGTGGACCACAAGGTGGTGTTGAGCGCGGCGGTGAGCTGCTCCAGCTGCGCATCGCTGAGCTGGGCGAACTGGCGTCGGTGCGCAGCCTTGATCTCGGGGGTGACCGCTTCGAATGCCCGCCGCCCCTCGTCAGTGACCGAGACGAGCACCTTGCGTCGATCCCCTGGACTGCTCGAACGGACCACGTAGCCCGCGTCGACCAACCGAGAGACGAGGCGAGTGGTGTCTGCTCCCTTGGTCACGAGGCCATCGGCCAGCTGGGACATGGCGAGGCCCTCGGGGTGCCCGCCGAGGCACAGGGTCCACAGAATGGGGTACTGGGCGATGGTGAGTCCATGACCGAGGCAGATGGCCTCCAGCTCGTTGCGCGTCCGCTCGGCGGTCACGGTGACCACGAGGTAGGCATCGCGCAGCAGGTGGTCGCGGCGCGTGGTGGGACGAGCCACCTCAGCGTCCGAGGATCTGGGCGACCACCGAGGACAGCGTGGCGTGGTGGTCGTCGACGGCTTCGTGGCTGCGCCAGGCGACGCACCGGTCTGGCCGGACCACGATGGCGCCGGTTGGACCGTGCCCCCGCAGGTACTGCCACCGAACTCGGGGGTCGAGGTAGTCACCGCTGAGGTGCCCAATCCGATACCCGGCGATGGGAAGGCCATCGGCTGCCAGCGCTTCGGCGGCTTCGACCCAGGCGCCGCCGTCTTCGCCGGCGAGCACCACCAGCGACGCACCGTCGATGAGGTCGAGGGTTGAGCACCGGTGCTGGGCATGGTCCTCGAGCACGGCGTGGGGGAGGGGATGACCGGGGCGTGCCTCGGGGGTGAACCGGTGGAAGTCTGGGTCCGCGGCCGAGGTGGTGCCATCGGGGACCACAGCTTGGGACTGGTGCTCGTAGCTGTACTCGACCGAGTGCTCGTGGAACTCCATGGAGTGCTGCGCCAAGACCTCCACCACGTGTGCTCGCTCGGCACCATGGCGTGGATCGGTGGAGCAGGCGCGCGCCAGCCGAGCCCAGGTCTCCTCCACGTCTTCGTCGGTCTCCCCGAGCCCGAGTTCGACTGCGGTGGAGACCCACTGCAGGGAGTTCTCGAGCGCTCGGTCGACGTTGCGGGCATCGACGGGTCGTCGCTCTTGGCCGTAGGTCTCGAGCAACGACGGCTCGGCGGTGCCATCGAGGACGTAGGCCAACTTCCAGGCAAGGTTCTGAACGTCGTGGAGGGCGCTGTTGAGGCCGAGTCCCCCGGTGGGCGGATGCCGATGCGCGGCGTCGCCGACCAAGAAGACGCGGCCTTGGCTGAAGCGATCGGCCAACACGCCGCCCAAGGTCCAGCGGGAGATGAGGTGCACCTCGAGCTCCACTCCCTCGATGCCGAGTCGGTGCGCCATGTCGGCCAGCACGGCGGCATCGTCGAACGCCCGGGGGTCTCCGTAGGTGTAGTTGGCGTGGTACACCCACTCCTCGCTGGTCGTCCCCCACCGGGTTGGACCCATGGGAACGAGCACGCACAAGGCAGAGGGGTCATGGGGGAGGAAGATCCACCGGATGAGCACGCTGTCGTCGCTGCACAGCGCAGAGAGATCCGCCGAGAAGTGCACCGACACCTCTTGGGCGAGGTCCCGCAACCCCTCCATCTGCACCCCGAGGAGGTCGTTGCAGGTGCGTCCGCCGTCGGCGGCGATGAGGTACGTGGATCTGACGTCGTACCGCTCGCCGGTTGCCACCACTTCGATGGTGGCGGTGACCCCATCATCGTCTTGGTCGAGGTGGACGAGGCGGTGCCCGAACCGGACCGCGTCGGGTGCCAGCTCCTCGGCACGTCGCTTCATGATGGGCTCGAGGTGCAGTTGGGGGAGGTTGGCGTGGAGGTAGGGGCTGGCCATGGTCCACTCCGGGTCGGTACCACCCCCGCCCCAGCACTCCATCTTCGCCAGCTGCTTGCCAGCAGAGGGGTGCCCAGCGAAGCCAAGGTAGAACGCTGTGTGCGACATCTGCGCAGGTGGGGTCGAACGAGCCACCACCTCCTCGCCGATGCCGCAATCGTGGAGGACTTCCATCGCTCGCTGGTTGAGCTCATGGGCCTTGGGCAGCACCGAGGTGGTCTCAAGTGCGCTCACGAGCAAGGTGGCAACACCTAGTTGGCGGAGCAGGATCGAGGCGGTGAGCCCTGCTGCGCCGCCCCCCACGATCAGCACGTCGACGTCCACCATGGCCCCCACCTCATCTATATGTTAGAACAACAGTTGTTATAACAGATAATGAGGGGGAATCGTGAAGATCGCCAACCTGGCTGGTCGAGCCGTCGCCATCTGCGAGGAGGGCGCCATCGACCTCGCCCGAGCCTCAGCTGGGCGCATCGATCCTGATCCATCGCTGCTCTACGCCAGGTGGCCAGAGGTGCGTGCCCTCGAGCTCGATCCCACAACTGCGGTCGCCTTCGACCCGAAGGAGCTCGGTCCTCCGAGCCCTCGACCCGGCCAGGTCTTCGCCATCGGGTTGAACTACGGGTCCCATGCAGCGGAGTCGAACATGGCCGTGCCTGAGGTGCCTGCAACGTTCACCAAGTACCCCTCGAGTCTCACGGGGCCCTTCGCCGAGGTGCCGCTTCGTGGCGCTGCGGTGGACTGGGAGGTGGAGATCGTCGCTGTCGTTGGCGCCCACGCTGATCGGGTGGACGAGGCCGACGCATGGGGGGTCATCGCTGGGCTGACCGTGGGCCAGGATTACTCCGACCGTCACGTCCAGTTCGCAGCAGGTGGACAGTTCTCGCTCGGCAAGTCCTTCTGGGGGTATGGGCCAACGGGTCCCTGGCTCGTGACCCCAGAGGAGTTCGCAGATCCCGATGACCTCGAGCTGTGGTGCAGCGTCAACGGGGTCGAGATGCAGCGAGAGCGCTCGGCTGACCTCATCTTCTCCATCCCGCGGCTCATCGCCGAGCTGTCGAAGATCACGCCGTTGTGGCCCGGTGATCTCTTGTTCACCGGCACGCCGGCGGGCATCGGGGCGACACGCCAACCGCCGATCTTCCTGCGACCCGGCGACGTGGTGGAGTCTGGTGTTGAGGGCATTGGCACCATCTCGAACACCATGGTGGCGGCATCGTGAGCCACGACTTTGAAACGGCCTACGCCATCGTCGAGGTCAGCGACCTCGAGGCCAACGCCGCCTTCTTCTCTGAGGTCATCGGCCTGGCCGCATCGCCGGCTGCAGAGGGGACCCGAGCCTTCACCAATGATGAGGCCGTACATCGCATCACCGTGGTCCAGGGCACGCGCGATGACCTCGTGGCCTACGGCATCGAGGCGATGAGCCCTGCGTCCTTCGAGGCCACGCTCGCTCGGCTGAGCGCTGCGGGGTACGCCCCGGTTGAGAACGCCGACCTCGCTCGTCGACGATCGGTCGACCGGCTGGTGGAGGTGGCCACGCCCTTTGGGGCGCCGATCGAGCTCGTGCTCGGCTTGGAGCGCGGTGCGGCGCCGGCACTGCCGCACTACCAAGCTGGCTTCGTGACCAAGGGCCAAGGGTTTGGGCACGTGGTGGTGGCGACCGAGCACTTCGACGCCACCTCGCACCTGTTCACCGAGGTTCTTGGGTTCTCGCTCTCAGACTGGATCGAGACCGAGATCATGGAGGGGATCACCATCGAGGTCCGCTTCTTCCACTGCAATGCTCGGCACCATTCCTTCGCGTTGGCGAAGGCGCCCTTCGCCTTGCCCACCGCGCTACACCACCTCATGGTGGAGGCGGGCGACCGCGACGACGTCGGCCGAGCCTTCGACCGTACCTGGGCCACCACCCTCGGCATCGCCAACGGCCTCGGCGTCCACGACAACGATCAGATGTTCAGCTTCTACGTCATCGCGCCCGGTGGCTACCAGGTCGAGGTTGGCTACGGCGCCAAGCAGATCACCGAGCCATGGGACCAGGTGCGTGGCTATGACCAGATCAGCATCTGGGGGCACCAGCCCCTCCGGCTGCCTGGCTGAGGTTCACGGAGCATCGACCAGCAGGGAGGCGGAGTGGTGGTCCACCTCCTCAAGGAGCCGGTCAACGGTGCGGTGGGCGGAGGGCAGGCTGCGGTGCAGCACCGAGGGTTCTGCCTCGGCCTGCTCCTGGGTGGCCGCTGCCATCGCGATCGCCCGGAAGGCCGCTCGTCGAAGCACCGCTCGATCGACGACCGGCGTTGCGGCGTTCGTCGCAAGGTACCGGTCGACCGCCCCGTGTGCTCGGCCCAGCTGCGAGGCGGGCCGCAGTGACGGAGCGGTGGTCCAGACCACGAGGTCGAGGGCCAGCACGATGCCTGCGGCCAACGCGGTGTCGACCACCCGAGGGATGAAGAGCACCTGGTCGTTCCCCGCCATGGCCACGAAGACGAAGACGATGGGCGTGAAGGTCATCACCGCCCAGCTGTGGCCGCGTCGCGCTGCGCCTGGCATGAGCGCCGCCATGAGGACCGAGAGCGCCATGAGTGCCACCGGGGGGTTCCCGAGCGCCGCCACCACGGCGGCGATGGCCACCCCCACGAGGGTTCCCACAGTCCTGGCCAATGCCCGCCGCACCACCGGGCCGAGGTCGGGACGCAAGATGAACGCCACGCTCATCGGAAGCCAGTAGCTGTGCGATCCCCGCAGCGCGTCGGCGAGGGCGGTGGCGCCGGCCACTGCCACGAGCAACAACAGGCCGAAGCGGAGCCGTTCGAGGAGCGGTGGGCGGTGGCGTTCGATGGTGCGGGGAGCCCACCTGAGCGCCTCTTCGACGCCGGGCACCCGAAGCGCCCGCTCGATGGCCGCCGGCCTCGTTGGAGTCCCACCCAAGCCCTGGGCTGCACTGAGCGCTTCGATAGCATCGGTGGCGAACGAGGAAGCCAGGTGGTCCTTGAGCAGCCCAAGCTCTGGGATCGAGGGCGCGGGCAGGGGACCGGTGGCGAGGTAGGAGACCAGCTCTCCGCTTCGGAGTGCCAGCAAGGTGCACCGCCGTAAGGCGATGCCTTCGGTCAGGTTGCGCCTCGGGGCGCGCGATCCGACCGCGTCTTGGGCCACGTCGATCGCCGTGCGGGCCTGGCTCCGCCAGTGCAGCGCATCAGGGGCACCGAGATGGGTGATGGCCACCTCGAGGGCTTCGAAGGCATCGGCGAGGCACCGGCGCAGGACGCGGTGTCGGCTCTGACGCTCCATCACCGCTGCAGCCCCCCATACCCACAGCGCTCCGAGACTGGCGAGGACCGGCACCCACCAGTCACTTCTCGAGGTGATGATGCCGCTTCCCACGATCGTGCCGAGGAGGCCGTAGGCACCCACCGAGGTGAGCCCTGAGGCTTGGAGGAACCCTGCGAGAAGCGCAGCTCCTGAGAGCACCGTCACCTGACCGGCGGTGCCTGGCACCCACCATGCCACCGCCGCACCGAGGGAGAAGCCGGCGAGCACCGCCCCTGCGAGCTCCATGAGGCGTCGGCCCCGCACCGGCCACGCGTCGAGACCGTCCTGGCTGGCTGCCCACAGCGCCCCCAAGGTGAAGACGGTGGCTTGGTGGCGATGTCCGGTGACCAGCCCCACGAGCAGGGGCACGCTCAGGCACAGTGCGGCCCGGACCGAGAGCAGGGTGGTGGAGCGAACCCGCATCGTCCCTCCATCGTCCCACGCAGCGATGCGGGATCCCCGACGACGGACCGCTCGAGCTAGGAGACGTCTGCTCGCAGCTGGATGACGTTGCCGTCAGGATCGCACACGTCGTGGCGAACGAGGCCGTCGACCTCGAATCGACGATCGGTGATGAAGCCACCCCACGCGCGCACCGCTTCGAGCGCGTCGTCGAGCACGGCGACTTCGAAGACCGGCTTGATCGCAACATCAGACCGGTCCTCGGGCACGTCCGTGGCGGCTGCGGTCGGTGCTCTACCCATGGCGTGGACCACGACCTCCTCGGTGTCGCTGAAGAGGCGCACGTGGCTCGACTCGTCGATGCGGTCGGTGGCACCGAGCACGTTGGCGTAGAAGTCGGCCACGCGAACGACGTTGCTCGTGAAGATGACGACGGCGCCCACGACGCCAACCTACCCGGCGGCTGATTGAGAATGAGATGAACTGCCACCGAGCAGACGAAGGACGACCTGAGCCTGTGGTCGAGCGAGGTGGAGGACTGCACGGAGTCCATCGGCGAACCCTCGTTCATCAGCGGTCATGCGGGCGATCTGCTCCTCGGTGTCGGCCGCCCACAAGGTGACGAGGTCTGCCACCGTCTGCGCTGACAGCGCGTGCACGCTGCCGTCGTGGCGAAGGCGGACCTCGAACGGCGCATCTCCACCGATGCTCCGGCGCTCGATCACGCACCACAGGTGGGCCAACTCCTCGGCCTCCTCGCCGACGAGCGCGGCGACCTCGGCACGGCTCGGTGTGCTGGTCGGCGTGAAGTACTCGGTGCCGTAGACCGAGTGGAAGAGCCCGGCATCGCACATCGCCGGGCGCTCACCCCAGTTCGCGAGCACCCTCCTCGTCCCGAGCAGGTGCGACAAGAACGGCACGTGGGAGTCGTGCTCGAGGACACCGAACCCGGCTCGACGAAGGGCGTTCAGGCGTTCGGTCAACCCTCGTGGGACCTCGCTCTGGCCTGGTGGTACGTCGTGGTCGTGCGCAGCCATGCCCCAGTGTGGCTGCTCGGGTGTCCGGTGGCGAGCCCGGGGTGGGGCCAGGTTGGCTAACTTTGGGTCGAGGAGCGGCGAAGCCGACCGACGTTGCCGCTGGATCGATGCGAGGAGGGCAGCCATGACCGAAGAGCACCTCCCCCTCGCTGTCGAGTTCCCGGCTGCCACCGAGGAGCAGTGGCGGGCAGCCGTCGACCGTGTCTTGGTCAAAGGTGACGTCGACCGTGGCGCCGAGGCAGCCCAAGCTCGCTTCGACAAGGCGCTCGTCTCGACGACGCCTGAGGGGATCGCCATCGCTCCGCTCTACCTTCGTCGTGACGTCGCCGTCGCCCCCGATCGCCCTGGCGTCGCCCCCTTCGTTCGTGGTGCGACCTCCACGGTCTCAACCGAGCATGGTTGGGACCTCCGTCAGCCCCTCGAGCTCGAAAACGGCCTCGTGGTCTCGGCCGCCTCGGCCCTCGAGCAGCTCGAGGACGGGGCCAGTTCGCTTTTGGTGCGTGCCCCTCGAGAAGCTGGCACCCAGGGGGCAGTCTCGGTGGAGCAGCTCGACGCGGCGCTCGACGGAGTGCTGCTCGAGCTGATCACCGTGGCGCTCGATCCGTCGCTCTCCACGGTCGCCACTGATGCCCTCCTCGACCTCTACGGTCGCCGCGGCCACGACCTCACGTCCGTCCGGGCCGTGCTCGGCCATGATCCCGTCGCTGTCTTCGCCGCCAACCTCGATGCCGAGGTGCTCGAGGGTGCTCGGGTCGCAGCAACGGCGGCTGTCCGACGGGTCATCGATGCGCCCGGCATCACCACCATGGTCGCCGACGGGCTGGTCTTCCACGACGCTGGAGCATCTGACGCCGAGGAGCTCGGCGCCACCACGGCGGTGGGCATCGCCCACCTTCGGCTCTTGGTCGACGCTGGGCTCTCCGTCGAGGCGGCGTTCTCCCAGATCGAGTTCCGGTTCGCCGCCACTGCCGAGCAGTTCTCCACCATCGCCAAGCTGCGTGCCGCCCGGCGCCTGTGGTCCCAGGTGGCGCGCACCTGTGGGGTGACCTTGCCCAGGGGCCAGCGCCAGCACGTGCTCAGCTCGCCCGCCATGCTCACCTCGTACGACCCGTCGGTGAACCTGCTGCGCAACACCGTGGCCTGCTTCGGCGCCGGCGTCGGTGGTGCAGACGCCGTCACCATCGAACCCCACGACCAGCTGGTTGCGGGCAACGGCGGCAGCGCCCTCGGGGTGCGCATGGCCCGCAACACCCAGCACGTGCTGCTCGAGGAATCCCACTTGGCTCGCATTGGTGATCCAGCCGGAGGCTCGTACTACGTCGAGCACCTCACCGAGCAGCTGGCGGCACGGGCATGGGGTCTGGTCGGCGCGATCGAGGCCGAGGGGGGTGTCGTGGCAGCCTTGGCCAGCTCGATGCTCATCGACCAGATCGAGGCCACCTGGGACGCCCGGGTGCAGCGCATGGCGACTCGACGCCAGGTCGTCACCGGGGTGAGCGACTTCCCCAACGTCGCCGATGTCGTCGAGGTGTTGCCCCAGAGCCCCGTTCGAGCGGGCCTCTCCCGACGTCGCTACGCCGAGCCCTTCGAGCACCTTCGCCACGAGGTTGTGGCCTTGGGTCCAGCTGCTCCAAGCATCGTGCTGGTGCGACTCGGCTCTCAGGCGGACTCCACCGCTCGGGCGACCTACGCCACCAACTTCTTCGAGACCGGTGGGTTCGTCGTGCACGCCATCGAGGCCACGGGCAGTACCGAGGAGCTCGGCGACCGAGCCGCTCGCACCGGAGCGAGCATTGCCTGCCTGTGTGGCACCGACGCGCAGTACGGCACCGAGGGAGCGGTGGTGATCGAGGCCCTCAAGGCGTCGGGGCTCCGCACGGTGGTGGCAGGCAACCCCAAGGTGCTCAGCACGAGCTTCGAGGGTGCTGCACCCGAGCGCTACATCTACACCGGCTGCGATGTGCTCGGCACCCTGCGGTCCTTCCTCCATGCACCAGAGGTGGCGTGATGTCGAGCCCGCAGATCCCCAACTTCGCTGGCGTTGCCCTCGACCCACTCGAGACGCCGCACGGATCACCCACCGAGGCCCGGGCAACCTGGGAGACCCCCGAGGGCATCGAGTTGCCCACGGTGCTCGGGGCGGGGGATCTCGAGGGACTGGACTTCCTCGAGACCTACCCCGGCCTCGTGCCGTTCCTTCGAGGGCCCTACCCGACCATGTACGTCAACCAGCCGTGGACCATCCGGCAGTACGCCGGCTTCTCCACCGCTGAGGAGTCCAACGCCTTCTACCGTCGCAACCTGGCCGCGGGGCAGAAGGGGCTGTCGGTGGCCTTCGACCTCGCCACCCACCGTGGCTACGACTCGGACCACCCCAGGGTTGCCGGTGACGTCGGGATGGCGGGGGTGGCCATCGACTCCATCTTGGACATGGAGCAGCTCTTCGACGGCATCCCCCTCGACGAGATGTCGGTGTCGATGACTATGAACGGCGCCGTCCTGCCGGTCCTGGCGCTGTACATCGTCGCAGCCGAGGAGCAGGGCGTGCCCATGGCGAAGCTGACCGGGACCATCCAGAACGACATCTTGAAGGAGTTCATGGTCCGCAACACCTACATCTACCCGCCCAGCCCCTCGATGCGGATCATCTCGGACATCTTCGCCTTCACCTCAGCCGAGATGCCCCGGTACAACTCGATCTCGATCTCGGGCTACCACATGCAAGAAGCCGGCGCCTCGGCCGACCTCGAACTGGCCTACACCTTGGCCGATGGCGTCGAGTACCTCCGGGCTGGCATCGCCGCTGGGCTCGAGGTGGACGCCTTCGCTCCTCGGCTCTCCTTCTTCTGGGCGATCGGGATGAACTTCTTCACCGAGGTGGCCAAGCTCCGGGCCGCTCGGCTGCTGTGGGCCAAGCTGGTCCGCCAGTTCAACCCCACCAACGACAAGTCGCTGTCGCTGCGGACCCACAGCCAGACCTCGGGCTGGAGCCTCACCGCCCAAGACGTCTTCAACAACGTCATGCGGACCTGCATCGAGGCCATGGCCGCCACCCAGGGCCACACCCAGTCGCTGCACACCAATGCCTTGGACGAGGCGCTCGGGCTCCCCACCGACTTCAGCGCCCGGATCGCTCGCAACACCCAGCTGTTCTTGCAGCAGGAGTCCGGTACGTGTCGGACCATCGACCCTTGGGGCGGGAGCTACTACGTCGAGCGGCTCACCTACGAGCTGGCGGCCAAGGCTTGGGGGCACCTCGAAGAGGTGGAGGCCGCTGGTGGGATGACCAAGGCCATCGAAGCCGGCATCCCCAAGCTGCGCATCGAGGAGGTGGCCGCCAAGACCCAGGCCCGCATCGACTCGGGACGCCAGGTGGTGGTGGGGGTCAACCGCTACCGACTCGCCGCCGACGAGCCGATCGACGTGCTCAAGATCGACAACACCAAGGTGCGTGCGGAGCAGATCGCCAAGCTCGAGCGGTTGCGTGCGAGCCGTGATGCCGAGGCGTGTCGCGCAAGCCTCGAGGCGTTGACGCGAGCCGCTCGAGGCATTGCCGACGGCACGCGCCCCCAAGGCCTCGAGCACAACCTGCTCAAGCTGGCCATCGATGCCGCCCGGGCTCGGGCCACGGTGGGGGAGATCTCCTTGGCCCTCGAGGAGGTCTTTGGACGCCACACCGCGTCCATCCGTACGATCTCTGGCGTGTACAGCGCAGAGGTGGCCGGGTCCCCCGCTGCAGGTGCGGCGCGTCAGTTGGTGGACGCCTTCGCCGAGCGGCATGGCCGCCGCCCTCGCATCTTGGTGGCCAAGATGGGTCAAGACGGCCACGACCGTGGACAGAAGGTCATCTCGACGGCCTTCGCCGACCTCGGCTTCGATGTCGACGTCGGTCCCTTGTTCCAAACCCCCGATGAGGTGGCACGCCAGGCGGTCGAAGACGACGTCCACATCGTGGGCGTCTCCTCGCTGGCCGCGGGGCATCTGACCTTGGTGCCCCAGCTGAAGGCCGCGCTGGCCCACGCCGGGCGCGCAGACATCATGGTGGTGGTGGGTGGGGTGATCCCGCCCCAGGACTTCGACGAGCTTCGAGCAGCGGGAGCGGCAGCGATCTTCCCACCGGGCACGGTGATCGCCGAGGCGGCGGCCGACCTGCTGCAGGCGCTCGACCCCGGGCTTGCTATGCCCGAGGGCGCTGCTCCCTCGGCGTGAGTACCCTCCCGCCACCCATCGACCTCGACACCTGCACGGCAGGGATCTTGGCCGGGGACCGGGCGCAGATGGCCAAGGCCATCACCTTGGTGGAGTCGACCCGGTTGGACCACGCCGCGCTGGCACAGGAGTTGCTCGTCCGCCTCCTTCCCCACAGCGGACGCGCTCATCGCGTGGGGATCTCCGGGATCCCCGGTGCGGGGAAGTCCACCACCATCGACCAGTTGGGCTCGCACCTGACCGCTCATGGCCACAAGGTTGCGGTGCTGGCCATCGACCCCTCGTCTGTTCGCCGCGGTGGGTCGATCCTCGGGGACAAGACCCGCATGGTGGCGTTGTCCTCGGACCCCAATGCCTTCATCCGTCCCTCGCCGTCGGCTGGCTGGCTGGGCGGCGTCACCCGGTCAACCCGTGAAGCCATCGTCATCGTCGAGGCTGCTGGCTACGACGTGGTGCTGGTGGAGACCGTCGGCACGGGGCAGTCCGAGGCCACCGTGGCCGACATGGTCGATACCTTCGTCCTGCTGACCGTGCCGGGCACCGGTGACTCGCTGCAGGGCATCAAGCGAGGGGTGCTCGAGCTGGCCGACGTGGTGGCGGTCAACAAGGCCGATGGCGAGATGGCCCTCGAGGCAGCTCGGGTGGTCCGCGAGCTGGCCGATGCCCTCCACC
>CAINFA010000202.1 GCA_903847955.1 uncultured Actinomycetes bacterium
GCCAAGGCTGCCCTCGAGGCCGCCGGCGCCACCGTCGAGATCAAGTAACACCCTCAACGGGGTGGCAGAGCGCGGCGAGAGCCGGCCTTCGGGCCGGCTCTCCGCCATCGCCGTCGAGATCCTTGACGCCGGTGGCGCACGACCCTAGGGTCGGGCCAGCGATGGGGCGTTCCCCAGGGTCAACAGACCCTGGGGTTGTGTCGTCCTCGCTTTCCGACTAGCATCGTTTGCTGTCGTGGTAGCGCTCTCCGCCCCTGCATGCCCTCGCCGAGGGCCGCGCGCGCCCTCGCCCTGGTGACCAGCCCCCTGGCCGCCGCATCTTCGCCGTTCAGTACCCATCCGCCAGCCACCTGGAGAGCCCGTTGTCTTCTCGGTCACGCAGCATCGAACGTGTTTCATTCGCCAACATCGACGAGGCACTCGCCCTTCCGGACCTGATTGCGGTCCAGCGGGATTCGTTCCAATGGTTCTTGGAGCACGGTCTCGCTGAGGCCTTCAACGACATCAGCCCCATCGAGGACTTCTCGGGGCAGCTCTCCTTGGAGCTCGAGTTCGACCCGAGCGACCCCGACCTGCGGCCTGAGCCGAAGTTCACCGTGGCCGAGTGCCGCGAGAAGGACATGACCTACGCCGCACCGGTGTTCGTCAGGGCTCGCTTCTTGAACGCCCAGACCGGTGAGATCAAGGAGCAGACCGTGTTCATGGGGGACTTCCCCATGATGACGGACCGCGGCACCTTCATCATCAACGGCACCGAGCGCGTGGTCGTCTCCCAGTTGGTCCGTTCGCCTGGCGTGATCTTCCAGCCCGGTCGTGACGCCAAGACCGTGTTCTCGGGCACCATCCACCCCTACCGCGGTGAGTGGATCGAGTTCGACATCGAGGCCAAGCAGGGCAAGGACGTCACCGCTGGTACCCGTGTGGCACGCAAGCGCCGCCTGTCGCTCTTCGTGCTGCTGCGAGCGCTGGGCTACGGCGACGAGGCCTTCCTCGAGCGCTTCGTCCGGCACTTCAGCTTCCTCGAGGGCCAGTGGGCCAAGGAGCAGAGCATCGCCCCGAGCCGCGAGGAGGCCTTGCTCGAGATCTACAAGCGAGCACGTCCTGGTGAGCCGCTGTCGGTTGAGTCGGCTCGGCAGTACTTCGAGAACGCCTTCTTCAACCCCAAGCGCTACGACCTGACTCGGGTTGGGCGCTACAAGCTCGACCGCAAGCTCGGGCCCGAGATTGAGAAGATCTCCGACCTGTTCCAGATCGACCTCGAGCGTCCCGAGCCCGGCCAAGGCGTGCTGAGCCCGAGCGAGATCTTGGCGGCCTCGACCTACATGCTGCACCTGGCGCTCAACATGAGCGACCCAACCTCGAACTACCGCATCGACGACCAGGACCACTTCGCCAACCGGCGCATTCGCTCGGTGGGTGAGTTGATCCAGAACCAGGTCCGCGTTGGCTTGAGCCGGATGGAGCGGGTGGTGCGCGAGCGCATGACCACCCAAGACGTCGAGGCCATCACCCCGCAGTCGCTGATCAACATCCGCCCGGTGGTCGCGGCCACCAAGGAGTTCTTCGGCACCAGCCAGCTGAGCCAGTTCATGGACCAGATCAACCCGCTGGCAGGTCTGGCCCACAAGCGTCGTCTGTCCGCCCTCGGGCCTGGTGGTCTGTCGCGTGAGCGCGCGGGCTTCGAGGTTCGAGACGTCCACACCTCGCACTACGGCCGCATGTGCCCCATTGAGACCCCCGAGGGTCCGAACATCGGCCTGATTGGTGCCTTGGCCACCTACGCCCGGGTCAACGACTACGGCTTCATCGAGACCCCCTACCGCAAGGTGGTCAACTCCAAGGTCACCGACGAGATCGTCTACCTCGCCGCTGACGAGGAGGAGGAGCACGTCATCGCCCAGGCGAACGCGCCGCTCGATGCCAGTGGCACCTTCACCGAGGACCGTGTCCTCGTCCGTCGTGGACCCCAGGGCACCGGCGTTCGAGTGGGCCAGGCATCGGGTTCCTACGGCACCACCTCAGAGATCGACTACGTGCTCCCGAGCGAGGTCGACCTGATGGACGTCTCGCCGAAGCAGATCGTCTCGGTGTCCACCGCGCTCATCCCCTTCGTCGAGCACGATGACGCCAACCGTGCCCTCATGGGCGCCAACATGCAAAAGCAGGCCGTGCCGCTGATCGTCCCCGAGGCTCCCTACGTGGGCACTGGCATCGAGGCCCGTGCGGCTCGAGACGCTGGTGACGTGATCTTGGCCGAGGGTGAAGGCAGCGTGGTGGAGGTCGACGGCGACCACATCGTCGTCGACTACAAGGCTGGCCAGAAGGACCGCCTTGGGCACGCCTTGGGCAAGAAGACCTACGTGCTCAACAAGTTCGCCCGCTCGAACCAGAACACCTCGATCAACCAGCGTGTGCGAGTCGACGAGGGCGCCAAGGTGGTCAAGGGTGACCTGTTGGCCGATGGTCCCTCGACCGATGCCGGCGACCTGGCACTGGGCAAGAACCTCCTCGTGGCCTTCATGCCGTGGGAGGGCTACAACTACGAGGACGCCATCATCTTGTCCGAGCGCCTCGTCAAAGACGACGTGCTGACCTCGATCCACATCGAAGAGCACGAGGTCGACGCTCGAGACACCAAGCTCGGTGCCGAGGAGATCACCCGGGACATCCCGAACCTCTCCGAGGACATCTTGGCCAACTTGGACGACC
>CAINFA010000203.1 GCA_903847955.1 uncultured Actinomycetes bacterium
CGGCAGGCCCTTGAGGCGCACCGACGCAGCCTCGATGGTGAAGCCCCGTTCGGTGAGCAGGTCCTTCGCTTCCTCCTTGAAGGTCTTCGTGGCCACCACTGCCTCGGCGGGCACCACCTCGCCCAGCCGGGAGCGGGCTAGATCGACGTAGGCGGGGTCGAGGTCGTAGCCCACCGCTCGGCGCCCCGCCTGGGCGGCAGCCACGAGGGTGGTTCCTGAGCCCATGAACGGATCGAGCACGAGGTCGTCGCGGTAGGTCAGGAGCTCGATGAGTCGCCGAGGCAGCTCCACCGGGAATGGGGCAGGGTGTCCAACACGAGTAGCGGACTCGGCATCAATGCTCCAGACGTCCAAGGTGGCAGCCATGAACTCGTCGGCGCTTATGGTGCTGTGCGCTGGGAGCCCGCGTCGCTCGCGCTCAGGAGCAGACAGGGCGCGGTCGAAGCGACCTTTGGAGGCCACGATGACCCGCTCAGTGGTGTCTCGCAGCACCGGGTTGGCGGGGCTTCGGAAGGACCCCCAGGCACAGCTCCCGGATGCCCCCTTGGCCTTCTGCCAGACCACCTCGCCTCGCAGCAAGAGGCCGAGGTCGTCTTGGAGGATGGTGGTGAGGTCGGCCGCCAGGTTGCGGAACGGCTTCCGCCCGAGGTTGGCGACGTTGATCGCCAGCCGACCTCCAGGCTCGAGCTTGTCCACGCAGCGACCGAACACGGCTGCCAGGAGCTCGAGGTACTCGAGGTAGCTGGCGGGCACGCCGTTGTGCCCCAACTCTGCCTCGTAGGTCTTGCCGGCGAAGTACGGCGGCGAGGTCACCACGAGCGCGACGGAGCCATCCGCGAGGTCCTCCATCGACCGTGCGTCACCAAGCCGACAGGGGTTGTCGACGGGCTGCGGCTCGAGCACCGTGGCGTCGCTCGAGAGCTGGGGAGGGCTGAAGCGATCGTAGAAGGTCGAGGCATCGTGGGACTCTCGCCGGGAGACCCCAAAGGCTGACGTCGCTGTGGGTTTCCTCGTCACCTCGACGCCTCCTCGCCCCTGAGGCTACGCGAGCGGGCTTGGGTTCGGGGTGACGTTGCCCGGCCTGCTCAGCGCCGGTCGGACACGCGGGCCATGTGCCAGCCATTGCAGAAGGCGCATTGGTACACGTCGAGGTCGTAGCCGATGTCGGCCGACCGATCGCTGGCGGCGAGCTGTGCATCGCGCTGGGTGGGGTAGCGGACCTTGGCTTGGCCGTCGGATCGCCAGTGGGAGGAGTCGATCGAGAGCGGCTTGTGGGCGACCCGGCGGTGGCGTGCCATGGCTCCAGTCTGCCCGACCACTGGGCGCGTCGCGTCGCTCGCAGTACGATTCCAGCGTGGCTGAACCGCTCTCCGTCCTCGAACCCGTCACCGCCGATCCCATCTTGGATGAGGGCGACCACGATCGCATGGCCCACATCGTGCTCGAGGGGTTCCATGCCAAAGATGACAACTTCATCTCCGCAGGGCCGAGCGTGGTCGAGGGCATGGTGATGGGCACGCCGGTCAAGGCGCTGTGTGGCAAGGAGTGGGTGCCGGGGAAGAACCCCTCTCGCTACGGCCTGTGCCCAACGTGCAAGGAGATCGCGGAGTCGCTGGGCTGGGAGATCCCCTCAGCCTGAGCTGACCAGTCGGTCGCTGAAGAAGTCCAGCACCTGGTCGAGCGCGGCCCTCGTGGGGGTGCCTGGGGCGTCTTGGAGGTCCTCGGTCAGCACGGAGTGCGCGCCCTTGCGATGGCCCCAGGGATTGCCCTCCGAGGAGTCGATCTCGACCCCAATGAAGCCGTCGCCGAGCTCGGCTCGCAAGGTGTCGAACCGGGCCGCACGCACCGCAGGGTCACCGGTGAAGCGAAGCCCCAAGACGCAGACGCCCTCGTTGACCCTGGTTTTGACCTGCTCGAGTTCACGGGCCGAGAGCCCGAGGGCGGCTTGCCGAGCGGCACCGAAGGGTGCCGGCAAGGAGGGCTGGGAGAGCACGGGGGCGACCACCACGTCATCGACCATCATCGCGAGGGCGAATCCTCCCGTGAGGCACATCCCAATCGCCCCGACCCCAGGTCCGCCGCACCGCTCGTGCTCGACTCGGGCGAGTCCTCGGAGCCAGGTGGTGATGGGGCTCGAGGCATGGCTGGCGAGGATGCGGAACTCCTTGGACACGCATGCTCCGAGCAGCGAGCGCAGGGCGTAGGGGGTGCTCGGTGCCTTGCCAGGGGTGCCGAAGAGGACGGGCAAGACGACGGTCAGGCCACGTTGGGCTACGTGGTCAGCGAAGCTCAGCACGAGCGGGGTGATGCCGGGGATCTCGGCCATGACGATGACGGCGGGGCCCGTGCCACGTCGGTAGAGGGTTCGCGTCACCCCATCGATGCTGACCTCGCTCCGCTCGAAGTCGTCCAAGGTCACCATCGCCGCAGACTACCGCCCCGTATGAGGCGAGGTCGGAGGTGCGAGGTAGCTGTAGGTACTCGAGGGGCTGGTAGCCGAGACCCCTCCTGGTGCGAAGAGGTACACCTCGACCATGCCGGGGGCGTGGGCTGGGCTCGTGACCTCGAGCGTGGTGGGTGTGAGCACCTTGAGGTGCCGTGCGCCCGCCGCTCCAAAGGACACCGCGGTCACGAGGTTCGCATTGAGTGCGGTGAGGTGGACCACCGCACCGCCAGCGGAGGGGCCTGAGGCGCTCTTGATCCCAAGGAGGTAGGGAAGGGCGGAGCTCACCAGTACGCCTGTGGTGGAGCTCGCCACCTGGGCGGTGCCCACGAGGTGGCACTCGCTGGCAACGAGGCAGCTCACAGCAACCAAGGCCTCGGTGGTGGCGCTTTGTTCGATGGGAGCCGCCTGGGCTGCCCACCCGGCGGTGGGACCAGTGACCACGGTGAATGGCTTGGCGCCGTTGGCGCCGTCCAGGGCGCCAACGGCTCGACACGTCCCTGGTGCCGCGCAGCTCACACCAGTGAGGATGCCGTTGGAGGCCGAGAGGGTTCCTGGCGTCCACGAGGTGCCTGACCAGCTCGACACCAAGGGTCGAGCGCCGGGTACCACCGCGGCGGTCGTTGATCCGACCGTGGTGCACCACGTCGTGGACG
>CAINFA010000204.1 GCA_903847955.1 uncultured Actinomycetes bacterium
CCAACCGCTCTGACGCGATCTACACCAAGCGCGAGCTCGTGGTGGACGACGAGGGCAAGCCGCAGAAGATGCCGTGGGAGGACTGGCGCGAGGGCGACGACCAGATGACCTCAGGGTGGATGCGAGCCACTGCCCCTGCCGGCAACGCCGCCTACGAGGGTGTCGTGCAGTGGTCTGGCGAGCTGGGGTACGGCACTCGGACGCCAGAGGCTGGCCAGTCCGAGCACCGTGACGACGCCGCTACCGGCTCGAAGTTGCTCCGTGACCTGCTGCCCGGGCACCTGCTGCCGATTGACATGGACCTCGACTACATGGGCGTCAAGGGTCGCAAGGAGCGGGCCCAGAAGCAGGCCGGCTTCAACAAGGCCCGCCTGCAGGCGGTCAAGGACCGCCGGGCCAAGAAGAAGCAGGACCGCAAGGGACTCAGCTCGTGATCGCCGCCACCATCCCAGACCTCGCCGTCTTCTTCGTTGGCGCGGCCATCATCGTGGTCGGAGCCCTCGGGGTCATCTTGGCCAAGAATCCAGTGCACGCAGCCTTGAGCCTCGTGATGACCTTGTTCGGCATCGCAGTGCTGTTCATCGAGGAGCAGGCCAACTTCTTGGCCGCGGTGCAGATCATCGTCTACGCCGGCGCCATCGTGGTGCTCTTCTTGTTCGTCATCATGTTCTTGGGCGTCGATAAGGCCGAGGACATCACCACCGAGCCCATCGTCGGACAGCGGCCCATCGCCGCCATCGTGGTGGCGGCCCTCATGGCCTCCATCGTGGCCTTGGGTCAGCTAGGGCACTGGATGGTCGGCACCCACGCCTCAACCACCGCGACCACGGGCAACGACGTGGCCGACCTGGGGCGCTCGGTGTTCACCACCTACCTGTTCGCCTTTGAAGCCACCGCAGCGCTGCTCGTGATCGCCGTGGTCGGTGCGGTGGTCCTGGCCCGTCGGGTGAGCCCCGATGAGCTCTCCACCGACGAGCCCGAGGTTGCACAGGTGCCTGAGGACCTCGGCGCCACCATGACCGCAGGGGAGGTGGAGCAGTGAGCGTCAACCCCTCGTGGTTCCTCATCTTGTCGGCGTTGCTGTTCAGCATCGGTGCCTTCGGCCTGCTCATCCGGCGCAACGTGCTCGTGATGTTCATGTGCGTCGAGCTCATGCTCAACGCCGCGAACCTTTCGTTCGTGACCTTCTCCCGCATGCTCGGGGACATCGGTGGCCAGGCCACGGTGTTCTTCGTGCTGGTGGTCGCAGCTGCTGAAGTCGTCGTCGGGCTCGGGCTCGTCGTCGCCATCTTCCGACGCCGCCACCACGCGGTCGTCGACGACCTGTCGAGCATGAAGGGCTGAGATGCTCCACGCCGCCTACTTGATCATCGCCTTCCCGTTGCTGGGTTCGCTCCTGTTGATGACCTTCGGTCGACGCTTGGGCGAGCCGGTGGCTGGCTGGCTCGGCACCGCCGCCATCACCGCATCCTTCGTGGTGGCAGTGGTGGTGTTCTTCGGCGTGCTCCACGCCCACCAGACCGACTGCATTCCCGGACTGCTCTGCCAGGGATCACCGATCGCGCCGGGATCGCTGCTCAATGACCAGTTCGTCCAGCACCTGTTCAACTGGGTCAACGTCGGTGGCTTCCACGCCAACGTGGACCTGCTCGTCGATCCGCTGTCGATCACGATGTGCCTGTTCATCACCGGCATCTCGGCGATGATCCACCTCTACTCCATCGCCTACATGCACGGTGAGGAGGACTTCACCAAGTTCTTCATCTACCTGAACCTGTTCGTGACCTCGATGCTGATCTTGGTGCTCGGTGGCAACCTGCTGCTCACCTTCATCGGCTGGGAGGGCGTGGGGGTGTGCTCGTACTGGTTGGTGTCGTACTACTTCCAAAAGGACAGCGCTGCCTCGGCGGGCAAGAAGGCCTTCATCTACAACCGAGTGGGTGACGTCGGCTTCCTGCTGGCAATCTTCATCCTCTACTCCCAGCTCCACACGGTGAGCTACGTCGAGATCTTCCAGCGGGCCGGACACCTCTCTCCGCTCTGGGCGACCATGGCCGTGCTGGCCCTCGTGCTCGCTGCCTCGGGGAAGTCGGCGCAGATCCCGCTGTTCAACTGGCTCCCCGACGCCATGGAGGGCCCGACTCCGGTGTCGGCGCTCATCCACGCCGCCACCATGGTGACCGCCGGCGTCTACCTCCTGTGCCGACTCCACGGCGTCGTCAACCTGAGCTCGACGGGCCAAGGGGTGATCTGTGGCGTCGGGCTGGCCACCGCCTTCGTCGCGGCCACCGTTGCTACCTCCCAGAGCGACATCAAGAAGGGCCTCGCCTTCTCGACCGTCTCGCAGATCGGCTTCATGGTGCTGGCCGTTGGCACGAAGAACTACGAGGCGGCCATCTTCTTGATGGTGGCCCACGCCTTCTTCAAGGCCCTGCTGTTCTTGGGGTCGGGCTCGGTCATCCACGCCTTGGACGGCGAGCAGGAGATGGTCCGCATGGGTGGGCTCCGCAAGGTGCTCCCGTGGACCTTCGGGACCTTCATGATCGGCTGGTTGGCCATTGCAGGCGTGCCACCCTTCGCCGGCTTCTTCGCCAAGGGTTCGGTCCTCGATGGCGTCTTCGCCAAGTCGCCGGTGCTGTGGGCACTGGCGCTGCTCACCGCCTTGCTGACGGCGTACTACATGAGCCGCCTCTTCTACCTCACCTTCACCGGTGAGGAGCGGTTCACCGCCGTTGGTCCCAATGGCGAGCCGGGCATCGAGCACCCCCACGAGTCGCCGTGGCACATGCGTTTCCCCCTCGTCGTCCTCGCCATCTTGTCTGCAGCCGGTGGCGCGATCGACCTGCCGTGGGTCCATACCTGGGGGCTCGACACCTTCTTGAACCCGGTGTTCTTGACCACCACGCCAGCAGCGACCAACTCCGGCTCGACCCAGCTCTTCCTCGCCATCGCCGATGCGGTGGTGGCGGTGGCGGGCATTGGGTTGGCGTGGGTGCTGTGGCGGGGCAAGGCGGCGCGGCCTGAGCTCACGCCGGCCTTCCTCAAGCGGGTCTGGTTCTGGGATGACGCCTACGACGCGGTCATCGGTCGCCCGGCCACGGCGCTGTCCAAGGCAGCCGCCATCGTCGACGACGAGGTCATCGACGGTGCGGTGCTCGGCACCGCCACCTTGGTCCGTCGGGGTGCCGACCAACTCCGCAAGGCCCAGGACGGCTACGTCCGGACCTACGCCCTCTCGATCGCTGCGGGGATGGCCGCCTTCCTCATCTACCTCGTGACGAGGGTCTTCTCATGACGAACCACACCTTCCCCTACCTCGATGTGCTGGTCTTGCTGCCCTTGTTCGGGGCGGCGCTGGTCGCCATCGCCGCGCGCACCTCGGACCAGATCGCCCGCAGCATTGCGCTCGCCGTCTCGCTCCTCGAACTGGTGGTGGCGGTCCTGCTCCTGGTCCACTTCAAGACGGGCAGTGGAGCCTTCCAGTTCACCTCGCACCACAGCTACGCCAGCGCACTGGGGATCACCTGGAACCTCGGGATCGACGGCATCTCGCTGTTCTTGGTCCAGCTCACCGCGCTGCTCATCCCCATCGTCCTGCTCGGTACCTCGGTCAAGGCCAAGGGCGGCGCCTACGCAGCGTGGATGCTCGTGCTCGAGGCGGCGACCATCATGAGCTTCGTCGCACTCGACCTCATGGTGTTCTTCGTGGCCTTCGAGTTGACCTTGATCCCGTCGTACTTCCTCATCGCCGGCTACGGCCATGAGCGACGGGCCTTCGCAGCGGTCAAGTTCTTCATCATGACCTTCTTGGGGTCGGCCTTCTTGTTGATCGGCATCATCTACCTCGGCATCGTCCACCAGCACCAGACCGGCGGCCCGTTGACCTTCGCCCTGGGTGCCTTGGCGCACACGCACCTCTCGAGCGGCACGGCGATCGTGGTGAGCTTGGCCTTCCTGGCAGCATTCGCCGTCAAGGCGCCGTTGTTCCCGCTGCACACCTGGAGTCCTGACGCCTACCGTGAGGCCCCGGCTGGTGCATCGATGGTGCTCTCCGCCGTGCTGGCCAAGCTCGGCACCTACGGCATCATCCGCTTCAACCTCACCTTGTTCCCCCACGCGTCGAAGACCTTGGCCCCACTCGTGCTGACCTTGGCGGTCATTGGGATCATCTACGGCGCGACAGTGGCATGCGCCCAGAAGGACATGAAGCGCTTGGTCGCCTACTCCTCGTTGGCCCAAGTTGGCTTCATCGCTCTTGGAACCTTCGCCTTCACCAGCCAAGGGCTCACTGGTGCGGTGGTGATGATGCTGAACCACGGGTTGATCACCGCTGCCTTCTTCCTCGTCATCGGCTGGATCTACGAGCGCCGAGGCACCTGGCAGGTTGGCGAGCTCAAGGGTCTCCAGGGGCCAGCTCCGATCTTGGCGGCGGTGTTCACCATCATCATGCTGGCCTCGATTGGTCTACCAGGGCTCAACGGCTTCGTCGGTGAGTTCTTGGTCCTGCTCGGCACCTTCCTCTCCCACCGCTGGTGGGCAGTGGTGGCCACCACCGGCGTGGTCATCGCGGAGATGTACCTCCTGTGGGCCTACCAGCAGGCCTTCCATGGCAAGGCTGAAGGCGCCAACGCCACCACAGCAGACCTGACCGTGGCCGAGCGGCTCATCGTCGCACCGCTGTTGATCCTGATCGTGGTGCTCGGGGTGTACCCCAACCTGGTCATCGCACGGATCACCCCCTCGGTGGCTCGTGAACTTGCCCCCATCGTGCAGACCACCACGGGGGTGTACCACCGAGCCATGCACTCGATCGCCATCAGTGGTCGACCCTCAGGTAGCGACCTCGACGCAGGCGTCATCGGCGCTGGGGAGGTCCAGCGATGAACCCGATTACCGTGCCGTCGATTTCCTACTTCACCATGGCCCCGATGCTGGTGCTGTTCGTGGGCTCGGTGCTGCTCATGGCGGCGGCCTCGTTGCTCCGCCACCGCCTGCCCGAGGTGGTCTCGACCGCCACCTCGGTGCTGCTCGGTCTCGGTGCGCTCGTGGTGTCGATCTTGCAGTGGGACCACCTGATCCGCCACGGCAGTTCGTCGACGGTGGCCGGGGCGCTCGTGCTCGATGGCTTCAGCGTGTTCGTCAACATCACCGTCAGCTGTGCGGTGATCCTGACCGCGCTCGTTGCCCACGACTACCTGGCCCGACTGAAGTTCGATAGCGCCGAGTTCCACATCTTGGCGCTGCTGTCGGCCTCGGGGGCGCTCATCATGGGCGCCGCCAACGACCTCGTCGTGGTCTTCTTGGGCCTCGAGATCCTCTCCATCGCGCTGTACGTCTTGGTGGCGCTCAACCGGAAGAACGAGAAGTCCGCCGAGGGCGCGCTCAAGTACTTCGTGCTGGGCGGCTTCAGCTCGGCGGTCTTCGTCTACGGCATCGCCTTGACCTACGGCGCCACCGGATCCACCAACTTGGCCAAGATGGGTACCTACCTCTCGGCCAACGTGGTGCACCGTCCGGGGTTGCTCCTGGCCGGCATTGGGCTCTTGGCGGTGGGCTTCTGCTTCAAGATCGCCGCCGTGCCGTTCCACATGTGGACCCCAGACGTCTACGAGGGCGCACCAACGCCGGTGACCGGCTTCATGGCCGCAGTGGCCAAGGTCGGCGGCTTCGTGGCCTTCCTCCGGGTCTTCGAGACCGCCTTCAGTACCCAACAGTCCACCTGGGCCCCGTTGCTCTACACGGTGGCGCTGCTGACGACGTTCATCGGCGCCACCTCGGCCATCGCCCAGCACAACGTCAAGCGCATGCTGGCGTACTCCTCGATCAACCACGCGGGGTTCATCCTGCTCGGCGTGGTGGTGCTGACCAAGGCTGGCTTCGCTGGGTCGTTGTACTACCTGTTCACCTACTCGGTCATGGCCATCGGTACGTTCGCACTGCTCGGCGTGCTCGGTGGTGCCCGAGATGAGGACCACGACCTGACGAGCTACCGCGGCCTGGCCAAGCGTCGCCCGGGCGTGGCGCTGTCGCTCGCGCTGTTGCTCTTGGCCCAAGCCGGTATGCCCTTCACCACGGGCTTCCTGGCCAAGTTCGGCGTGATCGAGGCCACCGTCGCCCACGGCGAGATCCCCCTCGCGCTGCTCGCCATGGTCTCTGCCACCATCTCGGCGGTGGCCTACCTTCGGGTCGGCATCGTGATGTACGCCACCCACGATGTGCCGACGCCCGTTAGCGATGGCTCGAGCTTCAAGGACCGTGCCGAGGGGAGCCTGCTGCTCGAGGTTGAACCCGTGGCCACCACCCACGAGGTGCCGGTGGCGCCGACCACGGGGCTCGCCATTGGGATCTGCCTGGCGGTGACCTTCTACTTCGGCATCGCCCCGGGGGCGCTGCTCGACTTCGCCCGCCAGGCCGCCCAGCTGCTGCGCTGAGCCGTGCTCGACGTCGCCCTGGCCACCTCGGCGGGGTTCCCCAACCTCGACGTCAGCGACACAGGACTCCTCGATGCGCTGTCGGCGCTCGGGCTCAAGGCCGAGGCCTGCATCTGGGATGACCCCGGCGTTCGCTTCGAGGAGGCAGCGCTCACCGTGGTGCGGTCAACCTGGGACTACAGCGCCCACCGCGAGCGGTTCTTGGCGTGGGCCCGGTCGGTCCCGAGGCTCATGAACCCGGCGCAGGTCCTCGAGGTCAACACCGACAAGACGTACCTCATCGACCTCCACCAAGCCGGGGTACCCATCGCGCCCACGACCGTCGTGGATTCTCTGGCGAGCTTGGCGGCCCTCATGGCTCCCACCGCCCCCATCGTGGTCAAGCCCACCGTCGGCGCGGGCTCGAGGGGTGTGGCGATGTTCGAACCCAAGGACTTCGACGAGGCCCGGCACCACGCCGCCCGCCTCTTGGACCAGGGCACTGCCGTGTTGGTCCAGCGCTACCTCGACGCGGTGGAACGCACCGGTGAGGCGACGCTCATCTTCTTCCTCGGACAGTTCTCCCATGGGATCACCAAGCCCCCCATGCTCGATCCTGTGACCGGTACTGGTGAGGTGGCGACTCGAGACCGAGCACGGTGGATGGCCGACCTCGAGGCGTACGTCCCGAGCCACGCAGAGCTCGAGGTGGCCCAGCAGTGCCTCGAGGCCGCTCGAGCCACCGAGGTGCTCTACGCCCGGGTAGATCTGCTCCCAGGAGACGATGGTCCCGTCGTCGGTGAGCTCGAGCTGACCGAGCCGTGCCTGTTCCTCACCAGTGCTCCAGGGGCAGCCGAACGGTTCGCCCGGGCCATCGTCCGAACCCTCGAGGGTTGACCACGCCCCAGCGAAACGGTGGGACGAGGACAGAGGGCTGAAGGCTCATCGAGCGGGTGGTGCCGCCGCCCCTGACCCGACCACCACCGAGGTGGCCCGCTTGTTGGGGTTGGAGGCGAAGAGCTTGCCGAGCACGGGGATGTCCGAGACCGACTCTGCCCGCAAGAACGAGATAACGCTGGGGAGGAACTGCTCGGGGGAGTCGTAGACGATGTAGCGGGGCTGCCAGGTCGGCTCGTACTTGGCGTTGAACTTCCACAACGACTCAATCTGGAGGTACCCCGAGAGCCGAAGCAAAGCCCAGCGTTCGAGGCGTTGGATGATCGAGGCGTCGTCGTCGGCCTCGAGGGCGGAGCGCAAGACGGCGAAGTTCAGCGAGAGTCCCTCGGCGCCGTCCTCTCTGAGCTTGGCGATGGTCGAGCACAGCGCGAAGTCGAGCAACCCATTGGGGTGCTCCCCGCCATCCCGCCGCATCAGGTCGAGGGAGTAGCCGTTGATGGCACTCGAGGGGACGAACTGGCACACCGCTGCTGGCACGCCCTCGGCGTCGCGCACGACGGTGAGCAGGAGGCCCTCGTCGCGCTGGTCGAACATCCTCCCGAGCATCATCGAGAAGCCGCGCTCCTCGTCGCCTCGGCGGTTGGCCTCGAGCAGGGGCACGAGCTCAGCCACCTGGGCGGTGGTGGTTGAGGAGGGGTCGAGGAACTCGATGGTGTAGCCATTGCGCTCCACGCGGGTGCAGGCCTGGCGGAGCCCCTTCATCTTCCCGCCCGCCAACGAGAAGGTCTGGACATCCACCAAGGCCTCGTCGCCGACGTAGATCTGGCGCATCCCAGCCTCACGGTAGGTGGTCAGCCACTCCTCGGCTGCCCCGACCACGCCGATGCCCCAGCCCTTGGCATCGGCGAACCGCCGGAACGCGTCGAAGACCTGGTCTCGTTCAGCGAGGGGACCAATGGGGTCAGGTGAGGCGATGCAGATCCCACCGAAGACGGCGTAGGCCACGAGTGAGTCCCGGTGGAAGAAGAACTGCTTGTCGTCTCGAAGAGCGAAGTAGTCGAGCGTCCCTCGACCGTGGCGACGAACGATGTCCCGGGCCCGGGCCTCGTCGGCTGCTCGGTCGCTCAGCCCCGATCCACCACCACCCAATCGACGATCCACCACGGGGCGGGTGAACAGGTAGAGCGCCACGAGCACGAGGCAGACGCCGATGGCGATCAGGCTCGGGGTGGTCCAGTCGTCGACCAGGTCAGGGAGCTTGATGGTGGTGATCCCCACCAGACGCTCGCTGAAGGCCGTCAGCTGGTTCCACAGCGAGGGGAGGACCTGGTGGCCCGTTGGGGTGAGCTGGGCACCAGCCATGGCTCCACCGATCGCCACCACCACGCCGACCACCACCACCCACAAGCTCGAGCGAGCCGAACGGGAGTCGGTGGCGCCGGTGAAGCATCGACGCTCGACGAGGGCTACCACGAGCACGGCGGTGGAGACCACCACGCCGCCGAAGGACGCGGCGTGGACGAGGTGCAGCACGGAGGTGATCGAGAGCAGCACGATGGCGATGAACCACGGTCGGCGTTGCCCGCGCAAGATGCCTCTCGCCAGCATCATCAGCCCGAGCCCGGCCAACCCCACGAGGGCGCCCGCCGCCTGGGCCACCCCAAGGGGCAGGACCTGGTCGACCACGTGCAGCCGGTCCCGCAACGGCGGGGCGATGGCCAGCAGGATGTCGACCAAGCCGACGACGAAGATGGCGGTGGCCACGAGCCGGCGGATCCGGCGGATCCGTCTGCGACCTTCGATGAGGTCGGCCCGTCGTGGCCAAGAGCCCCCCGTCGGCCATGAGGCAACGAGCTGTCGGTCGAGGTCAGCGGAGGCCTTGTAGCCCTTGACGACGGCTTCCTTCGACGCCAGCCGCTCGAGGCGGGTGGTCGTGGGGAGGTCAACCTCACCCACGTACAGCCGGACCTGCAAGGTGGCGCCGCACTCGAGTTCGATGCCCGTGCGCTGCCGGTGGTGGCGGTAGATCCGAGGCAGCCCGAGGTGGGCCTCGTGGGCTCGGACCACCTCGCCTGAGCCACCGCAGGCGGCGTAGAAGCCACCCGAGAGGTGGATGAGCTCGGCGTCGAGTCCGCCACCCACGATGAGCCCGGTGTCGCCGTGGGCGATGCGCTGACGCGCGGCGTCGAGGGCGGGCTGGCCCTCCAAGGTGAGGTGGCTGCTGCGGCCCGAGAGCACGCCGAGGTCCTCGGCTCCAGCGGTCGGTGCGCCGAGCCCACCGAGCTCTCGTTGGTAGAGGCGCCGGGTGACGATCGCCGCCAAGAAGCCCACCAGGAGCTCAGAGACGATGAGGACGGCGAGGAGGAACAGCAATCGCGTCGACCATGGGGTTGAGTGGACGCGGTCGAAGACGTGGTGCACCTTGTGGGATCGGCGCACGAGGCGCGAGATGGTGTCGTAGATCGGCGCAGCGGCAATGGCGAGGACCACGAACATGGCGACGAGAGGCGGGACCCACAGCAGTCGACCGAGCCGACGGTAGGTGGCACGCGAGGTGATGAACGAGCTCAGCTGACCTGGGTCATCGAGGCGGTCGATCCCAGCCAGCCAAGGACGTTCCTCGAAGGCTCGGAGGTCCATGGGCGATGCATCTCCGGGCGCAGCACCTCGCACCGCCACCACCTTGGTGCCCGTTGAGGTCTTGAGGTGGAGCTCAACCTCCTCGGCCAAGGTGATGCCCCAGCCGCCGAAGGCATCGGCGAGCTCGGTGCACCTGAGGAGCTGCGGGTCCCGCCATCCGGGGAGGACGACGACGGACCGGCCCGGCGTGTCGTGGTAGCGGGCGAGTTCTTCGAAGAGCTCGTGGTGGAGGGCCAAGGTCTCAACGCACCGCTCGGGCTGCTGGGGCTGTCCGTCGAGGTCGCTGGCGAAGGTGTTGCCCGCCACGATGATCGTGCCCGGTCCCTCAAAGGCCCGAATCCCGGCGATCAACTCGGCACACGTCGTGCTCGTCGCGGTGGTGGGGGAGGGGCCGAGCAGCAGGTCACCAACGACGAGCACCCTCGAGCCCAAGGGCTGCTCGAGGCGGAGCGGCCCTGTTGGACCGGGCTCGAAGAGGGGATCGCTCGTCACGGGCCTCCATGTTCCCACCTGCGATCCCCGTTGGGGTCAACCCTCGGGGTCGGCCGCTACGATTGCACGGTGACCTGGACTGGCCCCACCGTCGGCAGTTGGCACTGGCGACAGGGCCTCATCACCCCTTCTGAGGCGGTGGTGTTCGACATCGATGGGGTGCTCTCCGATGCAGCTGGGCGCCAGCACTACATCGAGGATGGACGCCGAGATTGGACCGCGTTCTTCGAAGCCTGCGGCGATGACCCGGTGATCGAGGAGATCGCCCGGCTCCTCGACCTGCTCGACGCACGGCTGCAGATCATCTTGTTGACCGGTCGACCTGGTCGGGTCGCTCCCCAGACTCTGGCTTGGCTCGAGCGTTACGGGCTGCGCTGGGACGTGCTCGTGCTGCGGGACTGGGGGGACTACGACGTGGTGACCCAGTTCAAGCGGGACGTGGTCGACGACCTCCGCCACTACGGCTTCGACCTCCGTCTGGCGCTCGAGGACGACCCGTCGAACCACGCGATGTACGTCGCCGAGGGCATTCCGTGCGTCTACATCCACTCGGGCTACTACGACTGACGTCGGACGAGCACGGTGGTGAAGAGCACCACCACCATGGCGAGGAGCACGGGGAGGTCCCCGGCGACGACGTAGGGGGTGTCGCCTTCCTCGAGGGGGAGCACGGCGGTGAGCACCGCTGGTGGTCCGAGCGGGCTCGCCACCTCGGTGGCACCGGTGGGCCCGAGCAGGGCTGAACGACCGACCGTCGCGCACAGGACCACCGACCGGTGGAGGTCGAGGGCTTGGAGCCGGGCGGCGGCGAGCTCTTGGTCAGTGACGCTCGAGGAGCGGTAGGACGCGGTGTTGGTGGGTGCGAGCAGGATCGAAGCACCCGCTCGAACCGCTGCTCGACCTCGGTCGGCGAAGAAGGTCTCGAAGCTCAGCGTGATCCCGAGGCTCCCAACCGGCGAGCCGACCACACCTGGACGGCGTCCCGGGACGGCGTCGAGGGGGACCGCGTCGAGGTGCACGAGGTGCGCCAGCAACCCACGCATCGGTACGTACTCCCCAAAGGGCACCCGGTGCACCTTCTCGTAGGTGCCCACCACGGTTCCGTCAGATCCGAGCACGATGGCACGGTTGAAGAAGCTCTGGCCCGGGCCAGGTGAACGCACGCCCACCTCGATGGTGGCCCCAAGGCGGACAGCCTGGTTGCGAATCGCCAGCACCGCGGGGTCGATGCGGTAGCTGGCCGCCGTCTGGATGGCATCTTCGGGAAGGACGATGAGCCAGGGTCTCCTCGGCCTGAGCGGTTGCAAGTGGTCGAGCAGTGCGAGGTAGCGCGACGCCGAGGTGACGGGGGAGACCTGGAGGGCGGTGAACCCCCGTGGACCACCCCCTTGGAGGCAGCTGACGCTGAGGCGACCAGCACGTGCTCCTCCCGCCGGCACGACGAGGGCCAGGGTCAGAACCGCTACGGCGATGCCCACGGGAGCCAGGACCCTAGGGTGCGCCACGCCAGGGTCCTTGCGCCCGAGGTGCTCGCCTACCGAAGCGCCGAGGGCGAGGGGGACCACGAGCACCCCGAGCGGACCGAGGAGGTGGGCCACGAGGGCGAAGGGACCCTCGACTTGGCCCAAGATTGGCGAGCCGATGGGCAGACCCCCGAAGGGCGCGTGCTGGCGCACCCACTCAATGAGCACGGCCGATGCCGTGAAGGCGAGGGCGGGCGAGGACGACCGCGACGCCACGAAGCACGGGATCGCCACCGCTAGCGCTTCGAGGGCGATGAGGACCATCGCGCCAATGGCGTTGAACTGCGCGGTGAAGCCGAGGCCTGCGCTGAAGACGACGAGGCCAGCCAGCCAGCCTGCGCCGATGGCGGACCACGGGGTGGAGCGCACGGCGTGGGCAACGAGCAGTGCTGCACCCACGATGCTGAGCGGCCACCATTGGGTCGGTGGGAGCGTGGTGGCGAAGCAGGCACCGGCGACGAGGCCGACGCCA
>CAINFA010000205.1 GCA_903847955.1 uncultured Actinomycetes bacterium
ACTTGGCCGGTGCGAACTTGGCCGGTGCGAACGTCACCGGCGCCAACCTCACCACGGTTACCTGGTCGAATACCACCTGTCCCGATGGGTCGCTGTCGAACGCCGACCACGGGACCTGCAAGGGGCACCTCGCCTGACGCGCCGCTGCAGCACGGGTGGTCACCCACCCGTTGCGAGCCGTTCGCCTCACCTCGGTACGCTGCTCAGGTGACCACCCTCCTCGAGCTCGATGTTGCGGCCCAAGGGGCGCTCCTCGCACGCCGTGCCGTGGCTGGCATGGCCGAGGCCGAGCGCGCAGCTGAGCGCTTGGCCGATGCCACCTACCTCCTCGTGGCAGCGAGGGGCTCCTCGGACAATGCGGCGAGGTACTTCCAGTACCTCGCGGGCCAGGTGCTCGGCAAGGTGGTCGCGTTGGCGACGCCGTCGCTGTACGGACCAGGGTCCACCATGGATCTCGCAGGAGCTGGTGTCATCGCCATCTCACAGTCCGGCAGGTCGCCCGGTATCGCCGAGGTGGCGCAACTGGCGAAGGACCAGGGTCGTCCCGTGATCGGTGTCACCAACGACCCGACCTCACCGTTGGCTGTGGTCAGCGACGTGGTGCTGTCGATCTCGACCGGACCTGAAGTGGTGGTGGCCTCGACCAAGACCTTCTCGGCCACCTGGCAAGCGCTGAGTCAGTTGGTCAGCGCCATGGCGCCCTCGCCGATCGCTGGGCTCGAGCAACTGCCAGCACGCATCGAGCGCGTGGCCTCGTGGGCACTTGGGGCCGACCTCGGCATCGGGCGCTTCGATGCGGCTGCAGGGATCACCGTCGTGGGTAGGGGGGTGGGGTACTCGGTGGCCGACGAGGTGTCGCTCAAGATCCGCGAGGTTGCGGGCGTCAGGGCTGAGTCGTACGCCGTGGCGGACTACCTCCACGGCCCCATCGGCGCTGACGGGGCGAACTGCTCCCTGCTGCTCATCGTCACCGATGAGCTGACCGATGCCGTGGCCACCGCTGCCATCGAGGGGAGCAGGGCGGCCGGGATGACGACCCTCGCTCTGTATCCCGCTGATCGGGTACTCGAGGGCACCGATGCGGTCATCGTGCTTCCTGAAGAGATGGAGAACTGGTCGGTGGGGCTCGCCCAAGTCGTCGTGGGCCAAGTGCTGGCCCTCCGGCTCGGCCAACGGTACGGCCGCCCCATCGACGCACCCCCCCGTCTGGCGAAGGTCACCCTGTCGGCCTAACGGACAGATTCGTGAACACGGACCTCGGCGCCCGTCGGCCTCTCCGACGGGGGCCAAGCCGTCATCGAGGTGGACGACGCACTGAGGTTTGGCTTCCACTGGCGTCGGACCGCCAACATCGCAGGCGCCGGATTCCCGCCAGGGGTTCCACGCCGGTCGCGCTGACCTCAGCTGATCGTGAAGCTGGTCGTGAGCGGCAGATCCGAGGCGTCTTGGCCGACGCTCAGGGTGTAGCTGCCGGGGTCGAGCACCCAGTGGTTCGACGGGAAGACCTGCAGCGAACGCGTGCTGATGGGCATCGAGATGGTCGCGTGGGCTCCGGGGTCGAGCGTCGCTGACCCGATGCACTTCAACTGCGCTGGCGGCTCACCGGCAGCGGCGGGGTAGGTGACGTAGCCCTGGGCCACGACGCGACCCCGGAGGTTGCCGGTGTTGGTCGCCACCACCGACGCCGTGAAGCCTTGTGGGGTCTTCGACACGGTGAGTCCACTCAGGTTGAAGGTGGTGTAGCTCAGCCCGAAGCCGAAGGGGAACAGCGGCGTCGAGCCCGTCGCTCGGTACCACCGGTACCCGACGTCAAGGCCCTGGCCATCTGGGCCCTGAAGCGCGGGGGCAGTACCGAAGCTCCAGTCGCTCCCTTCTGCCTTGGCGTCGCTTGCGGGGAAGGTGATGGGGAGGTGCCCAGAGGGATCCACCTGACCGTCGAGCACCTGGGCGATGGCCGTTCCCGACGTCTGCCCCGGGAGCCAGGCCTCGACCACTGCTGCCACTTGGTGCAGCCAGGGCATGAGCACGGCACCACCGGTGGTCAGGACGACGACGGTGTTGGGGTTGGCGTGGGCAACGGCAGCGATGAGCTGGTTCTCGTCGTTGGGCAACTCGAGGCTGGCGCGATCGTCCCCCTCGCTCATCGAGGCGTTGGCGACCACGATGGCAACGTTCGCTGCGCTCGCGGCCTTGGCCGCCCCGGCGATGGCCGAGGTGTCGTTGGCGGCCACCACGGTGGGCACCGCTGACGGCGGATTGTAGCTGAGGTGCACGACGTGGTGGCCGGGGGCGAGGGTGATCGCCTCAGCCTGCTCATTGATCCCGCCGCCGCTGTCGTGGAGTCCGAGGGTGCGATCCAGCACGTTGCCGTCGACGCTGAGCACGGCGGAGTGCGAGCCGTTGGGGGCCCTGAGCGCGAAGTCCTCGACGGTCCGCTGGGTCACGTCGTAGGAGATGGTGGCCTCACCCGGGCTCGTCACAACGTTTGGTTGGTTCGCCATGGCTGGCTGGAAGAGCTTGACCACTCCGGAACCCATAGCCGGGAAGTAGCTCACCGAGGATGCGCCGAGGGCGGCGGTGATGCCCTGGATGGGCTCGACGTAGGTGCCGTGCACCGGTACTTGGCCCGAGCCCGGCTGGGTGTACTGCGCTCCGGTGCCTGCGGCTGATCCGATGACCGCAACCGTGGTACCGCGGTGGATGGGCAGCACCCCGTTGTTGGCGAGGAGCACCGTGCCAGAGGCGGCGATTGAGGTACCAGCGTCGGCCACCGAGGCGTTCTGCAGTTCGATCGGCGCGTAGGTCCGTGGGTTCTCGATGGCCCCGCTGGCGAACAGGGGTGTCAGCACCTTGACCACGGCGTGCCGGAGCTGGGCAATGGTGATGAGCCCGCTGTTGAACTCAGTGGTCATGAGTGTCGAGACGTCTGGACGGAACAGGTCGTCGCCGTTGCCGAGCGCGGCTGCGGGGTTGCCGTTCGTGGCGGCGTAGTCGCTGCGGAAGAAGCCGGTGAAGCCATTGGAGGTCATCAGGCGTTGCAGGATCGGCGAGCTGCACTGGGCTTGGTGGTCGGCCGATCCCAACGCGCACATGGCGCCGACGGGAGCGGCGGGGGCCGCGGCACGAAATGGCGAGAGGTACACCTCAGCCAGCCCTCGCGTTGGGACCGAGTAGTCGGCGTGGTTCCGGTCGAACTCTTGGGTGTAGACCCCGACGTGCTTGATGATGGCCAAGGTGCCCGTGCTCTCGATGCCATCGAGCTCTCTGAGGGCGAGCTGGCCGATCAGGTAGGGGTCCTCACCAAAGCCCTCCGAGGCTCGTCCCCAGGTGGGCATGATCGTCGGATTGACCGACGGCGTTTGGATGACCGTGACGCCATCGGCGGTGGCATCACCGCCGAGGAGTTGTCCGTAGGTCTTGGCCTCAGCAGGGCCGAAGGATGCCGCCACCGAGATCGCAGCAGGCAGCACCGGCGCTCCAGCCAGGGTCAGTCCACTCGGTCCGTCTTGGAAGACGAAGCTCGGGAGGCAGAGCGAAGCATCGCCTTCCAAGATGTTCTCTGGCTGTCGATTGGGCGTGGTCCCCAGGTTGAGCAGCGCAATGGCCTGCGCAGAGGTCATGGCGTCGGCCACCATGGTGGCGAGCTGGGTGGGGGTGTTCTTCGCCACGATCGCGGGCTGCACCCAGGGGCACGTTCCGGTGTTGGCTCGAGTCCGATCTCTTGCACCGGCATGGCCGGGCAGGAGTGCGGCGAAGGTTGCACTGGAGGTAACCAGCAGGGCAGTGAGGAGGCGTCGTCGAGAGTCCCGGGTCATGGTGGTGGCTCAGGTCATGTCTCAGGGCTGGCCGCGAGCGCTGGCCGACTCGACCATGGTACCGGGGGCGGGGAGCCGGGCAGTCTGCTCGAGAAAAGTTCGACCTGACCAGCACTGATGTCGTCTGCCGCTGCCCAATCATGGGTGGTGGAGTCCCCTACATCCCCCCTCCGGGGAAGTGCACCGGCCTGAGCGCAGCGCAGGCGCTGAAGGCTGCGGGGTACTTCGAAGGGAGCTCGCTGATTCCTCCGCCGAAGGAAGGAAGCGAACCTGATGGTGGACCGTACCCAGAACCTCCAGGGCCTGGGCCATTGCCGTAGCCGCCCTGGCCACCAAACCCCTGGCCGTCGCCGTAGCCGCCCGGGCCACCGAAGCCTTGCCCACCGCCGTAGCCGTAGCCGTAGCCGTAGCCGCCCGGGCCGCCGAACCCCTGGCCGCCGCTCGTGCCACCCGAGGGGAACCCACCCCCAGGCTGGAAGCTAGGGATCGGGACGCCATGGTTTCGAAGGCACGTGGTGTAGGCCTCGAACGCGGTTCGGTTGACGTGACGACCAGATGACGAACTCGAGGAGTGCATGGAGATGATCACGGCCGCTACCACCACGACGGCGACGACGGCGGCGATGGCTCCGATCAGCTTGGAGGAACGAGGGCTCGCCGAGGAGGAGGCAGCGTGCTCGTCAGCTGGGGTGCCATCACCGTCGTCGTCGAGGGGTGTGTCGTCGGCGAACAAGCCCGCCGAAGGTCCAGGTGTTGGGACCACTGCGTGGTGCGGAGGTGACGGCTCGTCGCCATCGTCATCGAACAGTCCAGGAGCCATCAGGCCACCAACTTTCCGTCTTCTAAGGTGAAGGTGACGTCGGTCCGCTGGGCGATGGTGAGGTCGTGGGTCACGATGATCACCGTCACCCCAGCCTCGTGGCTCAGCTGCTTGAGCAGGTCGAAGATGAGCCGACCCGTCTTGGTGTCGAGGTTGCCAGTTGGCTCATCGGCCAAGAGCACCGAGGGCTTGTTGCCGAGCGCTCGGGCGATCGCCACCCGCTGTTGCTCACCACCAGAGAGCCTCGACGGCTTGCGGGCATGCTTCTCTCCCTTGAGCCCCACCTGGTCGAGGAGCGCAGCGGCTCTGGTTGCTCGTGCCGCCTTCGCGGTGCCAGCGAACTCCATGGGGAGCATGACGTTCTCCAGGGCGGTCAGGTTGGGGATCAGGTTGAAGCTCTGGAAGACGAAGCCGACCTTGTTGCGTCGGTAGGTGATGAGCTCTCGATCACTCGAGGAGCTGATGATCTGATCATCGACCCGGACCGATCCTGCGCTCGGCTTGTCGAGCCCACCGAGCATGGACATCAAGGTGGACTTCCCGCTCCCACTCATGCCGACGATGGAGGCGAACTGGCCATCGGGAACCGAGAAACTGACGTCATCGACGGCTACCACCCCCTCGTCGCCGGACTTGAAGCGTTTGGTGAGTCCTTGGACCTCAATCATGGTTACTCCCCTCTCAGCACTTCTGCTGGACGAACCTTGGCGATGGCGTAGGCAGGAAGGGACGAGCCGATCAGCGCGATGAGCACGATCCCAGCCAAGGCGTAGCCGATGACGCCGAGGCCCGTCGCAGCCCGCAGGTCATGGCCGAAGGTGCCGAGGTGGAAGCCTCCGACGCCTCCCCCCGAGAACGGGCCTCTGAATGGTGTGCTCGACGAGGAGGAGGTGGTCGCGTTCTGCAGGACCTTGAGCACGGGGTTGGCCAGCCACGCTCCGAGCAGGCTTCCCACCACCCCCGCCATCACCGTCAGGGTCAGGGACTCGGTGACGAATCCGAGCACCACGTTGGCGTTCGAGGCACCGAAGGCCTTCAAGATGCCGATCTCTCGGCGGCGCTCTCGCACCACCATGAGCATCGAGAGGAAGAGGATCACCCCTCCGGCAGCGAGGGCACCGATGAGCGAGTAGAGCGCGATGTCTTGCATGGTGGAGAAGGAGCTCGAGACCTGCGTGGCGTCTTGCTCAGAGCTGGTCACGGTGGCGACAGAGGTGCCGAGGGCGGCCTGGATGGCTGCGGTGGCGCTCGAGACGTTGGCGATGGAGTCGACCTCGGCCACCATGGAGGTGGGGCCACTCACGCCTTGGAGGGACTCCTGGGTCTTGAGGGGGAGGAGCACCGTTGCATTGGACCGGGTGGTGTTGGCGGTGAAGATGCCGACCACCTTGATGGTCTTGTCGTACGCCGTCAAGGTCGAGCCGACGGCCAGCTTGTTCTTCGTCGCCGTGGCTTGGGCGACGTCGGCGACGAGATCTTTCGAGGAGGGGCTGAAGAAGGTTCCGGCGTCGAGGCGCAGCGAGGTCGCCCCGATCACCGTGGCGTTGGCCGGCGAGGAGGTCCCGAAGAACTCCATGGGTGGGTGGAAGTTGGCCGGCAGGGTGAAGCCGCCGTTGGTGACCTTGGCGATGGCGCCGGGGGTGATGGGGGAGACGAGCGAGGTCGTCGCCCCTGAGCCACCAAAGCCGAAGTGCTGACCGCCACCACCCCCACCAAAGCCACCACCGCTCGGCGAGGTGGAGCTCTGGGCTTGGGTCGTGTTCTGCAAGGTGTCCCTGGTCGATGCCGTGACCGAGGTGACGTGGGCGGTGGCCTCCACCGCAGCGATCTGGGCTTCGGTGAAGGGGTTGCCTCCACCACCGAACCCGCCGAAGGATCCTGCGGGGGTGATGGTGATCGTGTTGTTGATCTCGGACGACACCTGGTTGATGTGCTGCTTGACCGAGTTGTACGACAACAGCATCACGAGCGCCAGGGCGAAGCTGAGCGACAGGATCAGCACGATCGAGACGGTGCGGACCACGTTGCGGTAGGCGTTCTTCGCGCCTCGGGTGACGGTGCTCATCGGTGGACCCTTCGTGGTGCTGGTGGAGTGCTGCTCACCCTACGGCGCCTGACTTGGAGCACCTTGGACGTTGGCTGGTAGTCGCCTGTGAGGTCGTGGTCCGCCTCACGGCTCGACGAGGGGAGCCAGGGGCAGCGAGATGGTGAAGGCGGCGCCGCTCCCAGGGGCCGAGCGCAGGACCACGGTGCCGTGGTGCGCCTTGACGATGGCCGCAACGATGGCGAGGCCGAGACCTGATCCACCGCCGTGGTGCACCCTGGCTGGGTCCTCCCGGAAGAAGCGGTCGAAGGCGTGCTCGGCGACCTCGGCCTCCATGCCCGGACCATCGTCGGTGACCTCGAGGATGACGCGCTCGCCTTGGGTGCTGAGTGCGACCTTGGTCGAGGTTCCCTCTGGGGTATGGGATCGCACGTTGGCCAAGAGGTTCTCGAGGACTCGGTGGAGTTGGGCTTCATCACCGAGCACCTCAACGGGTGTCTGGGCCACGAACGTAATGGGGTAGGTGGGCCCGACGGTCCGGGCGGTGGCCACCACCTCGGAGCACAACCCGACGAGCTCTACCGGCGCGCTCCTCGGCGTGATGCCTTCGTCGAGTCGTGCCAGGGTCAGCAGGTCGTCGACCAACCGCTGCATGCGGGCAGACTCTGCGGAGATCCCGGTCATGACCCGGCTGAGGTCTTCGGCGTTGCCTGCAGCCCCGCGATCGAACAGCTCGGCGTAGGCCGAGATGGCGGCGATGGGTGTCCGCAGCTCGTGGGAGGCATCGGCCACGAACTGCCGCAGCTGCAGGTCACGCTGCTCGAGCTTGACCGCAGTGGCGTCTCTGGTCCTGAAGGCGTCTTGGAGGGAGTCGAGCATGGAGTTGAACGAGCTGGCGAGCCGGCTCACCTCGGTGGATCCCCTCGAGGTGGGAACGCGCTCGTCGAGGTTGCCCTCGGTGATCGAAGCTGCGGTGGCCTCAACCTGGCGCAGGGGCCGGAGCCCAACCACCACCAGTGCGAACCCGGCAGCGACGGCCCCAACGAGGGCGAGGCCTGAGACCACGAGTTCAGTCAGCAGCAGCTTGTGCAAGGTCGCATCCTCGGCCACGAGGGGAATGGCCAGCACGAGGACTTGGCCGTTGTACAGCACCTCGGTTCGCACCCGGAAGCGCAAGCCGGCCGGGCTCGAACCGCTGGTGAAGTACGTGACAGAGCGCGGTCCTGGCGGTTGGGATGCCGACAGGTGGGCGGGGAGGATCGGCGCGTAGGGGGTGGCGCCGAGGTAGGCCGGACACTCTTGGTTGTCGATGACCTTCCCGGCGGTGGTGCGGATCGAGACGAACCCCGACTGGGTGGCGAAAGCTCCCTGCCCGTTGGGGAACGGCGAGAAGTCCTGATCTGAGGGGAAGCCGTAGCCAGCGGCGAATGGCGAGGGCCCCGGACACGAGGAGATCTCGAACCCTCGCAAGATGGCGAGGGAGAAGCTGAGGTGGCCTTGCTCGAGGGTCTGGTCCACCCGGTTGTACAGGTACGACTGCAGCAGTGAGTAGGTGGCCACGTTCGCTGCCACCAGGGCAATCAGGGTCACCGCACCGATCGCCAGCAGCAGCCGGGTGCGCAGCGACATCAGCCGGCCGGGTCGCGGAGCGCGTAGCCGACCAGGCGCACGGTGTGGAGCAGCGGTGGCCCCAGGGCATCGAGCTTCCGGCGGAGGTAGCTGACGTAGGTCTCGACCACGTTGGCGTCCCCGCCGAAGTCGTAGTGCCAAACGTGGTCGAGGATCTGGGCCTTGGAGAGTACTCGACGGGGGTTCAGCATGAAGTAGCGGAGCAGGTTGAACTCGGTGGCGGTCAGGTTGACCAGGTGCCCGAGCGGCGAACTTCGTGCGCGTCCTCGTCCATCTCGAGATCAGCGAACCGCAGGAGGTGGTCGTCGTCTTCTGCTCGACCGGTCCGCCGCAAGATGGCTTGCACCCTCGCCACGAGTTCCGCCAAGGCGAAGGGCTTGGTGACGTAGTCGTCGCCCCCGACGGTCAGTCCAGCCAGCTTGTCGTCGAGGGAGTCTCGGGCGGTCAAGAACAGGACGGGAACCCTGATGCCGTCGGCTCGGAGCCGCCGGGTGACCTCAAGGCCGTTGATGTCGGGCAGCATGATGTCGAGGACCACGAGGTCAGGGGTGCGCTCTTGGGCCATCGCCAGCGCTCGTCGCCCGCTCATCGCCTCGTCGACCTCGAAACCCTCGTAGCGCAACGAGGTCGCCACCGCATCGATGATGGACGGCTCATCGTCGACCACCAAGATCCTCGAGGTCGTGCTGGGGTTCGCCACCGCACCAGCATGAACCGCGGAGGTGGACCCCGGCTGGGTGCTTCCTGTGAGGGGGCTGTGGAGGGGCTTGGTGCCCTACCACGCGGCGTGCGAGGTGCGCTGGCGACGGAGCAGGACGACGACGAGCGCCCCGACGGCCCCGAGGACGGCTCCGAGGAGCACGTCTTGGCCCAGCCGTCCAAGGGTGCTCGTGGCCGCTTCCACGACCTCCACGTTGCTGGCGTAGCTGTCGGCCAAGTTGGCACCGGTGCCTGCGGCCGAGTTGTACTGGTTGAGGTAGGTCTCGAAGGCGAGAACGGGTCCCGAGCGCCCGTCGGTGGGGACCGAGTTCGAGAGGTCCACCTCAATGGTGAAGCGCTCGGTGGCGTGTGGGCCGAGCACCGTTGGGTCACCGCTACCGAAGGTGCCGTCGATCTGCCCTCCACCACCGGTGGATCCGCTCAGCGCCATCGCAACGAAGCGGTTCGGAGCGGTGCTGGTGGCGTAGCGGATCTGGACCTGGTTGGCCTCGACGTTGGGAGAGCGGTTGGTGCCGCCGAAGACCGAGAGGTCGACCGAGGTGTTCTCGAGCGGCACCGACGAGGGGTTCGCCACCGTCATGGTGAACCGGGTCGGTGCGGCTCCAGCGACGAGGCGGGTGGGGAAGGTGACGGTGAGCTCGGGAGCCGTCGTGGCGGTGGTCCCTTGGTAGATGGTCGACTGGGTCGACTGGCCGCCGATGGACTCGGAGAACAAGATGAAGCACGTGGCGTTGGACCGACTCGCCACGTAGGTGAAGTCGGCACTGCCCGAGCTGTCGGTGGTGGCCACCGTTGACCGCAGCCGACCACACGCCGCGTCCCCTGTGCTCCGACCGACGCTGGCGTGGACGCGGTCGCCTGCGATGCCATTGCCCTTTGGGTCGGAGATCTCGACGGAGAGCACCGAGGTCGACGTGCCGCCAGCGGGCAAGGTCGACGGATTGGGGTCGGCGAAGACCGCGGCCACCGTCGTGGTGCTCGCACCGCGCGCCGCTGGGTGCTCGGCGCGGTCCTGGCTCTGCGCGCACCCCGCCCCGTGGCCGAAGCGTCGGTAGGCGGCGTTGGAGAAGAGCTCTTGGAGGTAGTAGCGCCCACCGTTGATGACTTGGTTGTACTCGGTGCCGCCTGGATCGCTGGCTGAGGTGGAACCGAGGGATCGTCCGTAGCTGTTCTCGCACAAGTCCCCGACCTCATTGCCACCGCCGTCGACCCACGCGGTGTTGTCGTTCATGGGGTCGCTCAGCGCCTCGGCCACCTCGTGGGTGAGCGTCGAGAGCACCCCATCGACGGCGGCTGAGCCATCTGGGTCTTCGCCCGCATCGCAGCCACTTGGCTCGTAGGGGAGGTTGGCGTAGACGACCGTCCCCCCGTTGCTCGTGAACTCACTGTGGTAGCCGCAGAAGGTGGAGGCGGAGTTCGAGCCGTCATCGGCGATGGTCTCGACGTCGGAGGGGAAGATCACGGCGTACAGGTGCGAGAGGTCTGCGGTGAGGCCATGGGTGGCCACGAGATGGGTGAGCTCTGCTTGGAGTTGGGCGTCGGTGACACAACGCGTGGTGGGAGCCACCGGCTGGCAGTGGCTCGGTGGGAACGGATCGGTGTCGATGATCGCTGGTGCCGAACTGAGCTGGTACGACAGGTAGGTGCGGGTGCCGTTGGTGAGCATGTAGTACTCATCGAGCACCGAGAACACGTTGCTCGTGGTTCCCGACGCGGCGGCGACGTTGGTGAGGAAGGTGGTGACGGCGCGCCGGTAGGTCTGGTCAATGGCGTTCGCCGCGCCCGCAGGCTCCCAGAAGATCGGCGTGATGGTCACCCCGCCTGGGCCATTGGTGGCCATGACCGGTCCGCCGCCGTAGCTCAGCGGAGGCATGCACCCACTGCAGAACTCGGGCTCGGTGAAGCCCTTGCGGTCGAGGTGTGGCGGTGGTGTGCGAACCTCCGCAGCGCGTGCGGTGGCGAGGTGGCCCGGTGCTGCGCCGAGCGCAACGACGCCGACCAGCGCCACCACCATCCGCAGTGCGATGCGCATCTCGACCCCTAGGAACCGAGCTCGACGACGTCCATCTGCCGACCGTACCAGCGGCGCACCGGGGCGCGGCGCTGGGATCGGTCCGGGTTCAAACCGACCTTCCGAGCACCCAGCTGATGGCCGCTTCGGCGTCTCCGGGCTTCCACCCAGGGGTGTAGGGGTGGCGGAGGGCGTAGGCGCCGTCGGCGCTCAAGAACGCCCTGAGCGAGGAGTTCAGCGTGCCCTTGAAGTGCGGAGGATTGCCTGAGACGAAGCGGAGGGCTCCGGCCGCATCGATGACGAAGAAGCCGTCGGAGTGGCTAATGTCGTAGGTCAACTTCTCATGGGGCGCCTGCCAGTCGATCGACGCCGGCTTGCCCTCGGTCACCTTCTGCACCTGCATGCCGAAGAAGTTGGCGAAGGTGTTCTCCGCCGGGTACGCGGCGTCGGCATTGGTGGGGGTGGGGGTGCCACTGACCGGCGCAGCGGTGGGGACCTCGGTCAAGAACTCCACGTTGGGGTACTTGTTCAGGCCCACCAACTTCTCGTAGGTGCTGAGCCGGCCGGGGGTGTCGCGGTAGGGGTCGGTGTCGAAGAACAGGATCTCCACGTTGCCGGTGGCCTTGTTGGCGGCGAGCTGCTGGTCGACCATGAGGGCATTGGCAGAGGTGAACGGGCAGGTGTCGGGGCACAAGGTCAGTAGAGGAAGCAAGAAGATGGTCTTGCCGGCGTAGCTCGAGAGGGAGACCTTGGCACCAGCTTGGGTGACGAAGGTGAAGTTGGCGACGCTCTTGGGCACCACGCTGTTGGTGGCAGTGCCCACCGTGCCAGCTGGCTGCTTGGGCTTCTGTGCGGCCGCGCTGGCCGTGGGGCCCGAGATGAGTGCGGCGGTGGCGACGGCGACGGCGAGGAGGCCGGTGATCGGCGAGGTGCGCATGTGATGGTTCTACTACGACCTGTAGTTGATGTCAACGCGTCGGCGATGACCCCTCCGCTGAGGTGCGAGACTCGTGCGGTGGAAGACGCCTCGGAATCGGTCGCGCTCCCCGGGACCCCACAGTTGACGTCCGACGCTCGCCTCGAGGCGGCTGCAGCTCTGCGAGCACTCGGACACGCCTTCATCTCCCACCAAGGTGACGAGGCGCTCCTCGGGGCCATCACCGCAACAGCACGACAGCTGACCGAACAGCTCGAGGCCAGTGAGAAGCGCCGCGACGCCATGGCCTCGGCCCGCCGCGCTCACCTCGAGCGGCGAGCGGCAGGGGAACCCATGCCCCGGTTGATTCCCGGCTCGTTGTTCCCCGACTCACCGATCTCAGGACGTGCCAACCCGATGGGACTCGATGCCCACATCGACCTCGAAGGGGAGGAGTCGGTGGCCCGGGTGACCCTCGGGCCCGCCTTCGAAGGGGCCCCAGGTCGGGCCCACGGAGGCTACGTCGCTGCCTTCATCGACGAGACCATGGGTGGGCTGCTCGTGCGGGTCGGGACCTTGGCGTTCACCGGCCAGCTCGACGTCACCTACCGAGCCCCCACGCCGGTGGGCGCAGAAATCGAGTGTCGTGCGCACCTCGTTCGCCGAGACGGGCGCAAGCTCTACATCGGCGCCACGGTCACCGCAGCAGGAGTGCTGTGCGTGGAGGCCACGGCACTGTTCATCACCGTCGACCCTCGACACCTCGAGGAATGACCACGACCCCGTTGGGGTTCTACGACGTGCCCGATCCCATCGGGTGGAGAGAGGACACACCGTGCCAGCCATCACCGTAGAGAACCTGCTCGAGCTTCCCGCCCTGCCAGCCTTTGACGCCTCGAGCGCTCGGCTTCGCCCCTTGGTGCAACTCACCACTGCTCCTCGTGGCGTCGAAGGCGAAGGATTCCCCGTCCGCAGAGCCTTCGCTGGAGTCTCTGACCAAGCGCTCGACCCGTTCTTGCACATGGACCAGATGGGCGAAGTCCAGTACGCACCGGGGGAGCCCAAGGGCACCCCGTGGCACCCCCATCGGGGCTTCGAGACGGTGACCTACATGATCGATGGGACCTTCGAGCACGCGGACTCCATCGGCGGTGGCGGTGTGATCGCCAACGGCGCCACCCAGTGGATGACGGCCGGGGCTGGCATCTTGCACATCGAGCGACCCCCCGAGACGCTCGTTGCCTCCGGTGGCCTCTTCCACGGCATCCAGCTGTGGGTGAACCTCCCGGCGGCGAAGAAGATGGTGGCCCCTCGGTACCAAGACCTCCTGCCGGGATCAGTCGGCCTCCTCGCCAGTGCAGATGGTGGCACCTTGCTGCGGGTCATTGCCGGATCTGTGGGTTCGGTGCAGGGTCCGGGTTCGACGCTCACCCCCATCACCATGGTCCACGCCTCGCTCCAACCTGGATCTCAGGTCATCGTGCCGTGGAACCCGGCCTTCAATGCCTTGGCCTACGTCTTGGCTGGCAACGGCACCGTCGGGGCGGCGCACCAGCCCATCACCGATGGCCAGCTGGCGGTCTTCGGTGAGGGCGACGCCCTCATGCTGACCGCGGCCAAGACCCAGGACTCGCGCACCGATGCCTTCGAGGTTCTCCTGCTCGGCGGTCAGCCCATCGGCGAGCCTGTGGCCAAGTACGGACCCTTCGTGATGAACACGCGGGCTGAACTCGTCCAAGCCTTCGAGGACTTCGAGGCCGGCCGGTTGGGCACCATCCCTGCCAGCCACGACCAGCGCTGATCGCTGCTGGTCGTGCCAGCTTCAGTGCTCGCGGGGCTCCCGGTGGAGCAAGAACGTGCCCGTGGCGCGTGAGCTGATCTCCCCAGCTCCATCACGAACCGTGGCTTCTGCGAACGCCACTTGCTTGGTCATCCGCACCACCTCACCTCGGAGCACGTAGGCGGTTCCGAGCATGGCGGGCCGCATGGTCTCGCACTTGAGCTCCAAGGTGGCCTTGGTTCGGTCGCGGCCTGTCATCGCAGCGTTGATGGCGAAGTTCATCGCAGCGTCGAGCAAGAGCGAGTGGATGCCGGCTTGGGCCGTGCCGTGGGGATTGCAGGCCAACTCGGTGGGGACGAAGGTGCCATCGACCCAGCCCAGGTCCTCACCGTCGACGCCGTAGGCGCTGAAGGCACCCCCGACCAGGTCGATGATCGCCATCCCGCCGTTGCCGAGCCAGCGGTCCATGTCCTTGAAGCCATCAGCCATGGGACGACCCTACCGCTCACGTGCCAGTTCGACAGGTGCGACCTATAGTGAGCCACACCACGAACGGACGGGTCACCCGCCGGAGCAGAAGGAGACCCACCATGGTCGATGCAGTGATCGTCGATGCCGTCCGCACCCCAGGCGGCAAGCGCAATGGCCAGCTCAAGGGCTGGCACCCCGTCGACTTGGCGGCTGAGACCTTGAAGGCTCTCCAGTCGCGCAACGACTTCGACCCCGCCATCGTTGAGGACTGCTTCACCGGTTGCGTGATGCAGGTGGCTGAGCAGTCCCTCAACGTCGGCCGCAACGCCGTGCTGGCGGCAGGCTGGCCCGAGTCGGTGCCCGCCACCACCATCGACCGCCAGTGCGGGTCGTCCCAGCAGAGCCTCCACTTCGCCGCCCAGGGCATCATGGCGGGGCAGTACGACGTGGTCGTCGCCAACGGCGTCGAGGTCATGACCCGAGTCCCGATGGGCTCTTCGATCGTCAAGGGCATGGGCTTCCCCTTCGGGCCGGCCATGTTCGAGCGCTACGCCGCCATCAAGGGCAACTTCAACCAGGGCCTCGGTGCCGAGATGATCGCCGACCAGTGGGGCATCACCCGCGAGGACCTCGACGCCTACGCCCTCGAGTCCCAGCGCCGCGCCGCAGTGGCCACCGCTGAGGGTCGCTTCGAGCGGGAGATCCTCGCCACCGAGATCCGTGACGAGGAGGGTAACGGCACCGGCGAGTTCGTGACCCGTGATGAGGGCATCCGTGACTCGACCATGGAGGCCCTCGGCAACCTCAAGCCCGCCTACAAAGAGGGCGGCAAGGTGACCGCAGGCAACGCCAGCCAGATCACCGATGGTGCCTCGGCAGTGCTCGTGATGAGCGAGACCAAGGCCAAGGAGCTCGGCTACACCCCGCGTGCTCGGTTCCACGCCTTCGCCGTCGCTGGCGTTGACCCCGTGACCATGCTGACCGGACCCATCCCCGCCACGCAGAAGGTCTTGGCCAAGGCCGGGATGACGATCGACGACATCGACCTGTTCGAGGTCAACGAGGCCTTCGCCTCGGTCGTGCTGGCGTGGCAGAAGGAGACCGGCGCTGACCTCTCCAAGGTCAACGTCAACGGCGGTGCCATTGCCTTGGGTCACCCCCTCGGCGCTTCGGGCACCAAGCTCATGGCCACCTTGCTCAACGAGCTCGAGCGCACCGGCGGCCGCTACGGCCTGCTGACCATGTGCGAGGGCGGCGGCATGGCCAACGCCACCATCATCGAGCGCCTGGGCTAGCGCAGGGCTCTCGCTCCACGTTGCACCGTCGCTGGCCGTACCTCAGGGTGCGGCCAGCGGCGCGTCTGGCTAGCGGTAGTTGAACAGCATCGAGAAGCCGCCAATCGAGATCAGGAACCCGACGAGCAGCCACCACGGGCTGTACGAACCTGGCAAGGCGGTGATGAAGTCGAGCAGGATGATGGCCGCTCCACCGATGAGTGCGGTCATCGAGGTGGGGAGCCACCAGCGCGGCGAGTGCTTGGTGTCGGTGGGCACCGCCCGGGTGACTTTGCCGGTCTCCTCGGGAGACTTGTAGCGGCCGACCTTGTCGTTGGAGGGGCCGCCCTTGGCGGTCACCCGTCCCTGATGTCCCTTGGTGCTGGTCGGTCGTCGCTTGGCCACGGCCCCACGTTACCGAAGAAGCCCGTCACGGCCGGTACGCTGCCCAGATGGGTCAGCGCGTGGTGCTCATCGATAACTACGACTCCTTCACCTACAACCTCGTCCAAGAGCTTGGCGAGCTCGGGGCGTCACCTGAGGTGTACCGCAACGATGCCATCACCATCGAGGAGCTCGAAGCAGCCGCCCCCGATGCCATCGTCATCTCGCCTGGTCCTGGCCGTCCGCAAGACGCGGGGATCTCGATGGAGGTCGTCGCCCGGCTCGGCGGCGTGATTCCCCTGCTCGGCGTCTGCCTCGGACACCAGTGCATCGGGGAGGTCTTCGGCGGAGCGATCGTGGCTGCCCCCGTCCTCATGCACGGCAAGGTCTCCTCGATCTCGCACCGCAGCACCGACGTCTTCGCCGGATTGCCCCAGCCCTTCACCGCCACGAGGTACCACTCCTTGGTGGTGGATCCGGCCACGGTGCCAGCAGAGCTTGAGGTCACCGCTACCACCGACGACGGCAGCATCATGGGTCTCGCCCACCGTGACAAGGCCATCTACGGCGTGCAGTTCCACCCTGAGTCGATCCTGTCGCCGTGCGGCATGCAGCTGCTGGCCAACTTCTTGGAGCTCGCCCGGGCCTAGCCCGTGGTCGTGGTGACCCCTGGCGTGGTGGTCGGCGTGGTGGTCGTGGCCACCGTGGCCGGGCAGATTTGCAGGGTCACCGTCGAGTCGTAGGGGACTGAGGTGCCTGCTGAGGGAGTGGTCGCCACCACCGAGCTGGCCGTGCAGCTGGCCCCGCCGGTGTAGGTCGTGGTCTGGGTCTGCAGGCCCGCCGCAGTCAACTGCTGGATGGCGGGACCTTGGTTCTGCCCCACCACGTTGGGGACGGTCACCTGGCAGATGCCCGTCGAGATGGTCAGCGACACCGAGGAACCCGATGGGAGCTGGGTGCCGGCCGGGGGCGAGGTAGCTGAGACGAAGCCAGAGGTGGTGGTGTTCGAGCAGGCGCTCGTGGTGGATCCCACGGAGAACCCGGCGGCACCGATGGTGCTGCCGGCCTGCGCGGGGGTCATGTTGATGACGTAGGGGACCTTGGGGTTGTTGACCACCGGCAGGTTGAGCGTCACGGTGCTGCCCGTCCACACGAGGTCACCAGCAGCGGGGTTCGTGGTGATGACCGCGCCCTGCTGGTCTGGGCTCGGGATGTAGTTGATCACCGAGTTGAGCCCGAGGCCCGACAGTGCCTGCTGGGCATCGGCGACGGAGTACCCCACGAGGTTGGGCACCGCCACCTGCTTCTGGTTGCCCACGCTGATCTCGAGTTCGAGGGGGGTGCCACGGGGCACCGAGCGCCCCGCGGCAGGGTTGGTGTTGACCACGAAGCCAGCCTTGACCGTGGCGGAGCCGACCTTGGTCTCCCCCGTCACGGTGAAGCCCGCTTGGAGCAAGGTCGCCGTTGCTGCTTGGACCGAGGAGTTGGTCACCACGGGCACCGTGAGGTTGTCCGAGGGCTGGAGGGACTTCCAGGCGAAGTAGCCGCCGAGGACCAAGATGAGCGCAGCGGCCCCGATGACCGGTAGGAGCCAGCTGGGGCGACTGTTGCGGCGAACGGGTGGGCGCTCGTAGGGGACGCCCAGTGCTGGGATGGCCCCGGTGCCACCTGACCCATCGCCGGCACCCTCGATCATGGGCACCTCACCGGTGGGCACCTCGGCGATCGAACTCGACTCGGCCAGAACCGGTCGCCCTTCGACGAAGCGGAGGAGGTCCGCTCGGAGGTCCTCGGCTGAGGGGTACCGGTCGGCGGGTGCCTTGGCCATGGCTTTGGCCACGATCGCGTCCATGGCGGCAGGTACCGCCGGGTTCACGTCGCGGACGTGGGGCACCGGATCGTGGACGTGCTTGGCGGCAACCGCGACCGGGGAGTCCCCGAGGTACGGCGCTCGACCAGCCAGCATCTCGAACAGCACCACGCCGAGGGAGTACAGGTCGCTGCGAGCATCGACGGAGATGCCCTGGGCCTGCTCGGGTGAGAAGTAGGTGGCCGTGCCCATGACCGACCCCGACTGGGTGAGGTTGTCCTGGGCGTTGACCGCCCGGGCGATGCCGAAGTCGCCGATCTTCACCTCGTCGGTTGCGGTCAGCAAGATGTTGCCCGGCTTGACGTCACGGTGCACCACGCCCCGGCGGTGGGCGTAGGCGAGGCCACTGGCGACCTTCGCGCCCAGCACTGCTGCCTCGGTCGGGTGGAGTCGACCGGTCTCTCGAAGGGTGGTCGCGAGGGAGCGTCCGTCGACGAACTCCATCACGATGAAGTACGCACCTTGGTCCTCACCCCAGTCGAAGACCTGGATGATGTTGGGGTGGACCAAGTTCGCGGCTGCCTGCGCCTCGCGCCGGAAGCGCTCGACGAAGGCGAGGTCGACGCTGAGCTCAGGGAACAAGACCTTGAGTGCAACGGGTCGATCGAGCAGTCGGTCGGTCGCGAGGTACACCTGGGCCATGCCGCCACGGGCGATGAGGTGGGTGAGCTCGTAGCGCTGGGAGAAGACACGCGGCGTGGCGACGGGTTCCATCGGCTCGAATCCTAGGGCTGCTGCTGGAAGGCGCTTGCGATGGAACGGGTGCGGTGTAGGTGCCGGTCCATCATGCGGGACAGGTTGAGGAGGTGTTGTCGACCGGCTGGCCCGCCTCGTAGGCCAAGGTTCCTTCGATCATGCACTTCATCACCGGGCCGGCCTCCTCGGCGCCGGTCTGGGAGATTGGCTGCCAGGGGAGCACGACGGCAATGGCCACGGTGGGCTTGGATGCGGGAGCGAAGGCGATCATCCAGTCGTGGGTGTTGGTGATCACCGGGTAGCCAGCTTGAGCCGTGCCGGTCTTCGCTGCGACCTGCAGGGCAGGGGGGAAGATGCCTGCCGCGGTGCCGTAGGTGGCGACGTCTTGCATCAGCGGGACCAGTTGGGCCGCGGCGGTCTTGGACAGCGCGCGGCGCCATGCGGTGGGCTTGGCCTGGAAGACGAGGGCGCCATCTTGGTCGCGGATCTCGGTGACGAGGCGGGGCTGCATGATGACGCCGCCGTTGGCGATGCCGGCGGCGATGAGTGCGTTCTGGAGTGCGGAGGCGGCCACGTTCTCCTGGCCGATGGCTGAGTAGGCCAGCCCTGGTTGGTTGGTGAGGAACGAGGCAGCCGAAGGGAAGGTCGACGCCACCACCCCTGGAAGGTCGAGCGGCGGGACCAGGTTGTACCCAAAGGCATTGGCTTGGGCAGCCAGGTCATGGCCTCCCAAGTCGAGACCCAGCTCAGCGAAGCCGGTGTCGCACGACGGCGGCAGCATGGTGGCGATGTCCCCACCGCACGATCCGAACCCGAAGTTCGACAAGGTCTTGTTCGATTGGGGCAGCGAGATGGTCGAGGTGACGGGGTAGTACTTGGTGGCGAGGGCGGGGTTGAAGTCGTAGGCCGCTGACGAGGTGACCACCTTCGAGGTTGAGCCAGGAGCGAAGGTGTCCTGGTAGGCCATGGCCGTCAGCGGGGCGAAGCCATGAGGGTTGCAGGTGCCACACGTGGCGGCTCTGAAGGCGGCGGTGTAGACCGCTCGGCTGGGGGAGACGATGAGGTTCGGGTTGAACGTCGGGTTGTCGAACATGGCCAAGACCGCACCGGTCTGCGGCTGGAGGACCACCACCGCGCCGTCGCGACCCGCCAGCTCGGCGGCGGCCAGCTGCTGCAAGGGCGGCACCACGGTGGTGGTGATGGTGTCGATGCCGGTGCGGGGGGTGAGGAGTTCGGCAATGGATTGCGGGGCGAGCGTGTGGGTGGCGAGGTAGGTGTTGTACTGCTCTTCGAGGCCGTAGTTGGAGTACACCGGCGAGTTGAAGCCCACGATGTGGGCGAACAGCGATCCGTAGGGGTAGATCCGCTGGTAGGTCCCCTTGACGACGACGGATTGCGCCAGCACTGAGCCGTTGGCAGCCAAGATGTCGCCGCGGTCCTCGTTCTGGATCTTGGCGGTGACCCGAGGATTGAGGGGGTCGGCGTTGAGCGACTTGGCCTTGACGACTTGGATGTTCACTAACTGCAGCAGCACGAGCAAGAAGCACAGCGAGAGCACCACCGACAGGGCTTGGATGCGCCGTCCCACTAGCGACCGGACCCAAGGCGTGCAACGCCAGCGAAGCTCGAAGGCGTCGTGGTGGTCGTCGTCGAGGTCGTGGTCGTGGTGGCCTGGGTGAGCGTCCACTCTTGGTGGAGGCCGTGGATGTAGTTCCAGGCTGCGGCTCGGTTGGGCTCTCGCACCCCGACGGCGACGGCGTCGAGGCGGGCGCGCAAGATCTCGGCCGTCGTGACCTTGGAGGTGGCCACGAGCTTGGGCGCGATCCACAAGGTGCCGCCGGGTTGCCCTTGGTAGATCACGAGGACGCCGTCGTGGTTGGCGACGAAGTACTGGCTCGCGGCGAACCAGGTGATGAAGGCGTAGCCCCCATACGCGATGCCACCGAGCAAGGCGAAGAACAGCAGGACCCGCAGGGTGACGAGGCGTGAGCGCTTTCGGACCACCGGCTCGATGACCCCTGTCTGGTGGAGCACGGCGTACGAGCCAGAGGCAATCGGGGTGCCATGGACACCAGAGGTCGCCTTGTGGTCGTCTGTGGGCTCGGGGGTGGGGGGAGCGACGACTGGAACCGCCCCGGTGAGGTCGTCGTCGTTGGTTGACCGGTCATTGCTCGAGATGGGAGCGAAGGCGTTGAGGTCTCGGTCCTGCTCCTCGTCGTCACCCACGACGACGTCGACCACGACCACCGTCACGTTGTCGCGCCCGCCGTGGGCGTTGGCGGCTTCGACCAGAGCTTGGGCGGCAGCCCTGGGTTCGGCGATGGTGGCCAAGATGTTCGCCACCTGGCCTGAGGTGAGCTCGTTGGAGAGCCCATCGCTGCAGATCAGGAGCCGGTCGCCGCTGCGCACGGGGAGCTCGAACAGGTCGACCGCCACGACCTCGTCGACGCCCATCACCCTGGTCAGCATGTGGCGCTGGGGGTGGGCGGCCGCCTGCGCCTCGCTCAACTCGCCAGAGCGAACCTTCTCCGCGGCCACCGAGTGGTCGTGGGTTAGCTGTCGCAGCCCGCCTTCGGCGAAGAGGTAGCAGCGAGAGTCGCCGACGTTGGCCACCACCACACGCTCGTGGCCGTCGTCGCTGGTCACCGGTGCCACCACGGTCAAGGTGGTGCCCATGCCGCGGTAGGTCGGCTCCGCGGTCGCTGCCTCGTACACCGCCGCATTGGCTGCCTCTACCGCCCTGCGCACCGACGAGAGGCTTGGAGCCATGGTGGCGTAGGCGGCCTGGAGGGCCTCGATCGCAATCGACGACGCCACCTCGCCTGCTGCCGCTCCTCCCATGCCGTCAGCAACCGCGTACAGGCTGATGGACTCGACGATGGCGTCCTCGTTGACCTGGCGCACTTGGCCAACGTGGGTGGCGCTGCCAGACCGCAGGATGCTCACTTGGTCACCACGAACTGGGTCTCACCGATCTGGACCCTGTCGCCACGTCGCAGCACGGTGGGAGCGACGATGCGCTTCTCCTCGACCCAGACACCGTTGGTCGAACCGAGGTCCTCGACCACTGAGTCGTCGGTCTCGGTTCGGTAGAACCGGGCGTGCTTGGTCGAGGCGTACTGGTCGTAGCCGAGGTTGATGTCGCACGTCGCCGACCTGCCGACCGTCACCTCGCCTGCAATGGGGAAGCGCTCACCCGCAGCGTCCTCAGGAGACTTGATCTCGAGGTAGAGCCACTTGGCGGCCTGGCGCTTCTGCTGCTTGGCCGCGGCCCGGTCTGCCCGCTGGCGCTTCTCGCGTACCGGTGGTCGCGACTCCACCAGCACCGCCCGAATGACGCGGAGGAAGAAGACGAAGATCACGGCGATGACGAGCACCTGAATGGGGCGCACGAACTCCTGGTAGTTGGTCGCCACGAGGACGCCTGGGTGCACCATGCTCAGAAGGTCTCGAAGGTCAGCCGCGTGGAGCCCACGGTGATGACGTCACCGCTCGTCAGCGGTGCTTGGGTGATGCGCTTGCCGTTGAGCCTGGTGCCGTTGGTGGAGTTGAGGTCGGTGAGCACGTAGCCATCGTCGACGCGTCGGACGTTGGCGTGCTGGCGCGAGACGTTGGTGTCGGCCACCACGAGGTCGCAGCCGGCGAGTCGCCCGACGACCACCGGGCGGTCGCCGACCTCGACTCGTGTGCCGTCTTGGGTGGCGAGGTAGGCAGAGGCGCCGCTCTCGTCGACGGTGGCCGTGACTGCACATTGGCCGGCTTTGAGGCGCGCTCCTTCGAAGAGCTCCACGGTGACAGGACCGACGAAGCTGTACCCTTCGGTGCGGGCGTGGTCGTGGGCGGCGGTGATCAGCTCTCGTACGAGCGCATCGGCGTAGCTCGAGAACCGCTCAGCGTCTGCTGCCGAGATCGTCACCGCGAAGCGGTTCGGGGCGAGCAGACCCTTGGCGCCGACTCGGCGCTGCAAATCCATCTCTCTGGTCAACTTCCGGCTGATCTCCACCGGTTGCAGACTGCTGCGAAAGGGTCTCGCCAAAGTGCCCTCCACCAGACGCTCGAGGCGTTCCTCGAACCCCTGAAGTCCCATGACGCCACATTACTGGTCGCCCCTGCTCTCCACGGGTTGGTTCGGGCAGGGTCGGCTCGTCGGGCGATGGTGCCCGGGCGCGCTAGCATCGCTACTCCACTCGGGCGAGTGGCGGAATAGGCAGACGCGCAGGATTCAGGTTCCTGTGTCCGAAAGGATGTGGGGGTTCAAGTCCCCCCTCGCCCACCAGCAGCATCGACGATGCCTCGTCGTGCCTCGGCGCTTGGCTGACACCGGTTGACTCGACTCGAGCAGCGGACCGGTCGAGGACCCTCGTGGTCTAGGTGCCGCGTGCAATCCCCGGGTGCGATTTGCTCGACGGAGAGGTGGTCCTGCCCTTCGGCTCCTGTCGTGCCACCTTGGAAAGATTCGGCGTGCCGGCGACACCCCTCAAGCAAGCCCCCGTTGGTGGGCCGTGAGTGAGGAGAACCCCATGGACCAGTTGCACCCCCGCCGTCGAGCGCTTCGCGTCGCCGTTGCTGCCACGAGCGCGCTTGGTCTCGGGCTCCTCGCCGCGAGCAGCGCCGGAGCGAGCAACCGTTCAAGCGTTGCCTTGCCGTTGTGCGCTGCCACCTCTGGCTTGGTCCCGGTCGCACCCGTGGTGGCCAGCATCCCTGGCGGCACGACGGTGACCTTGACCTTCACCAACGCCACCGCCACCGCGTGTGCCCTGCCTGGGGCACCCTCGGTCATCCTGCGCAACGCCTCGGGCGTCCAGGTAGGGCCGACCAGCGCCGCACCGAGTACGACGTCGGTCCTCACGCTGGCCGCAACCCACCAAGTCGCGCTCAGCGTCCACCTCGTCGAGGGCGTCAACTGCACCGTTGGCACCGCCTCGAAGGTCTCGGTCACCTTCAACGGCGTCCCGGGGCCGACCATCGCGCTCCCGAGCACCGTGGGGGTGTGCACCTCGCCGGGAAGCCTCAAGCCCGTGGTCTCGGGCTACAGCCTGGTCGCGGTCGCTCACTGCACCTCGGCCCAGCTCCAGGCCAGTGCCGGCGCAGGAAGTGGGGCAGCTGGGACCATCTACTACCCGCTGTCGTTCACCAACGTCTCTGCTGCAGCCTGCAGCGTGAGCGGGATCCCGGTGGTGCAGCCGGTCACCACAGCTGGTGCTGCCGCTGGGCCCGCTGCTGCACCTGAGGTTCTTCCCGGCGACGGCGGCACCGTGGTGCTCGGAGGAACGGGGCTCGGCCACAGCCCGTTGCGCTCTGCTGTGGCGCAGTACGGCGTCACCGAGAGTGGCAACTACACCCCCTCCACCTGCCGAGCGACGGTGACGAGCGCCCTCAAGGTGTCGTTGACCGGGGTAGCGGGCTCGTTCCACCTGCCACTGCGCATCTCGGTGTGCACCGCTCGGGTCTCGACCCACATCTCAGGCGTCACCGCCTCGTAGGCCGCTATGGCCGGCGCCCTCCTCGGCTGCTCGGCGTGCCTCGATCGCTTCTGGCTCAGCTGCCTGCACCAGCGTCGCTGGGCAGTGCGTTGATGACCGGTGACTTGCCGGTCGAGTCGTAGACGTAGACCTTGGTGCCGAGGGGCGCGAGTGGGAACAACCAGTCGGCATCGACGTTGGAGAGGCGCGCACAACCGTGGCTGGCGGGGTAGGCCGGTACGGAAGGGGAGCCGTGGAGCGCCCAACCCTTGTAGAAGTACAGCGGGCTGTGGAGGGTGCCGAGGGGGGCCTTCTCGTCGCCGAGGTACCTCCGGTAGATGCTGAAGGTCCCCACCGGGGTGATGGCGACGTCGGTCCCACCTCCGGGCACGGCGTAGGTCTCGCCGTTGCCGGTGGAGGTGTTCAAGGTGACGACCTTGCCTCCGGCCAACACCACGAAGACGATCTGGCGAGCGATGTCCACTTCGATGTGGGGGACAGGGCTTGGGTACCTGGGCCCCGCGCCGGTTGGGTGCTGCACCTTGGCCTGGAACGAAGGGCCGACGACGGAGTCCCGGCTCATGCCGTTGCGCTTCTGGAAGGCCAAGACTGCACTCTGGGTGGCAGCTCCAAAGGTGCCGTCAATCGCCCCCGGGCGGTACCCGAGGTCGGTCAGGCGCTGCTGCAGGTCGGTGACCGCTGGTCCGGTGCTGCCCAGCTTCAGCACGTCGGTGCTCGGCTTCTCGGGTACTGGTGCTGGCTTGTCGACGGGTTCGGCAACCTGGTCGGTGTAGGCGCTCATCATCGCTGAGAAGCTGGCCGGGCCGAAGTACCCGTCCGCAGTCAGCTTGGCGTTGCGCTGCAGCGCCTCGACGGCGGAGACGGTGGCGGGCCCGTAGACGCCATCGATGGTGCCCGTGAAGAGGTTGAGGTCCGTCAGCGCGTTCTGGAGAGCGGCGATGGTCGACGTGGTGCCCTTGGTGGCCGTCGTCAAGGCGGCAGCGGTACCTGGTCCAAGTGCCCCCGCTTCGGGCGCCGGCGTCTTCTCGGCCCGTTGGAAGCTCCGCAGGGCGGCGCTGGTCTCCTTGGTGAAGGTGCCCGTCACTGGGCCGGGTTGGTAGCCGAGGGACCTCAAGTCGAGCTGGAGGTCCGCAGCAATGGTCTGCACTGCTGCGGTCTTCGCCTCGAAGTTCGGGGTGAGAACGGTGGTGGTCGTGGTCGTGGTGCTCGACGAACTGGAGGAGCATCCGGTGAGCGCGGCGGTGACCACGAGCAAGCAGACAGCGATCGGGCGCAGGCGCATCGCGCCATCGTAGGACCGGGGATGTCGACGTCGCCTGGGTACCGTGGTGCAGTACCGGTGCTGCCGTGGTGCTAGCTGACCTCGAAGGAGCGCTTGGAGAGTCCAAAGCGGTAGCCGGCGACGGTGGTGGTGAGGCTCGTGAGGTCGTGGGCTGCGCCAAGGGCCAAGAACAACGGCGTGAGGTGCTCCACCGTAGGGTGGGCGAATCGCAGCCCCGGTGCACGGTCGGCGTAGCGCACAAGCTCATCGAGGTCGCCGCGCTCAAGCGCGTCGGCCGCCCACCGGTCGAATTCTGCTGACCACGACGGCACCGTCCCCTCGGTGAAGTTCTCTCGAGAGAGGTACGGCAGGCCGTGGGTCATGAAGCCTGAGCCGATCAACAGCACCCCATCGTCTCGCAGCGCTGCGAGCCGTCGACCGAGGTCGAGCACCTCGAGGGGGTCATGGCTTGGAATCGAGAGCTGCAGGCAGGGGATCTCGGCGAAGGGGTACATCACCTTGAGGGGCACCCACGCGCCGTGGTCGAGACCGCGCTCGGAGCGCACGACGGGCCCGCCTGCACCGCTCAACGCTGCACCAACGGCATCGGCCATCCAGCCCGCCTCAGGGGTGGGGTAGGTCATGGTGGAGAACCGGGGGTGGAACCCGGAGAAGTCGTAGACCAGAGGCGCTGATGCTCTGGTCGACGACAGGGTGATGGGTGCCCGCTCCCAGTGTGCACTGAGCACGAGGATGCCTCGAGGTGTCGGCAGTCGCCGGGCCCAAGCGGCCAACTCGGTGATCCATTCGGGGTCATCGAACAGCGGTGGGGCGCCGTGGCTCAAGAAGAGTGCCGGGAGCGCAGCGGTGCCCTCGACGCTCCTCGCTGACGTGGGGTCGAGCCCAGCGACGTAGGTGTCGAAGGCTTGGCCCCCGGTGGACTGCGGTGGAGTTGACACCGGAGCTCCTCAAGGTCGCTGATGTGGGCAACGCAGTGCACGCGATGCGCTGCGCACCTCAGGTTAGGAGGTCCCACCGGTGCATCGAGCTCGGTGGAGGGACACTCGGTAGGGTGGCGCCATGGAACCCCTCACCTGTGCCACGACCACTGGTCCAATCTTCTCCGCCCTTGGAGCTGTCTTCTACTTCAGCCCAGCATCGATCGCTCGTGCCGAGAGCATCGGCCTCGACGTGGTCTCGCTCTACGGTGCGGGGCGAGGGGGTGCCTTGCACGGCCAGGCGCCTCAGGAGATCGACCAGACGTTCTTCTTCTTCAAGCCCGGAATGATCGCAGCGATGGTGGAGCGCGGGCGCTCGCTCGCCGAGCCTGAGGTGATCTGGGACGCGCACCTCGGTGGGGCTGATGACTTCGCTCGAGCTACCTTCACCAACGTCGATGCGAGCGTGTTCACGGGGTTCGCCGATGCAGCCGAGGTCGTCGTGGCCGCAGCACCTCGAGGTCGATGGCCCATCTTCGACGGCTACCGAGCGGCACCGATGCCCGAGGACCACGTGGCCCGGGCCTACCGCAGTGTCATCGCGCTCCGTGAGCTGCGCGGCGGGGTCCACACCGACGCCGTGGTGTCGCTCGGACTCTCGGGCGCAGTGGCCTGCCAGCTGGACCAAGGCGATGGGTACTTCAAGCTGCACGGCTTCACCGACGACGACAAGGTGCCGGTAACCGACGAGTTGCTGGCGTCCAAGGCTGCAGCCGAGCAACGGACCGACGAGGCAATGGCCGAGCTGTTCGCTGCCTTGCGTAGCGACCAGCTGGAGGAGCTCGTGGCTGGCGCCGCAGCACTCGAGGCAGCCGCTCGCTGAGCTGAGGGATCCCCACCTGGGTTGGTCCCACCGGACTCTTACCTCCTCCACGAGTGCTCCTCACCTCGCACCTCCAACCTTGGGGTGCTGGCGAACGAGTCCGGAAGGAGCGGCCCCACCAGCAGGCCGAGCACACCATGTGGAACCCCATCACCATCATCTTCTGCACCAGCGCCGTCATCGTCTCGACGGGTCCGGTCCTCGCCGGACTGATCCACTCGGTCCGCCGAGGGAACTGAGCCTTCTGCTCCGAGCGCCAACTCGGTGCAGCCACAGATCAGTGGGTCGCGCCCGCTGGGGTACCGTGAAGCGGTCCCAGACCACCCGCGCCAGCAACGAGGAAGCACGTGGAGCCCAGCGACACCCAAGTGAGCGCCGAGGTGGAAGGTGCGCAGCGAGCCACCGGGTTGCACCTCGTCACCCCGAAGGTCCGTCGACACTCCACACGACCTCGCTCGGTCACGCTCGGCATCCGGGCTGCAGTCCTCCTCGTCCTCTTCGGGGCCTACTGGCTGGTGGCCATCAAGGTCAACGACGTCAACAAGCTGCCCACGCCGAGGGAGATCTTCGACCACTACGGCACCCTCATCACCGGTCAGGACCTGATCGGGAACTTCGCCATCTCGATGTCGCGCGCCGCCAAGGGCTTCGCCATCGGCACGAGCGTGGGGCTCGTGCTTGGAACGATCGCTGGACTCACCGCCGTCGGCGAGGAGGTCGTCGATGCACCGATGCAGATCCTGCGCACGGTGCCCCTGGCGGCCATGCTGTCGCTGTTCATCATCTGGTTCGGGCTCGGTGACCTGCCGAAGTTGCTGCTGATTGCGCTCTTCTGCGTCTTCCCCGTCTACATCAACACCACCTCTGCGCTGCGCAACGTGGATCGCAAGATGGTCGAGTCAGCGAGGTCCTTCGGCTTGAGGGGTCCAAGGCTGCTTGGAGATGTCATCGTGCCGATGGCACTTCCGGGGATCCTGACCGGACTGCGCCTCGCCGGCTCGCTCTCGGTCTTGGCCCTCGTCATCGCCGAGCAGATCAACTCCAACAGCGGCATTGGGGCCATGCTCATCAACGCCAACAGCGTCTTTGAGTACACCACGGTGTTCTGCATCGTCGTCCTCTACGGCACCTTCGGCTTGCTCGTGGACTTGTTCTTCCGATTCATTGAGCACGTCGCCCTTCCCTGGCGTCGGGGGGTGTCGGTGCGATGAGTGCCGCACCAGGAACCGAGGTGGAACGCGATCGGCACGTCGCGGTCATCTGCGAGGGCATCGACAAGCGGTTCGGGGGCCACGTGGCGCTCGACGGGGTCGACCTCGTGATGCGAGAAGGCGAGTTCGTGGCGCTGGTCGGCAAGAGCGGGAGCGGCAAGACCACCCTGCTCCGGATCCTGGCAGGCCTCGAAGCACCAGACGCCGGCACCCTGCTCGTCCCCGAAGCTCGCACGGTGGTCTTCCAAGAACCTCGGCTCATTCCGGCCAAGCGAGTGTGGAAGAACGTCAGCCTCGGGCGCGGCCGTGGTGCAGCAGCACGGGCAGAGGCCGAAGCTGCACTTGGAACCGTCGGCCTGAGCCATCGCTCGAGCGCGTGGCCGGCAACGCTGTCTGGCGGTGAGGCCCAGCGGGTCGCGCTCGCGCGAGCGCTGGTGCGTCAGCCGAAGTTGCTCCTGCTCGACGAGCCCTTCGCTGCGCTCGATGCCCTCACTCGGCTGCAGATGCAGCGGCTCATCAGCGACTTGGTGGAGGACTTCGCCCCCGCCACCCTCATCGTCACCCACGACGTGGAAGAGGCACTCCTCCTGGCCGACAGGATCATCTTGCTGAGAGATGGCAAGCTGGCCGTCGAGGTGGCCATCAGTGAACCGAGGCCGCGAAGCCTCGGTGGTGCACACTTCGACGGGCTGCGACGCGAGCTGCTCGGTGAGCTCGGCGTAACCGTCTGAGCCCCAACGCAGCGATTTCTCAGCGGCGCCTTGCAGATGGTTCGAAGTTCGATCAGGATGCCTGCGGAGCACTCGCCCCTTGCTGCGAGGACGAGCGCATCAACTGTGAAAGGAACCCCCATGAAGGGCAACATCGGAATCTTCTCCACCCTCGGAGCACTGGCCGTTGGCGCGTCGCTCGTCACCATCCCCGCTGCCGCGTCGGCCAGCGTGACGTCGAAGTCGACTCCGAACTTGAGCGGGTACACGCTCAACGTTGGCGACATCTCCAACCAGCTCGAGCTGCAGCTGGTGGAGTCTGGCGAGATCACGCCACTGTCGTCGGGCTCGTCGACCTTCACCGTCAAGGGGTTCCCCTTCCAGGTGAGCTTCACGCAGTTCCCCGCAGGACCCGAGGTCCTGGCCGGCATTGAGGGCGGCTCGCTGCAGTTCGGCGTGACGACCGACACCGCCATGATCTTCGCTCAGCAGGCTGGATTGCCGATCAAGACCGTTGCGGTCACGATCCCCCAGAAGCCGGGCGCCTTGTTCTCCATCGTGACCTCGGCCAAGTCCGGCATCAGCTCGGTGGCGGGCCTCAAGGGCAAGACGGTCGCCGTCCAGACCGGCACGGTCAACGAGTACCTGCTGCTGTCGGCCCTCGAGAAGGCCAAGTTGAAGTACACCCAGGTCACCGAGGACAACCTGACCTCCCCGAACGGTCTCGCTGCCTTGAAAAACGGCGCTGTCGACGCAGCGGTCCTCCAAGAGCCCTACGTCTCGCTGGCCAAGCTCGCTGGTTACAAGGTCATCACCTCGGGTGCTGGCTACGTCCAGGGGTACCAAGCGCTCGACGCACCCACCAGTGCGCTCAACGACCCCAAGACCTCTGCGGCCATCGGTGACTTCTTGACCCTGCTCGATGGTGCTGAGGTGTGGAACAAGAGCCACTCGGCGCAGGCAATCGCTGACATCGTGAAGCAGTACGGCGTGCCGACCGCCTTCGCCACCACCTTGCACGCTGACTCTGAGCCCGTCTTCACCACCATTGGCTCCGCCGTCGAGAAGGCAACCCAGACCGAAGAGGGCATCTTCTTCGGTGCAGGCGAGTTGGCCAAGAACCTCAACACCAACTCGATCTACTCGACCGTCTACAACGCCGAGGTCGCCAAGTTCCCCAAGATCTGAGGAGCGCTGGCAGATCTCCGCGCTTCGTTGATGCTGCGATCCCCCGGCACCATGCCGGGGGATCGTCGCGTCGGGACCAAATGGGCACTTAGTCCCTAGGCCGCGCTCGTGCACGCAGGCACGATGCGGGCATGGCTGGGAGCAGAGCACGGGGAGCAGGAGGTGAGGGCCGTCGTGGACCCTTCGATCCCCGGTTGCTGCACTACGCAGCAGCCACCCGTCGCTACCTCGGGTTGTCCGTAGTCCTTGGGACCATCGCCACGTCGCTGCTCGTGGTCCAAGCATGGATCTTGGCATCGGTCCTCGCCGGGGTCATCGCAGGCCACGAGAGCCTGCACACGTGCGCCCCCCGGCTGGGTTTCCTCGCCGCCGCCATCTGCCTGCGAGGGCTGGTGGCGTACCTCGCTGAACGGTCTGCCCACGGAGCCTCGGCCGAGGCCAAGTCCCAGCTGCGTGTGGCCGTCGTCGACCACCTCGTGGCGCCCGGCTGTGGAGCTGACGTCGACGCGGCCAAGGTGGCGCTCGGCGCCACGGTGGGGCTCGATGCCCTCGACGGCTACTTCGCTCGCTACCTGCCCCAGGTCTTCCTCGCCGTCGCTGCGCCGAGCGCCGTCGTCGTTGCCATCTGTGGCATCGACTGGCTCTCGGGGATCATCGTGGCGGTCACGGTTCCACTGATCCCGCTGTTCATGATCCTCGTCGGGCTGCGGACCGGTGAGCTCATCGGCGCACGCCAAGGTCGACTCGACGCCTTGGGACGCCAGTTCCTCGACGCGGTGGTGGCGCTGCCGACGCTCAAGGTCTTCGGGCGAGCCCAGGTGCAAGCCAGGGCCATGCAGCAGGCTGGCGATCAGTACCGCTCGGCGACCATGGACACCTTGCGCTTGGCCTTCCTGTCCTCGTTGGTGCTCGAGTTGCTCGCCACGGTGTCAGTGGCGCTCGTGGCGGTGGCCATCGGGCTGCGGCTCCTAGCCGGAGCGCTGACGCTCGACGCTGCGTTCTTCGTGCTGCTGCTGGCTCCTGAGGCCTACGTCCCATTGCGAAACCTCGGGGCGAGCTACCACGCCAGCGCCGACGGCGTGGCCGCGGCGGATCGCTTGTTCGAGATCCTCGAGCAGCCGCTGGCGGAGCCTCGAGGCACGAGCGGCGCCCGAGTCGCAAGCGTCGGACGGCTCGAGGTCGTAGACCTCAGCGTGCAGCGTGGTGCGGGTGCGGCCAAGGTGCTCGACCGCGTGAACCTCTCCGTTGACCCTGGTGAGGTCCTCGCCATCACCGGGTGCTCCGGGGTGGGCAAGACCACGTTGCTCTCCTGCTTGCTCTCCATGACCGAGCCGACCAGCGGCGTGGTGCTCGTCGATGGCGTGCCGCTGTCGGTGCTCGATCGCTCGTGGTGGTTCGAGCAGGTGGCCTGGGTGCCCCAGCGCCCTCACCTGTTCGCCGGGACCATTGCCGACAACGTGGCGCTTGGTCGTCAGGGTGCGAGCTGGGGCGCCATCACCCAAGCCATCGATGACGCTGGACTCACCTCGGTGGTCGAGTCGTTGCCCGACGGGCCATGGACGGTCATCGGAGAGACGGGGGTGGGTCTGTCGGTGGGGGAGCGCCAGCGGGTCGCCCTCGCTCGAGCCTTCTTGCGAGATGCTCCGCTGCTGCTCCTCGACGAGCCGACGGCAGCCCTCGATGGTGCGACCGAAGCTGTGGTGCTCGCTGCCATCGGTCGGCTCGTTGAGCGACGCACCACCGTGATGGTGGCCCACCGGCCCTCGCTCGTGCGGCTCGCCACCCGAGTGGTCGAACTCGAGCCTGCCAGCACGGTGGCGAGATGACCGAGGCCACCCTTCAGCCACCCATGGCCTCGATTGGGGCGACGTTGCGATTGCTCGCTCCCACCTGGCGTCGCCTCGTGCTGGCGTCGCTGCTCGGCGCACTGGCGGTGGCTGGCACCGTTGCGCTCATGGGCACGTCGGCGTGGATGTTGGCCAAGGCCTCGACCCGACCTGGTGAGGCCGCCCTCGGGCTCACCATCGTTGCGGTGCAAGTCTTCGGTCTCTCGAGGGGGTTCGCTCGATACGGCGAACGTCTCGTGGGTCACGATGCCGCCCTGCGGTTGCTCGGCGACCTCCGTGCTTCGCTCTTCGACCGGCTCGTCGAGCTGGCGCCCGTGTCGCTCCCGGCGTTCCGCAGTGGTGAGCTCTTGGCGGCCGTGGTGGCTGATGTGGATCAGCTGCAGGACCTCGTGCTCCGGGTTCTGCCACCCTTCGTCGTCGCAGCGTTGGTTGGCACAGGAGCGACCGCAGCGATGGTGGTGCTCCTCCCCCAAGCTGGTCTCGCCTTGGGATGCTCGATGCTGCTGGCGATCTTCGTGCTGCCGTGTGTGGCCGTCCGGCTCGAGGCACGAGGTGACAGCGATCGGGTGCACGCCCGCGCCGCGTTGGCGGCTCGGTTGGTGGATCTCGTCGATGGTGCCTCCGAGCTTGAGGCCTTCGGAGCGACCGCGGCGGTGGGCAACGAGATTGCGATGCTCGACGCGGTGGTTCGCCGCAACGACCGACAGGCAGCTCGACGGGCGGGCATCACGCTCGGGCTGGCGGTTGGACTGGCGGGAGCCAGTGCACTGCTGTGCCTCATCTTCGGCATCGTGGCGCTCGGTCACCACCAGCTCGATCCGCTCGTGCTCGGGTCGCTCGTGGTCGTGCCACTGGCCACCTTCGAGGTGGTCGCTCCGCTGCCGGCGGCGGTGGCGTCCTTCCGCCTGGCACGTCAGAGTGCGGGTCGACTCGCCACCATCATGTCGACACCGGCCATGCGGGAGGAGCCTCAGGGCCCACCTCGAACCCCGGTCGGCACCGACGTCTCGCTCGAGGCCCTCGAGGTGACCTACCCCGACGGCACCTGGGCATTGCGGGGGATCGACCTCGACCTTCCTGCAGGCTCGGTGGTTGGCATCGTGGGACGGAGCGGTGCGGGCAAGTCCACCCTGGGGCTGGCGATCGCCGGTGCGATGAGCCCGACTGCGGGGCATGCGCGCCTTGGGGAGTGCTCGACCACTGCGCTGAGCGCTGCGCAGCTCCACGGCCTCGTGGGCTGCATCGAGCAGCAGCCGGTGATCTTCGATGCCAGCCTCAGGGACAACCTGCGGCTCGCCCGCCGAGACGCCACCGATGCCGACCTCGTGCGCGCCTTGGACGAGGTCGGTCTCGGTGGGTTCCTCGAGGAACTCAGCCAGGGCCTCGACGCTCGGCTCGGACCCCAAGGGGTCGTCCCGTCGGGCGGACAGCTGCAACGTCTCGCCGTCGCCCGGGCTCGCTTGGCGGCCTGGCCCATCACCATCTACGACGAGCCGGCCGAGCACCTCGACGAGGACGCCGCCCGAGCGATGACCGCCTTGCTGACCTCGCCGAACGAGGGCCGCACCACCGTGCTCATCACCCACCGGCTCGAGGGGCTTGAGGCGGTCGACCAGGTGCTCGTGGTCGACCAAGGGCGCTGCATCGAGCAGGGCACACCAGCCGCGCTCCTCGCCGCAGGTGGCGCCTTCGCCGCACGACTCGAGGCGGAGCGCTCACACCGCAACGCCTCCACCCCCACCATCCACCCAAGAACAAGGAGCGTCGCCTGATGGCACTCGACCTCGCGCGCTGGCAGTTCGCGCTGACCAGCATCTACCACTTCTTCTTCGTGCCGGTCACCATCGGACTGTCGTTCCTCGTTGCCCTGCTGCAGACCTCGTGGTACCGATCGGGGAGAGATGAGCTCCTCAAGCTCACCCGGTTCTTCGGGACGCTGCTCGTGATCAACGTCGCCATCGGCGTGGTCACGGGCCTCGTCCAAGAGTTCGAGTTCGGCATGAACTGGTCGAACTACTCCCGTGAGGTCGGCAACATCTTCGGCGGCCCCTTGGCGATGGAGGGCCTGCTGGCTTTCTTCTTAGAGTCGACCTTCCTCGGGGTCTGGATGTTCGGCTGGGGCCGGCTGTCGAAGAGGATCCACCTGACCTGCATCTGGTTGGTGGCAGCGGGCACGGCCATCTCCGCCGCCTTCATCATGGCGGCCAACTCGTGGATGCAGCACCCGGTGGGCTACGTGATGGTCCACGGCCACCCGCAGCTCAACAACATCTGGCCCATCTTCTCCAACC
>CAINFA010000206.1 GCA_903847955.1 uncultured Actinomycetes bacterium
GACCATCGTCACCGCCCGTCGGGAGTTCACCGACAGCTACACCTTGGAGCGAGCGCTTGCGACCGGTGCCTACCAAGGGCTGAAGAAGGCGCTGCAGATGACCCCCGAGGCCGTGTGCGCGGAGGTCGACGCTGCCTCGCTGCTCGGCCGTGGTGGCGCTGGCTTCCCCGCCGGTCGGAAGTGGCAGATGCTGCGCAAGAACCCGACGACGTACCTCGTGATCAACGGCGATGAGTCCGAGCCCGCCACCTTCAAGGACCACCTCCTCATCGAGCGTGATCCCCACCAGTTGGTCGAAGGCGTGGTCATCGCCGCCTACGCCTTGCAGGTCACCCAGGCCTTCATCTTCATCCGTGGCGAGTTCGCCCTTGGCCTCGAGCGGGTGACCCAAGCGGTGAACGACGCCTACGCCCACGGTGCGTTGGGGTCGAACATCTTCGGTTCCGGCTTCTCCTTGGATGTGGTGGTCCACCCCGGTGCGGGTGCCTACATCTGCGGCGAGGAGACCTCGTTGCTCGAGTCCTTGGAGGGCAAGCGCGGCTTCCCCCGGATCAAGCCCCCGTTCTTCCCCGCCGCCATTGGGCTCTACGGGGAGCCGACGGTGGTCAACAACGTCGAGACCGTCTCGAACTTGCCTTGGATTGTGGCCAATGGCGGTGCTGCGTTCGCTGCGCTGGGTGCGGGTCGCTCGACGGGCACCAGGCTCTTCGCCCTCTCTGGCGATGTGGTCAACCCTGGCGTGTTCGAGATCGAGATGGTCAAGCACACCTTCCGTGACCTGATCTTCGCCGAGCACCTGGGCGGTGGCCTTCGTGAAGGTCGATCGGTCAAGGCCATCATCCCCGGTGGGGTGAGCGCGCCGTGGTTCTACCCCGAGCACCTCGACCTCCCCCTCGGCCAAGACGAGGTGGCGGAAGCTGGATCGATGCTTGGCTCCGGTTCGGTCATCGTGATGGACGACTCGACCTGCATGGTGCGCGCCGCGTGGCGCATCACCAAGTTCTTCTCCCGTGAGTCGTGCGGTCAGTGCACGCCATGCCGAGAGGGTTCTGGCTGGCTCGAGCGCGTGCTCTACCGCCTCGAGCATGGCGGCGGGCGGGTCGAGGACCTCGACTTGTTGCTCGACCTGGCTGACAACATCGCTCCCGGGCTCGGCTGGCCTCCGGCGCAGACCACGATCTGCGTCCTCGGCCCGTCCATCCCTAGCTCGATCAACTCGGCGATCTCGCGGTTCCGCGATGAGTTCCTCGCCCACGTCGCCCACGGAGGCTGCCCGCATGGCCGCTGACCCCAAGGACCTCGTCACCTTCCACCTCGACGGGCGCGAGGTCACCGCAGAGCGCGGTGAGGTCATCATCTCTGCGGCCGAGCGGGCAGGGACCTACATCCCGCGCTTCTGCTACCACCCGCGGATGAAGCCGGTGGGCGTGTGCCGAATGTGCTTGGTGGAGGTTGAGGGTCCCCGAGGGGCCACCTTGCAGCCTGCGTGCTTCATGCCGGTCACCGAAGGCATGGTCGTCACCACGTCGAACGACAAGGTGCAGAAGGCCCAAGACGGTGTGCTCGAGTTCCTCTTGGCGAACCACCCGCTGGACTGCCCCGTGTGCGACAAGGGGGGCGAGTGCCCGCTCCAGGATCAGACCCTGGCCTACGGCCCGGGCGAGAGCCGGTTCATCGAGGAGAAGCGCCACTTCGAGAAGCCAATCCCAATCTCGGAGTTGGTCCTGCTCGACCGCGAGCGGTGCATCCAGTGCAGCCGCTGCACCCGCTTCGCTGAAGAGGTAGCGGGCGAGGCCCAGATCGATTTCGCTGGACGTGGCGACAACGTTGAGGTCGCCACCTTCCCCGGTGAGCCTTTCTCGTCGTACTTCTCGGGGAACACGGTGCAGATCTGCCCCGTCGGCGCCCTCACCGCCACGCCCTACCGCTTCGTGGCCCGACCATGGGACCTCGAGCAGGCAGAGTCCACCTGCACCGGTTGCTCGGTGGGTTGCCGAGTTGCGGTGCAGTCGACCACCAACCGGCTGACCCGAGTGCTCGGCATCGACGGTGAGGTCAGCCACGGTTGGTTGTGCGACAAGGGTCGCTTCGGGTTCGAAGCGGTCTCTGGAAGCCACGCCGGTGAGTCCACCGAGCCGGCCCGGATCACCGAGCCCATGGTGCGTCGCAATGGCGAGCTCGTGGCCGTCAGCTGGAACGAGGCGCTCGACGCCGCCGCCGCTGGCCTCAAGGCTGCCGGCGCCACGACTGCGGTGCTCGGCGGAGCCCAATTCACCAACGAAGGCGCCTACGCCTGGGCCAAGTTGGCCAAGGGTGTGCTCGGCACCGACTCCGTCGACGCCCAACTCGGTGATGGGCTTGACCCCAAGGTGGTCCTCGGTCTCCCCCAGGGCACCATGGAGGACCTCGACGCCGCCAGCTGCGTACTGACCATCACCGGCGATCTCCGCGAGGAGCTGCCGGTCCTGTTCCTGCGCCTGCGGGGCCGGATCTTGGACGGACTCAAGCTGATTGAGCTCCGCAACGCCCCCGATGCCCTCAGTGACCTGGCCCACGCCTCCCTGCCGCTGCGTCCAGGGGATGCACCAGCGGTGGTGCGGGCAGTGCTCGGTGACGACGCTCCCTTGGTCCAACTGAAGAACCACCCCGAAGGTCCGACCTTCACCCCGGCACAGCTCGACGCTGCTCGAGCCGTACTGCCAGAGGGCGGGCGTGGGCTCGTCGTGTTGATCTCTCGATCCTCGCTGGCAGAGTCGCCGGTGTTCGTCGAGGCAGCCGCGACCTTGTTGGCCCGGGCGCTCCCTGAGGCCAAGTTCCTCGTGGGGCTCCGCCGGGCGAACGTGCGAGGAGCGCTGGAGATGGGGATGGCCCCCGGGCTGCTCCCCGGTCGCCAGCAGCTCGACGACGCTCGCTCCCACTTCGCCGGCACCTGGCCAACGGTGCCATCGACCGCTGGCCACCACGCGGTGGAGATCCTCGAGCACCTCGGCACCGGAGGCCACGGCGCGCTGGTGCTCCTCGGCGCCGACCCCCTCACCGATGCGCCCGACGCCGCCCTGGCGACGCGTGGTTTGGCCGAGGCCAGCTTCGTCGTTGCGGTGAGCGGCCACCACACCCCGTCGATCACCCACGCCGATGTGGTGCTGCCGGTGACCGTCGCCCACGAGCGCGCCGGCACCACGACCAACGTCGAAGGCCGAGTCTCGCTGCTGGCCCCCGCCATCGTTGGGCCGAGCCAGGCCTGGGCGGACTGGATGATCGCCGTGGCCTTGGGTGACGCGCTCGGCGCTGACCTCGGCTTCACCTCGCTCACTGGCGTCCAGCAGGAGCTGGCCGGCCTGGTCGAGACCTTCCGGGGTGTCACCACCTCACTGCTCGAGAGTGCGGCTGGCGATGGCGTGGTGGTCCCGATCGGGGCGGCTCCCATCGTCGGTCCGAGCCCGCTCGACCCGATGGCCTTCCCCGGCGTCCAACAGCACCGGGTCGAGATGGCTGATGGCTTGACCGAAGCCGCTGCATGGACCGCCAGCCCCACCACTTCGTCCTCGCCGCTGCTCGTGGGGGTCGCCACCGACGTCGTGGCCCCGCAACCTGATGGCTACGCCCTGCGACTCGTGGCCCAGCGTCGCCTCTTCGACCACGGCACGACGGTCGGGGCTTCGCCCTCCCTCGCCCAGTTGACCGAGCACCTTGAGGCCCACGTCAACCCCTACGACCTCGATCGCATCGGCGCCAAGGGCGGCGACAAGGTCAAGCTCAGGACCTCCCGCGACCAGTTGGTGGTGCCGGTCGTGGCTGATGCCTCGGTGGCACGCGGCACCATCGTCGCTGGCTTCAACCTCCGGCTGGCCGATGGCACCGACGGGGTCGGCGCCCTGCTCGACGCCACCAAGGTGGTCACCGACGTCCGGATGGAGTCGCTGTGAACCTGCTCGGCACCGACCCGCTCTTCGTCAACGGCGTCAGCTGGGCCGTCGTCCTCATCGTGGTGGTCAAGGTCGTGGTGGCCTTCGCCGTCTTGATGGGTGCGGTCACCATGATGATCTGGTTCGAGCGCAAGGCCATCTCGGACATGCAGAGCCGCATTGGCCCGAACCGAGTTGGCCCTTGGGGTCTGCTCCAAAGCTTGGCCGATGGCATCAAGCTCTTCTTCAAAGAGGACCTCATCCCGGCCGAAGCCGACCGTTTCGTCTTCAAGCTGGCGCCGTACTTGGTGGTGGTCCCAGCCTTCTTGATCTTCACCGTGGTGCCCGTCGGTGGTCAGGTCACGCTGTTCGGACACACCTTCGACCTCCAGGTAGCGGACCCGCCCATGGGCATCTTGCTCGTGCTGGCGTGCAGCGGCATCGCGGTCTACGGCGTGATGCTGGCGGGTTGGGCCTCGGGCTCGAAGTACCCGCTCATGTCCTCGGTGCGGGCCTCGGCGCAGATGATCTCCTACGAAGCGGCCATGGGGATGAACGTGGTCACGGTGCTGCTCGTGGCCAACACCTTGTCGACCCGAGGAATTGTGGCCTCCCAGGGCGGTTCAATCCTCCACTGGAACCTCATCCGCACCGGCTTCGTGCCCTTCGTCCTCTTCCTCATCGCCGTGACCGCGGAGCTCAACCGACCCCCCTTCGACGTCGTCGAGGCCGACTCCGAGCTCGTCGGTGGGTTCAACACCGAGTACAGCTCGATCCGGTTCGCGCTGTTCTACCTGGCCGAGTTCATGAACACCATCACGATGTCGGCCATCATGGTGACGTTGTTCTTCGGTGGTCCCGCCGGCCCGATCCCGAACATCCCGCATCTGCGCTGGGTCTTCCCGATTCTGTGGTTCACCGTCAAGGTCGTTGCCTTCTGCTTCATGTACATCTGGTTCCGAGCTGCCCTGCCACGCATGCGCTACGACCAGCTCATGGATCTTGGGTGGAAGCGGCTCATCCCGCTGTCGTTGGCGTGGATGCTGCTCGTGGCAGCGGCGATCACCAACTGGCGCTGGGCCATTGGCGTGCTGGCGGCCATCATCATCGCTGCGGTGCTCTTGCTGCGAGCCTTCGATCTGGGTGGCGCACGTGAGTTGGAGGACCAGGCGGTGCTGCCGAGCATCGGTGCACGTCCCTTGCCGGGCTACGTGCTCCGCCAGTTGACCGACGCCGAGGAGGTGGAGGACTGATGGGCTTCTTCGACGACCTCAAGGACGACCTCTCCTTCTTCGGGGGGTTCGACCTGACCGTTCGGCACCTGCGCCGGCCGAGGGTGACGTTCCAGTACCCCGACGAGAAGAAGCCGAAGCAGCCACGCCAGCACGGTCGCCACGTCCTCAACCGCTACGAGGACGGGATGGAGAAGTGCATCGGCTGCGAGCTGTGCGCAGGTGTGTGCCCGGCCAAGTGCATCTACGTCCGTGGACTCGACAACCCACCGGACCACCCCGTCAGTCCAGGTGAGCGC
>CAINFA010000207.1 GCA_903847955.1 uncultured Actinomycetes bacterium
AGGTCAAAGCGCTCGGTGCCTTGGAGGTCGGCGACGAGGTGCCCGACGTCGTGGAACAGGGCAGCGGCGACGAGGGCGTCGGGTGCACCGGCCTGGACGGCCAGCGCAGCGCACTGCAGGCCGTGCTCGAGCTGGGTGATGCGCTCGCCGTACTCCTCGGCGCCTTTGGCCTCGTAGAGGGCGAAGAGCTCATCGATGGTGGTAGGGCTGCTCATAGGGGTCGTCCTTCGAAGTCGCCGATCAAGGAGAGCTGTACTCGATCACCTTGGGCGGCTCGAGCGAACTGCTCGGCCTTCTCGGCGTAGTACGCCGCCCGCAGGTCACCTTCGCTCTGACCGTTGTAGGTGGGGTAGAGGGCACGACGGTCCTTCGTGGACCGGTTCGGACCGCTCCGATGGGGGGTGAGCGCGGAGAAGAAGAGAGTCTGCCCGGCACGGAGCTCAACGGGCTCCCAAATGAGCTCGTCGACGACGGCCGCGGTGAGGCAGCCGCGCTCGTCTTGATCCAAGAGGTGGTGGTGCTGGCCAGAGGCCACGAAGAGGCAGCCGTTGGCTTCGGTGGCGTCATCGACCGCCACCATGACCGAGAGGACTTGCTCCACGAAGGGGTAGGCCGGCTTGTCTTGGTGGGGCGAGAAGCCGGCACCTCCGACCAACTTGTAGTTGATCTTCTCTTTGTAGAGCAGCGCAGGTTCACCGAGGAGGTCTGAGGCCACCTCGGAGATGGCACTGTCGGTGAGCAGATGCGCCATGAGTGCCGACCGAGGGGTGAAGTTCTCGGTGCGCGCCAACTTGGGACCCTCATCGGTCAACTCGTGGTGGTGGAGCCACTCCCCGTCACCACTCCACGAAGCAATGGCATCGACCTCGTGCTGGAGGCGATCGACGTCCACCTCGAGGAGGTCGTCGAGGAGGAGCCATCCGTGCTCGCCGTAGTGCCCATGTTCGGCCGCAGACAGGGTCCTCGCCATGGCGCCATGGTACCGCTGCGAAGGAGGTCGTTCGATGGCCGCGTGCGGGCTGGCGTAGGGTTCGGGTCGGTGCACCATGGATGAACGACTGCTGGCCCAGACCCGTCGCAACGCCCGGAGTGTGCAGACCACGATCGGGTGGATCTTCTGGGACCCTGGTGCCGTTGCGCGCTACGAGGCGCTCGGGTTCCCGGGCCCGCTGGGCTACATCGCTGCTCGGTGCGCCCCCCTCGCTCCTGCCGGTCCTGCTGCGGTGGTCGCAGCCCTCGGATCGATCTCTCCTCTTGGCATTGGGATCTGCTTCGAGCTTGCAACTGGACCAGAAGCGTTCTGGGCGTGTTGGGAAGCTCGTGATCAGGCAGTTCTCGAGGGCCTCGCGCTCCACGCACCAGCAGCCGGCCTTGCGTTGGCCGAACTCGGGCCTGGGCTGTGGGAGGTGGTCGAGCAGTTGCCGACCGTGGGACGAGCGTTCTTCGCCGCCCACCTCGACGTGGGACGCCCTGAGGACCCTGTGCTCAGCGGCTGGCATGCGGTGAACTGCCTGCGCGAGTGGCGGGGGGACACCCACTGGGCGCTCGTGGTGGCCGCTGGCCTCACCCACCCCGAGGCATCGATTCTGCACAACGCTTGGTTGGGCTACGACAAGGATTGGATCCCCACCTCGAGGGGGACGTCGGTCGAGGACCTCGAGCGGGGGTGGGAGCTCCTCGAGCGCCGTGGTCTCGCCGCCAACGGCGAGGTGCTCCCCGACGGCATTGCCCTCCGCCAGCGCCTCGAAGATGAGACGGACCGCGTGACGTCGTTGGCATGGGAGGTGGCCGGAGACGAGCTCACCGAGCGGTTCGCAGCCCTCCTTGAGCCACCGTGCGTCAGCTTGCTCGAGCGAGTTGACCGCACTGCCGGACCGAACTACCAGCCAGCCTCGAGGCTGCGACCCGGCATGGCTTGAACCAACGGGCGCACGACCTACACTTCCCCGATGGCCGGAATTCGGCAGCAGGTGCAGCGCCACTTTGACCTTGGGTGACGACTGACCGTCGAGGAGTCCTGCGAGTATGAAGTTGACCTTTGGTGCACTCTGGCGGAGTGCCGCCGTCGCCGCTCTCGTTGCCGCTCCGCTCGGATTGTGCACCTCGGCCGCCAGCGCAGCCCTCGTCCCGACCGGGTTGCCTGGGGAGAGCACGCTGGTCGACGCCACGTTCTCAGACCCCACCTCGCTCGGCGGGCTGACCCTGCTCGCCGGGGCCACCGCCGGGGCGCTGCCGTGCTCGACGGCGATCTCACCGAGTTGCCCCGGTTCGAGCGGCGTCGATGCCACCGATAGCGGTGCGCTCGTCCTCGCCGATGCCGCTGCCAAGGGGAGCGACAGCTCAGCGGTGGAGGTCAACCAGAGCTTCTCGTCCAATGATGCGCTCTACGCCAGCTTCACCACCCAGGCCTACGGTGGCACGGGGGGTGCTCGCACGCTGTGGCTCGCCGACGCGAGCGCCAGCCAGCACCCGCTGCCCCCTGCAGCTTCAGCGGGTGGCTACGGCGGCGCAGCAGGGGGCATTCCTGGGGCCATCGTGGGTGTCACCCTCGATGCAACTGGCCAGGCCGGCGCAGATGACGCCAGCGCGTGTGGCAGCTCGGCGGTTCCGACCTCTGCGGCGCGCGCCGATGAGGTGGTGGTGCGCGGCGGAGACACCTCCTACGGACTCGGCTCTTCGGGGTACTGCATCGCCAGCTCCACCGCTGATCCCCGCGGGAGCGACCTCGAGCACCCAGCTCCGGTGGGCAACCTCGAGCAGGGCTCGCCAACGGCAGCAGACCAACAGGTGGTCGTCGAAGTGCTCCCAGGCGCGGCGGCCGGAGGCTTGACCAAGCTCGAGGTGTGGCTCGGCCAGGGCAGCACACCACGCGAGGTGCTCTCGGTGGTGCTGCCGCAGTCGGTCTGGCCGAGCGACGGCTCAATGCCACCCACCTTGCGGATGGGTCTGAGCGGGGCCGAGGACGGGGCAGGGAGTGGGGTAGAGCTCCTCCACAGCCTCCACGCAGTGGTGGTTACTCCGTCGCAGACGCCGCCGTCTACTCCCCAGAACCTCGGGGTGTCTTGGCAGCTGACCGGGGCGACGGCCACCGCGACGATCTCGTGGGACGCTCCGCTGAGCGCTGGCACCGATGACCTCACCGGCTTCACCGCCACCATTGGCAACCAGAGTTGCGAACCCGCCACCTTGGTGGGCCCCTACAGCTGCACCATCGCTGGCCTGCCGGTCAGCACGCCGTTGACGGCGGTGGTGACGGCCTCGAGTGCTGCTGGCACCTCGACGCCAGCGGAGTTGTCGACCGGGGTTGGGATCGAGCCACAGACCATCTCCTTCACGCCGCCCTCAACCCTCACCTTCGGCCAGACGCCTGTCGCGTTGGCGGCGACGGCGAGTTCGGGGCTGCCGGTGAGCTTCACCGCCACGGGTCCGTGCACGATCGTGGGCTCCTCGATCTCGGTCACCGGTGTTGGCGCTTGCACGATCGTTGCCAACCAATCCGGCTCCGTCGTGTACGCGCCTGCTCAGTTGACAGCTCCTCTGGTCACCGTTGGACCAGGTGCTGCGACGGTGACGGTGACCCCGGTTGCCCAACAGGCGACGGGCGAGGGCATCGCCCCAGAGGTCCACACCGATCCCGTGGGCCTTGCGACCACCCTGCAGTACTGCATTGGCGCTGGGGCCAGCCAAGTCTGCTCGAGCACCGCGCCCTCGGCTGTTGGGGTGTACTCGGTCACGGCCTCACTGAACGATCCGCGGTACGCAGCCGCGCCGGCAACGGCCACCGAGACCATTGAGCCCCCCGCCGCCATGCTGCCACCAGGGCTCGGTGGGCCGCTGCCGCAGGGCACGGGCGCATCTCACCTCGACGTCGGGCTGCTCGCCAACCACGAGGGGACCTTGGCGACCATCACTGGTCACGGGTTCGCCCCTTCGGCATCCCTCGACGTGGTGGCGTTGGCGCAGCAAGACCTCGGCACGTTCACCGTGCCTGAGGGGACCGACCTCTCGGGCCTGCTGCACTCGTTGCACTCCAGCACGGACGCGCAGATCCTCGGTGCTGTTGGGGTCCAAGCAACTTCTGTCGCTCAGCTGGCCAGCCCTGGCTCGGACCCATACCCCGACGGTGGCTACCCCGGACCCGGCAGCTACGACCTCGTGACGGTGGAGCTGAGCGGCCTCGTCCCTGGCACCACCGCCTCATTGGTGCTGCACTCCACCCCCGTCGTACTCGCTGCTGGTGAGGTCAACGCGGACGGGACCGCCACCGTGGTGGCGCCGATCCCCGCCCAAGACGCCGGTCAGCAACACACGCTGTACGTCGGTGCGACCAACGCCACCGCGAGCACCTCCACCACGTCGAGCGGGAGTTTCACCGTCCCCTTGCAGTTCACGCGCGCCCAGGTGCAGTCCCTTGGGGTGGGCTCGTCGGTCGCCATCGAGGCTGGTGCGCCGGGGGGAACCGCACCCGATGCAGCCGCCACCGTGTCGGCCAACGCCCTCCAGCACCCCTCGCCGAGCACCTTCGCCACCTACGACCCCCTCAAGCACACGAAGCAGACCTCTGAGCTCGTGACCAACGTCGCCGCCGTGGTGGCAGCAGCAGGTGCCGCCGCGGGCACTGCAGCTGCGGCTGCGGGCGCGGCGCACGCTGGTGGTGCAGCTGGGGGTCATGAGCACAGCGCGGTCGAGGAGTCGATCGAGGTGGTCAACCGCCACGTGGACCTCGATCGGGAGCACCTCGGTGACCGCTCGCCCACCTGGCGCACCCCGGGGCACGCCCAGATCGACGACCTCTCGAAGACGACTCCTCCCAAGATTGCCCTAGCGTCGCCCATGCTGGCGGCCATCGCCATCGACGCCAACTACTGGCGGGCGATGGTCGGCTCGGGATCGCTGCTGCTGCCACTCGCTGGGTTCGGCCTCGGGATCACCGCCGCGACCCAAGCCCACGGGTACCCGCTCCCGCCCTCGTTCCCGCTGCTCGTGGCCATCATGGCTATCGGCCTGCTCGATGCCTTCGCAGGTGTGCTCGCCTTCGTGCCAGTGCTCGTTGGGTCGGTCATCAGTGGTCGGCTGTTCACCGTCCACATGGTCTCCACTGCCCTCGTGGTCGGGACCTTGTTCTTCGGCATTGCGGTGATCTGCAAGAAGATCAGGCCCTTCATTCGAGAGGCCCCGTCCTCCTGGTCGGAGTGGTGGGTCAAGGGTGGCGACCTGTTGCTCGGCAGTGCCATCGGCGGTTACCTGGCGGCCAAGCTGCTCAAGATCGTTCCCTCGACCTCGCACCTGGCAGTCCCCGTGGCCTCAAGGGAGGCGGAGATCGGCTGGATCATGGTCGGGCTGGTTGCCCTGCGCTACGTGGCGGAGTACCTGGCCGTGCTGACCTACCCCAAGCGCGTGGCGACGGTCTCCGCCGGTGCGCTCCCGGCCCAGCAGATGAACTGGCGGGTGGCATCGACCCTGTTCCGCGCGGTGATCTTCGCGACGATCTTCTACTCACTCCTCGGACGCAGCTGGGTGGTGCTCTTGCTGCTCGGGATCTTCGCCATCGACAGCCTGTTCACCGGCAAGGTGCTCACAGGAGAGATCCCAACCTGGTACTACCGGTTCATCCCGAGGAACCTCCCCAAGATGCTCTTCTTCTCGGTGCTCGGCGCACTGGCCGCGGCGTACTTCGAGGTCCACATCTCCTCGCCGTTCTGGAAGATCGCGTCGTTGCTGATCCTCATCTTGTCGCTGAACTGCATCCTGCACCTCATCGGAAGTGCCAAGGGTAAGGCGTGGCCCGTCAACATCTGGACGCGCATCGCTGGGGTGATCTTGGCCGTGCTGACGCTCCTGCAGTTGACGGGGAACTTGATCACCTGAGGTGAAGCGTCACCGATCCGACGGTGAACGTTCACGTTCCCGAAACGCTGCGGCCATGCACCGGTCACTTTGAACGAGCATCGGTGGCGTAACGGGAGTATGTTCATCGAACGGCCAAGCGTGCCGCGAGAGGGCTGGGTGTTCGATGCAGCGTCGACGTGCAGGTATTCTGATGGCAACCACGGCGCTGGCGTGCGCCACCACCATCTCGGCGGTGCCCTTGGCGGGGGCCGCTGTTGGTGCGACCAGCCACAGCACATCTGCTGGCAGCAAGGTCATCGTCTTCCTCAAGTCGGCGCCCGCAGGGTCGCTCCACGCCAACTTCGTCAGCGGTGCCCAGGGGAGGCTCGTCTCCCTCGCCCGATCCATGGGTGCTCGGGTGGTTGCGACCACGGCGGTGCCCGGCACCATGACCTTGGTGGCGAGCCCCGCTGCGCAAGCCGCGCTGGCGGCGAACTCCAGCGTGGCTGCGGTCGTGCCGGACGGAACCATTCCTGGACCATCGCACCCGTCGACCTCGCTTGGCGCCAGCCGTGCCGCAACGGTGTCGGCGCGTGACACGTCGTCGATCTGCGGCACCGCGTCGGCTCCAGAGCTTGGACCCCAAGCGATTACGGCCATCAATGCTCCTGCTGGGTGGACCGCCGGTGGTGACGGAGCTGGGGTCACCGTGGCGTACCTCGCCGACGGTATCGATCCCTCAAACCCTGACTTCCAGCGCAACGCCACCTACGCCAGTGCGGGCTCGAAGGCCGGGACGCCCGTGATCACCAACTCCCAGGACTTCTCAGGGGATGGAACCACGGCGGTGACCGCTGGTGGAGAGGCGTTCTTGGACGCCAGCTCCATCGCTGCTCAACCCAACACCACCTACGACCTGTCCAATGACGTCAATGCTGCGCACCCGCTGCCCACGGGCTGCGACGTCAAGCTGGTGGGAGCCGCCCCAGGTGCCTCGATCATGGCGCTCAAGGTCTTCGCGCAGACCAACTCCACCACCGGCGATGGCTTCGTTCAGGCCATCAACTACGCCGTGACCCATGGCGTCAAGGTAATCAACGAGTCCTTCGGCAGCAATGGCTTCCCTGACGACGCCGCCGACATCGTCCGCTTGGCAGATGACGCAGCAGTCGCTGCTGGGGTCACCGTCGTGGTGAGCTCGGGCGATGCCGGGATCTCCTCGACCATCGGCTCGCCAGCATCAGACCCCAACGTGATCGCCGTTGGCGCCTCGACGACGTTCCGGGCCTACGCCCAGGGGACCGAAGGCGGCTTCAATGCTCCCTCGATTGGCAACGGTTCTTGGGTTGACGGCGGCATCAGCTCGCTGTCGTCCTCGGGCTACGCCCAAGATGGCAAGACCGTGGACCTCGTTGCCCCTGGGGATGAGAACTGGGCGCTGTGCTCGGCCTCGGCCACCTTCACCGACTGCAGCGGGCAGAACCTGATGATCTCGGGTGGAACCTCTGAGTCGTCGCCGCTCACCGCTGGTGCGGCCGCTGATGTGATCGAGGCCTACGCCTCCACCCACGGTGGCGTCGACCCCACGCCCGCGGTGGTCAAGGAGATCCTCACCTCTTCGGCGACCGACCTCGCGGCCCCAGCCAACCAGCAAGGTGCAGGGCTGCTCAACATCGGCGCTGCAGTCGCACTCGCCAAGGTCTACCCCGGCGCGAAGAAGTCCAAGTCGGGTGCTGGGCTCTTGCTCAGTGCTCCTCAGCAGAACCTGCTCGGGAACCCCGGAGCTTCGACGACGACGTCGCTCAAGTTGACCAACGCCGCCACATCCTCGAAGACCTGGACGCTCTCGACTCGGACCTTGCGCAACACCGGTTCGGTGACCGGGTCGGTGACGATGGACCCCTCGGTGGGCTCATCCCAGCCCACGTTCCCAATCTGGTCGGGCTACCAAGAGACCTACCAGACGGCGCACTTCACCGTGCCGGCTGGGACCAACCACTTGTCGTTCACCGCGGCATGGTCGTACACCGGGCAGAGCTCATTGCTCCACGTGGCACTGTTCAACCCTTCGGGTGCCTACGCCGGTTACTCCGAGCCCCAAGGCCTCGGTGACTACTCCGATGTCGAAGAGGCGAACCCAACGCCAGGCACCTGGACGGCGGTGTTCTTCACCGTCTCTGATGCCGACGGTCCGAAGGACATCGGCACCTCAGGTGTGGTGCCATGGTCGGCTGGATTCTCGTCCTTCGTCGCTGACGGCACGGTCACCCCGTCCAAGGTGACCTTGAAGCCAGGAGCCTCGACGTCGGTCAAGGTCAAGACCACCTTCGCCTCGAACCCCGGGGACTCGAGCTTCTCCTTCGTCGCCAACGACGGTACGACGACGACGCTCCCCTTCACGGTGCGTACCGAAGTGCCGGCCACGTACGGGAACTCGTCCTTCAGCGATGTGCTCACCGGTGGGAATGGTCGGGCGGGGGCACCTGCGCAGACCAACACCTACGACTTCGTCGTGCCCAAGGGTGAGCCGTCGGTCAACTTCTCCTTGGCCATGTCTTCGCTCAATGGGGCGGGCAAGCTGCCTGGCGACCAGGTCGTTGGGTACCTCGTTGACCCCGATGGACAGGTGCAGGCCTACGACACGAACTACACCTACTCCAACGAGGGCGCCACGGTGACGCCGTACCTCGACCTGTACGACGCCAATCCGGCCGCAGGCATGTGGCAGGTGGTGCTCGAGTGGGCCAACCCCGTGACCGGTGCCGACCTGTCGGTGCCCTACAAGGGTGAGGTCAACCTGGGCTTCACGTGGGCCTACTTCTCCACGCTGCCTGACTCGGCACAGAGCACCGTCTCGGCTTCCAGCGGCGGGCGCTACAAGGTGCAGTTCACCAACTCGGGATTGGCGCCGATGAACATCTTCCTCGACCCCCGAACGAACACCAACACCACCGTGACGCTGTCGGACTTCACCGGAAAGCCGGCCACCAATGGGTTGCCGAACACCTTCTTGAGCTACCTGATCCCGACGGACACTTCCTCGGTCACGGTGGCGCAGTCCTCGACGGTGCCCGCAACCTTTGACTTCGGGAACTACAACGGAGATCCCGACCTCAGCCCGCAGGTTCCCTCGAGTGGGGTCAGCGAGAGCTACGGCCCCGAGTCCTCCTCGCTGACCTACGCCCCGTCAACGGGTGTGTCGGCAGGACCATGGGGCGTGACGGCGGCCGAGGTTGGGCCCTTCCCGACCTCAGGGGAGCCCTCGGGCTCGGCCACCGACACGGTGACGGTGACCACCAAGGCGCCCGATGCCGCCATCTCGAACCCGACAGGGGACTACGTGTTCGATGCTGCCGATCTGCTCAGTGGCAACGTCAACGTCGTCACCCTCGACCCGGGCCAGGGCGTCACGATCCCGGTGGCCATCAACCCGACGGCTTCGGTGGGCTCGACGGTGTCGGGCACCTTGTACGTCGACCAGTTGAGCGTGGGTTACCTCACCGGCGGCATCATCGGCACCAATCCTGAGATCAGCCAGGCCGTGGCGGTGCCGTACGAGTACACCGTCGGAAGCTGAGCACACCAAAACCTCAGGTAGGACGAAGCCCCCGTGCCTGGCACGGGGGCTTCGTCCTTGGGAGCTCGTCTCCCTTGGTGCAGCGGCGTCCGGGCCCACTGGCACAGAGAAAGGAGGGCTCCGGCAGCCTTTGAGTGCGCTTCCAGATCCCCATCAACGGTGCATGCGACTCCGACGCCGTGATCGCAGTAGCCACCCCGAGAACCCAACGGTGGAGATGCCCGTGACGAGCATCGCCCCTGTTGGCGGACCCGCGGTCACCGACAGAATGGGCAGGTACCGGTATGCCACGCACAGCGATGTCGAGGTGCTCGTCGACGACGTCGCCTCGGCGTGCGCCGTGACGAGCCGTACCCCGCTCGTCGCATCCACAGTGGCCGAGACCGAGCCGGTAAGGTACTGGCCGAGCGCGTCGGTGGTGATGGCACCCGAGGTGGTCGTGGTCGTTGCGTGCTCCACGGGGCCGACGTGAGGATTGGGTGCGTCGAGCAGGAGGAAGTTGCGCCCCAAGGCTTCCGGTGGCGCCGAGGTTCCGACGCCGAACTGCTGACGGCTACGCACCTCGAGCGAAGGGGCGCCTGGAACCATGACGGTGACCGAGGATGTTGCTGCGTTCTCCGACCACCACCTACCCTGGCGGGCGCGGGTCGACAGGGTCTGGTCGGTGGTGACGACCAGGCTCACCGTGGCACCGAGGAGCTTGCCGGTCGAGCTCTCGAAGCCAGGGAGCCCCACGGCAATCGTGTCTGTTCGAGAGCCGAACGTCGCAGCGGTCGTGGCCGCATGCACCGCTGGTCCTGGGGTGGAGAGTGGGACGCAGGTTGGAGCACCGACGACCACTGCGGGCTGACTGGCGCCGGCGAGCGGCGCACCAATGGTGAGCGTGGCAGCAACCGAAGCGGTCGAGAGCAGGGGTGCGAGGTGTCGTCGTTGCATGGTGACCTCCGAGGTCCGTGCCCTTGAGGGTACGAGTGGCCATCGGCTGAGCCCTGAGAGGATCCCGGGGGTCCTCAGCAATCTCTGCTCCTCACCGCTCCAGCGGGCGCAGGCCAGTTGCTAGCCGCAACGTGGTGGTTTCGGGGTGCGAGACTGCTGGGGTGCGTACGCCACGAACGATCGTGCTCCTCATCGCCGTGGCCATCGTCGCGGTCGTGGTGGTCGTCGCCATCATCGATCCATGGGTCACCACGTCCTCGAGGGCTCTCGCCGTTGAGCGAGCGGCTCTTGTCACCTCGGTCGACAACTACGCGCGCGAGCAGGGTCTCAATCCATCGACCTTCACCGTCGGGGTGCAGCTCTCAACGGTGAACCCAGATTGGGCCAGGTTCACCGAGGTGGCGACCCCGGCCAACGTCGAGACGTTCCAGAACATCTACGGCTTCGCGCAACAGCAGAACGATGGCTGGCACGTCATCGCCTTTGGTTCGGCGCAGGTCGGGTGTCCCGGTGGGCCGCCCAGTACCGTCGTGCCGAGCGACGTCCTCGCAGAGTTCGGTGAGTACTGCTAACGCTGGTGTGCACACCTGCTTTGGCGTGGTTCCAACGCCACCTCTGGGGGGCAGAACGCCTATCGGGCTTCGAGCTTGCCGCAACGATGGGCGCGCACGGTGCGTGGTGCACCGCTCTCACGGCGCCCATGTGAGGATCACGTCCACGCCTTACCTTGGTTCACTGAGATGGCTCCAGCGAACCAGAGGAGACCACCATGACCACCCTTGAAGCACCCCCTCGGACCACCTCAGCTCCACCAGCAGTGAACCCGAGGAGCATCGTGGCTCGTCACGTTGAGAAGCTGGTGGCGCTCGGTGCCTTTGGGGTCTTGTGCCTCGTGGCGCTGACCCACCCCACGGCACTGCTCGAGCCTGATGACTACGCCTACCGAGCGTCGATCATCGCGTTGAGCCACTTCCACCTGTTCTTGACCAACGCGCAGTACCAGTCGCTCCTCATCGAGCTCTCCAAGGGGGGTGGGCAGGGCATCGCGCAGTGGGACCACTTGGCGAACGGGACGTGGATCTCGGAGAAGAACCCCGGCTACCCCTTCTTGGCGGTGGTGTTCTCCTGGCTCGGGATCCTTCGGTTGGCCCCGCTGTTCTTCGGTGCCCTGGGATGCCTCGGCCTCTACGCCGGCGGGCGGCGGTGGTTGGGGCGGTGGGGTGGCACCTTCTCGGTGGTGCTGTTCTGCACCTCGGGGGCAGCGATGGCCTTCGCCTGGCGCTCGACCATGCCCTCGTTCACCGATGCCTCGCTCGTTGCGGCTGGCCTCGGGGCGTTGCTGTGGGCCGTCTTGGCGACTGAGGCCACCCAACGGCGGCGCATCGTCGTTGGCTCCTTGGCCATGGTGGCCATGCTGCTGGCCACCTTCACGCGCTACACCGACCTCGTCATGGTGGTGGTAGCAGTCGGAGCGATTGTTGGTGCTCGGGCTTGGGGGGCCATCACCACCCGGGTAGCGCTGTGGTGGGCGGCGGTGGTGGGCGCGGGTGGACTCGCCATGGCGGCCTTCAACCAGGTGGTCTACGGCGGACCCACGAAGACCGGCTACGCCAACGGTGAGATCACCTTCTCATTCAGCGCCATCTGGCCGAACCTCTCCCACATGCCGCGACTGCTGATCGAGGCCATGCCGGTGTGCATCTTGGCCGCGGCGTCGCTGTTGTGGATTGGGCTGCGAGCACTTGCGCATCGCAGTGGAGCAGACCCTGAGCGTCGCATCGTTCGTCGAGACCTCGTCGTCGCTTCAGCGATCGCCTTGGCCTGGTGTGGGAACTGGGGGCTCTACCTCGCCTACACCTGGACGGCGCAGATGGCCGGTGGTGGCGGAGGTGGTGGGTCCATCCACCTGATCCGCTTCTACCTCCCGGCGATTGGGTGCCTCGCCTTGCTCGGTGCCTGGCTGCTCGTGCGGATCCCCTTGACCTCAGCGGCCATTGTCTCGGTGGCGCTGGCGACGGCCGGCGTGGTCTCCTTCGAGCACCTCGTCGCCGCTGGAGGACCCGGTGGGGGAGGCTTCCCTGGAACTGGCGGCCCTGGCGGATCGAGCCCCTTCGGCGGCGGCCTCGCCTCAGGGGGCCCGGGCGGGACGGGGAGTGGGTACCCCGCAACGGGCGGGAGCGGCGCAGGTGGGGGCCTCCCGAGCTCGGTCGGCGCCTAGGCCACCAAGCTGAGCGCGAGGGCCACCACGGCGAGGACCGCGGCGGGAGCAGCGTCCTTCACCGGGTCATGGGCCCGCAGGTGGAATCCCACCGCCAGGACGAAGTAGGCCACGAGGCACCAACCAACGAGCACGGTCAGGCCGCCGTGGCCGTGGCCACGGAGGAGGCCCACCACGAGGCCGAGTGCGGCGGCGACCTTGATCACCCCGAGGAGCACCTCGAAGCCCACCGGGAGGCCGAAGCGACGCATGGAGGCAACCACGTCAGCGTTGTGGGTGAAGTCCATGACCGACGACACCACGAGGACGACGATGGAGACGACGCTGAGGATGGTGGCGGCGAGGTGCATCAGTTCACCCTAGTGAGCATCGGGCGCGGTTGGAGGAGTTGACGGCCCATAGTGCACCTTCCAAACTCGGAGGGTTCCCGAGAGAGCTGAGGACTGATGGCGAAGAACCCGTACCGTCTCGATTCCACCGTCGTGCCGCGGCACTACCAGTTGGCCTTGACGCCTTCGCTCGAGCAGGCCAGCTTCTCTGGGACGGTCACCATCGAGGTCGAGGTCACCGAAGCAGTGACCTCGGTCACCCTCAACGCCATCGAGCTCGAGCTGAGCGAGATGACGGTGACGACCCCATCGGGAAGCCGTCGCTCGGCCATGCCGAACTACGACGAGGAGTACGAGACCGCCACCTTCACCTTCGACGAGCCACTCGAGGTGGGCCCGGCGAGCTTGTCGATGTCGTTCACCGGCATCTTGAACGACCAGCTCCACGGCTTCTACCGCTCAACCTTCACCGACGTGGCTGGGGTGACCCACACCATCGCCACCACCCAGTTCGAAGCCACCGATGCCCGACGAGCCTTCCCGTGCTGGGACGAGCCCGCCGTCAAGGCCACCTACCAGGTGACCTTGACCATTCCCTCGCACTTGGCTGCGTACTCGAACACCGCAGCCATCGAGGAGATCGACCACGGCAATGGGACCACCACCGTCGCCTTCGCCACCACCATGAAGATGTCGACGTACCTCGTTGCCTTCGTGGTTGGCCCCTTCGAGGCCACCGCACCCATCGACGTGGCGGGCACGCCGGTTCGGGTGGTCTTCCCGGTGGGCAAGGGGCACCTCACCTCCTACGCCCTCGAGGTTGCCGAGCACGCGCTCACGTTCTTCGCTGCGTACTTCGACATCCCCTACCCCGGGGACAAGGTGGATCTCGTCGCCATTCCCGACTTCGCCGCTGGAGCGATGGAGAACCTCGGGTGCGTGACCTTCCGAGAGACCGAACTGCTGATCGACCCAGCTGCGGCCAGCTTCGCGGAGATCGAGCGGGTGGCACTCGTGATCAACCATGAGCTGGCCCACATGTGGTTCGGCGACCTCGTGACCATGGACTGGTGGGAGGGCATCTGGCTCAACGAGGCTTTCGCCACCTTCATGGAGTCGATCTGCACCGACCACTTCCGGCCACAGTGGAAGAAGTGGGTTGGGTTCAACCCCTCGAGGGACATGGCCTTCGCCGTCGATGGGCAGCACTCCACCCGGGCCATTGAGTACGAGGTCATCTCACCTGCGGACTGCCGCGGCATGTTCGACGTCCTCACCTACATCAAGGGCTGCTCGGTGCTGCGCATGCTCGAGCAGTACCTGGGCGAGGAGACCTTCCGCGACGGGATCCGGCAGTACCTGCGGACCCATGCCTACGCCAACACGGTCACCCAGGACCTGTGGAACGCGCTCGAGGCTGCATCTGGCCAGCCGGTGGGCGAGATCATGGACACCTGGATCCTCCAAGGTGGCTACCCGCTCATCACCGTTGACGGGGGTGTGGCATCTCAGCAGCCCTTCCACTACGCGCCTCCAACGGGTGCCTCGAGCATTGGTGCGCAGTGGAAGGTGCCGGTGTTGACCCGGTCACTGGGCTCCACCGAGGTGCGGCGGCACCTCTTAGGCGCAGAGCCGCTCAGCATCGACGGGGCAGGCATCCACCTCGTCAACGCCGGTGGCTCGGGGTTCTACCGCACTGCCTACGGCACCGCCGAGCTGGCTGGCATCGCCGCCCAACTCGGAGACCTCGACGAGCTCGAGCGGGCGGTCCTGTTCTCCGACACCTGGGCTGCGACCTTGGTCGGGCGAGGCAGCCTCGAGGGTTTGCTCCGCCTGGCCCAGGGCCTCAAGGACCTCGACGAACCGTCGGCCTGGTCGGTGGTGGCTCGAGCCCTGCGCCTGCTCGCCCGGATCGCCACCGGCGCTGATGCTGCGTCGTTGGCGAGCTTCACCGGGTCCATCTTGGCTCCGGTGGTCGAGCGGCTGGGTTGGGAACCCACCGTTGGGGAGAGCGAGCAAGCAGGTGAGCTGCGAGGGCTCGCCCTGGAGTTGCTCGGCACCATCGGCAAGGACCCGGCGGTCATTGCTGAAGCCACGGCCCGCTTCGATGCGGGGGCCGTGCGCGGTGACCTGGCCCAGCCCATCGTCTCCATCACCGTTCGCCAGAATCGCGCCGGTGACCTCGAGGAGTGCGAGCGGCGCCGGTTGGCCGCCGCCACCCCCCAAGAGGAGCAGCGCTACCTCTTCGCCCAGGCGCTGTTCCCTGACGCCAAAGTTGCCCGGGCTACCTTCGAGCGGGCCTTCGATGACGTCCGCACCCAAGACGCGCCCTACCTCATTGGGACCCTGATCCGGAATCCCTTCGTTGGGGCGGAGATCTGGGAGCGCATGGCTGAGCGCTTCGACGAGGCCATCGAGCGCTTCCCAGCGGGGAGTCCAGCAGCAATGGTGGCTGGGGTGGAGACGATGGTGGGTGACCCTGCCTTGGCGGCCAAGATCCGCGCCTTCCACACCGACCACGAACTTCCTGCGGGCCAGCGCCAAGTGACCCAAGTCCTCGACATCATGGATCTCCACGTTGGCTTCTGCCAGCGCATCGCCCCAGAACTCGGCAGCATCTTGGCCGCGCTCACCAGCTGAGCAGGGTCCTTCGACCCTGCATGGGCTCAGGGCATGGGGGTAGGTTGACGCCGAGCAAAGGAGTTCCATGGAGCCGACCGTTCACCACCTCAACCATCACCACCGCGACACCTTGCGGCACCTGTTCACCCACCCCACCAGTCACAACATCCAGTGGCACGACGTGGTTGCACTGCTCGAGGCCATTGGGTCAGTCGAGGAGCGGCACACCGACAAGGTGACCGTGACCGTCGGTGGCGAGGTCGAGACCTTGGAGCGACCCAAGCACAAGGACTGCTCCATCGAGTTGGTGGTCGAGTTGCGGCACTTGCTCGATCGCGCTGGGTTCGGGCCGAGCGCCGAGGGCACAGCTCTGCACTGAGCCGCTCGCCGGCACGCCGGCAGGCGGTTACCGCTCGGTCACGAGTGCGGTGGTGCGGTTGAGCACGCTCGTGATGACCTCGTCGCGGCCAAGGGCATCGAGGCTTCTGAGGGGTCCATCGAGCATGAGGCACGACAGGCCGTGCACGGTGGACCAGCAGCTGAGCGCCGCTGTATCTTCGGTCCCAGGTTCGACGTAGCCCAGTTGCGCGAGGCGAGCAATCTGCTGCTCGAGGAGGGCGTAGGGCTGGTGTCCACCAGGTGAGGTCCCTTCGGTGGCCTCGAGGTTGTCCATGGTGGAGGGGACGGCGAAGGCGGTTCGGAACAACCCCGGCTGCTCGAGGGCGAAGCGGAGGTAGGCCTCGCCGCAGGCCCAGAGGCGGTCGCGAGCCTCCTCGATGGGGTCGTCTCGGTGCACGCGGTCGATGCCGGCTTCGAGGCGGGTGGCGAGTTCAGCCATGGCTCGCACGCACACCGCCCGCAGCAGGTCGTTGAGGTCAGAGAAGTGACGGTAGGCGGCGTTGTGGGAGACCCCCGCCTGGCGGCTCACCGACCGGAGGCCAACCGCCTCGGGACCTCCCGCTCGAGCGAGGTCGGTGGCGGCATCGATCAGGGCCTCGCGGAGGTGTCCATGGTGGTACGAGGTGTTGACACTGTCAACAACGGGTGGCATACTCATAATGTATCCACTGTCAACATCTGGGAGGTGCGCTGATGGCGCCGCTGAAGTCCCCGCCGTACCTCGTGCTCGCCACCGTCTGCTCGGCTGTGTTCGCCATCAACTTGGACACCACCATCGTGAACCTCGCCCTGCCGACGCTCGTGCGCCAGCTCGGGGCCTCGACCCGTGACCTGCAGTGGATCGTCGATGGGTACAACCTATCCTTCGCCGCTCTCGTGCTGGCGGGTGGTGCACTCGGCGACCGGCTGGGACGGAAGCCGACGTTGGTCGGAGGCCTCGTGGTCTTCGCGGCCGCCAGCGTCTTTGGCGCCACCTGCACGAGCCCCGGTGAGCTCGTGGTGGCCCGGGTGGTGATGGGCATGGCTGCCGCCTGCATCTTCCCCACCACCTTGTCCATCATCACCAATACCTTCACCGAGCGGACCCAGCGGGCCAAGGCGGTCGGGATCTGGGGTGCGGTAACCGGGCTGGGCGTGGCGGTGGGACCGGTGGCTGGTGGCGTCCTGCTGGCGCACTTCTGGTGGGGGTCGATCTTCTTGGCCCTCGTGCCCTTCGCGCTGCTGGCAGCGGTGGCCACCGTGCTCATCGTCGAGGAGTCCAAGGCTCCTGCCACCCACCGCTTCGACCTCGTTGGCCTCGGGTGCTCGACTGCTGCGATCACCGCACTGGTCTGGACCATCATCGAGGCGCCGGACCAGGGCTGGGGGTCGACCTCGACCATCGTCGGGTTCGCCGTTGCCGCTCTGGCAGCCATCGCCTTCGTCGTAGTTGAGGCCAAGGTCAGCCACCCCATGCTCGAAGTCTCGCTGTTCACCCACCGGGCCTTCACCGCCGCCTCGGCATCGGTGACCATTGCCTTCTTCGCCCTCGCCGGCTTCATCTTCCTCATCACCCAGTACATGCAGTTCGTTCGTGGCTTCTCCACGATCTCGACCGGGGCGCGCATCTTGCCCGTGGCCTGCTCGATCGCGGTGGGCTCAGTGGTCGGCGCACAACTGGTGCGCAAGCTCGGCACGAGGAGCATCGTCATGGTCGGGCTGGCGCTGTTCGGTTCGGCCTTCCTCTGGATCGCCGCCTCGGCCACTGAGGAGCCCTACCTCCAAATCGCCATCCAGATGGTGGTGATGGGGCTCGGGCTCGGGCTCACCTCGGCCCCGGCCACCGAGTCGATCTTGTCGGTGCTGCCTCCGGCCAAGGCTGGGGTTGGTTCGGCCGTCAACGATGCCACGAGAGAGGCCGGGGGGACCCTTGGTGTGGCGGTGATTGGCTCGATCGCCACCTCGGCCTACCTCCACCACCTCAACACCACGGCGGTGGCCACGCTCCCACCTGCGCTCGCCAACGTGGCACGCCGATCGGTGGGGGCTGGCCTGGAGTTGGCGGCGCACGCCCCACGCCACCAGGGGGTGCTGCACGCAGCTGTGGTCGACTCGTTCATGACGGGGCTGCGAACCGGCTGCGTGGTGGCCGCAGGAGTCTGCTACCTCGGGGTGCTGGTGGCATCGATGCTGCCCGGCCGATCAGCCCCAGAGGTGCACGATGCTGTGGGGACCACCCATGGGTCCCAACTGGAGACCGCGGCCGAGCACCACTAGGTTGCAGCCATGCCGATGCCCAAGCGGTCAGACGTCGAGGACTACTTCGACCAACTCGAGGACGACCAGCGCCCCCACCTCCAAGCACTGCGAGCACTGAGCCACGAGGTGAGCCCCGATGCCAGCGAGGTCCTCAAGTGGAACCTCCCTACCTACGTCAAGGGGGAGAACACCAACCTGTGGATGCTGCAGAACTTCAAGCACCACTGCTCGCTGCGCTTCAACCCGCCCTTCTTCGCCGACCACGTGGCAGCGGTCGAGGCGGCTGGGTACGCCGCTGGCGCTGGCTTCATCAAGCTCCCCTACGCCAAGGAACTCCCCGTGGAACTGCTGCGGGAGCTCATGGTGGCACGGCTCGACGCCTTCGAGGCTGAGAGCGCCTGAGTTCCTCGCCGGGCACAGGTGGCGGCTCGGCCGCCGTGGTCAGTGCGCAGCGCTAGAGGCCAAGGTAGAGGCGAAGATCTGCCAGGCCAGCAGGCTCTTGGCCACGAGGGAGAGCACGAGGTAGGTGCGCTCGCCGAACAGGTAGCTGCGCCAGGGACCCATGGCCCGGTACTGCAGCCACTGGTTGAGAGCGAAGCAGTTGAAGAAGAGGAAGAGCGAGACGTAGATGCCGTAGACGAACCCGGGAGGACCTTGGCTCGCTCCGGGCCCGATGAGGTAGATCCCAATTCCCACCCAGGGGACGATCCCCGCACCACAGCCCAGCCAGAAGGGGCCGAGCCCAGCGCCCGGGGCCTCGTAGCGTTCTTGGATCCATCCAAAGGCGATCATCGACGCGTTGACCCCGATGAGGGCGACGAGCGCCGTGACGTCGGAGATGCCGGTCAGCATGGCGATCGCCACGATCATCAACGACGAGCTCAGCGAGTACTCCACCCAGCGATAGGGGTTGCGGCCGAGGGAGAGCTGGTGGGCGTAGCGGGCCTCACCAGGTGCCGCTACCACGAGGTGCGCGAGCGCCGAGAGTGAGAAGAAGGCGGCGATGAGGAGCGGGAAGCTCACGTGGAACAGCACCACGCGCTGGTGGCCCACGGTGGGTGAGGGTGCACCGGTCATGTAGGTAGCGGTGACGGGCAGGGCGAAGGCCGTGGCTAGGGCGACGACGGCGATGGCTTGGGCGCCATGGAGCACTGCGGCAACGCCGTTCAGCTTCCGTAGGCCGAGCCGCACGGCAGGGTCGAGCGGGGTAGGGGTGGTGGTCATCGGGCATGCTCCTGTTCAGCACGCTCGGCGAGCTCGAGCCAGGATTCCTCGGCACCATGCAGGGCCGAGGTGAGCTGGCGGAGTTCTGCACCGAGCTGGTGCAGTTGTTCGTGGTCGTTGGTCGCCTCGAGTTGGGTCATCAGCTTGTCGCGCTGACGGGTCAACTTCTGGATCTCCTTGTCGAGGTCTCGGAGCAGCCGGTTGACGGGAACCCCTTGGGGGCCACCAAGGGGGCTGGCCTGCGGAAGTCCTGGGGCTGGAGCTGGTGTCGCGCCGTTGCACTCGGCCAGCCAGCCCTCGAGGCCGCCGGGCACCTCGGCGAACGAGCCCCCCTCGCGCACGGCGAAGATCCGTTCCGCAGTCCGGTCGAGGAAGGCACGGTCGTGGCTGACGACGAGGAGCGTGCCGGGCCAGTCCTCCAAGAACTCCTCGAGGGCACGCAGCGTGTCGAGGTCGAGGTCGTTGGTGGGCTCATCGAGCAGCAAGACGTTGGGCTGCTGTGCCAGCACGGCCAAGAGCTGGAGTCGACGCCGCTCACCACCGGAGAGATCGGCCACCGCGGTGAACGGCAAGTTGCCGGTGAACCAGAAGCGCTTCATCAGCGCCACGTCATCGAGGGAGCCCGGGGTCCCGTGGGGTCCGGCCACCACCTCTTGAACCCGCAAGGAGGGGTCGAGCTCTTCGCCGTGCTGGTCGTAGTACCCGACGACGACGGTGGGGCCCAAGGTCAGGGCACCTGCGGTGGGCGTGAGCCGTCCGGCGATGAGGTCGAGCAAGGTGGACTTCCCCCGGCCGTTCTCACCCACGATGCCGAGGCGATCGCCGGGGCCGAGCAGGAGGGAAACGTCGTCAATGGTGGGGCTACTGCCGGGGTAGGCGAAGCTGACCGAGGCCAGTTCGAGCACCTGGTCCCCGAGGCGGTGCATCTTCACCTCGAGGCCGAGGTCGCCCTCTCGGGCCTGCGCTTGGGGTCCTGCAGCCAGCAACGCCTTGGCGGCGTCGACGCGAGCCTGGGGTTTGCGACTGCGGGCTTTGGCGCCACGTCGGAGCCAGGCCAGCTCGCTGCGGGCCAAGTTCTTCCGGGTGGCCTCGGCAGACTGGGCGTGCTCCTCGCGCACGGCCTTGGCGTCGAGGTAGTCGGCGTAGCTGCCCTCGTGGAGGAACCCGCTGGCCCGATCGAGCTCGAGCATCCTCGTCGTCAGCCGGTCGAGGAGGTAGCGATCGTGGGAGACGAGCACGAGGCCACCGGGGTAGTTGACGAGGAACTCCTCGAGCCAGCTCACCCCGGCGAGGTCGAGGTGGTTGGTGGGCTCATCCAAGATCAACAGCTCGCTCGGGGCGGCGAGGACCTTGGCCAGTGCGACCCGCTTGGCCTGACCGCCCGACAAGGTGGTGAGGGGCGCGTCGAGCATCGGCGTCATCCCGAGGCGATCGAGGGCCGCCTCTGGCTCCCAGCCAGCACCGACGTAGTCACGCACGGTCCCCGACCCGAGCTCAGGCACCTGGACCAGCACCTCGGTGCGCACCCCGCGTCCTCGGCGCACCTCGCCGGCGTCGGGGGCCTCGAGCCCGGCCAGCACCGAGAGCAGGGTTGACTTGCCGGTGCCGTTGATGCCGACAATGCCGAGCCGATCACCATCGTGGACGGTGACCGACAGATCGGTGAACAGCGGCCGGTCGGCGGCGCGCTTGGTCACGCGCGGGAGATCGACGAGGACGGTCACGGCACTACAGGGTACCGTCCGCTGCTGGTCATGGCCCCCGACGCTCGAGCCGCTCGGCGAGGGCCTCGAGGGTGGCGAGGTTGCGTGCGGTGGCAAGCACCCCCCAGTGGCGCTCGACGAAGGCGACCACGTTGGGCGCCTTGGCGATGCCGTCGGGGCAGCGTTGCGCCACGACGCGACCATGCTGGACCGCAGCGGTGCCGCAGAGCTCCTCGAGGGGGTGCTCGCCGACGAGGGCCGGATCGGGAACCTCGCTCAGCACCGTGAGGAGGAACCGAGACGGGTCGAGCTCCCTTGGGTCCAATGCCTCGCTGGCCAGCATCTCGACCAGTGCTGCCCTCTCAATGGTCACGGCCAGGACGCGTCGTCCCGCTGTGGACTCGGTGGCGGAGGCCACGAGCTCGAGGAGCGCTGCTGGGGTGTGGGTGGTGGTGAGCAGCAGGTTGCCCGAGGCGCGGTAGGACTCGACGTCGGCACAACCCAGCCTGTTGAGTTCTTGGCGCAGCGGTGCCATGTGCACCGTGGTCGTCGGCCCGAGGTTGACCGACTTGAGGAGCACGACCACCGCGCGCCCCAGTGGAGACATGGCGCTCAGCTGAGGTCTTGGACCAAGACGCCGGTGGTGGCGTTCATCTCCGTCACGGTGTTGTTCGAGGCATTGGCGACGAAGAGGTTCTGTCCGAGGACCTGCAGCGCCGAGGGGCCCGAGAAGTGGAAGGCGTAGTTGGTGTTGCACATCATCCAGTTCCCATTGCCGGTCCCCGGGTCGAGCTGGGTGACCATGGGCGAGGACCCAGGAGGACTGGCCACGTAGACGAACCCTCCCCAGGCGGTCATCGGTCCCGGGGCGTTGAAGCCGTAGTTCTGGTTCAAGCTCGAGTTGGTGATGATCTGGATGAGGGCTCCGGTGGCAGCACTCAGCTCGGTGAGCTGGTTCCCGCCTGCGTCAGCGACGAACACCGAGCCACCAGAGAGTGCGATGCCGCTCGGCTGCATCAGCCCGTCGGCAGGGGTGGTGATGGTCTTGAGCACCGCACCGGTGCTGGTGGAGACCTCGGTGACCTCGCCATTGGCTTCGCTCGCCACCCACAGCGTTCCCGGAATGCTCGGCGTCGCCATCGCCACCGGGTCATCGAAGCGCACCTGGGTGGCGGTGTTGGCCACGATCCGGATGAGGGCACCGCTCGAGGCGTTGAGTTCGGTCAGCGCGTTGGCGCCACTGTCGGCCACCCAGAGGTTCCCCGAGCTGACCACGAGGGATCGGGGGGCGATGAGGTGGTCGCTCGGGGCGGTGAGCTTTCGCACCAAGGCTCCACTTGTGGCGTTCAGCTCGACGATGCCGCTCGAGGCGTTGGCGACCCATAGGTGCGGGCCCGCCACGGCGAGGGCGATGGGCGTGGTGATCCCGAGCGGGGCTCCCTTGAGCACGGCCCGCACCGTGCCCGTTGGGCTGAGCAAGGTCAGCGAGCTGTTCGCTGCGTTGGCCACCCACAGCGACGTTGCGGTGGCTGCGAGTGCGCTCGGAGCATCGAAGTGCGGCAGCGGGGGCGCGATTCGAGCGACGGCCGCGCTGGTGGTGCCGCCGAGGCCGATCGTCGCGACCAGTGCGGCCAAGGCTCCTGCTCGACGTGGGGTCACGTGCATGGTGGCTCCTTCGGGCTCGCCGTGCTCGCAGGGTACCAAGCACCCCGCTCGAGCGCCACCGTGCCTCAGCTGCTCACACCTTCGAGCTCGTCGGAGGTGCTCGGCCAGCGCTGATCCACGATGAGTCGGACCACCATCCCGACGACTGCTCCCACGATGGCGAGTGGTGCCACCGCGGCACCCGCGCCTGCGAACAGCACCGCACCGAGCATGGCGGCGGTTGCCGGGAGCTTCAGCATGGCTGCTGCACTCGCGGCGGTGCCGGCCACCACGACTGCGGTCACCGAGACCTGCGGAACGAGCACGTGCCCGATCACGCCAATGGTGACCCCGAGGAAGATGGCGGGGAAGATCGGTCCACCGCGCATCCCGCCACCGAGCGCGGCCGAGAATGCCACCAGCTTGGTGACGAGCAGCAACCCGAGGATGGCGAGGGAGCCCTGACTGAGCAGACCCTCGATGCCCTCGCTCCCAGAGAAGAGCACTTGGTCGAGGGGGAGGTGCCCATGGCCGTGGTCAACGAACACCGCGGCGATGGCGGTTGTGGCGGCCAGGCCGAGGCCGAGGAGGCGTTGAGAGCTCGAGAGGTGCTCGACGAGTTCTGCGCAGCGCCGGGCACCGACGGCCACCAGCCCAGCGGCGAGTGCAACCACGGCGCCCACGACAAGGGCGCCGGGCTCGAGGTGGTGGTAGGCCGGGACGCCGTGGACTCCGAGGGAGTGGATGCCGAGCCCGTGGAAGCTGAAGATCCCGACCTGGATTAGGTCGCTCGTGGCGAGGGTGACCAAGACGGGGAGGAGCAGCACGACGGGGGCGGTGCCCATCGCCATGAACTCGAGGAGCATGAAGCCGGTGATGAAGGGATTGCCGAAGACCGCGCTGATGCCAGCGACGCCACCGAGGAGCATTGCCGCCGCTCGCACCTCTGGGCTCGCTCGCCGCGTGGCGAGGGCACCAATGGAGGTTCCGACGATGATGAGGGGTGCCTCAGGACCCAAGGTGTACCCCGCAACCAAGGTGGCGAGCCCAGCGAGCAACACGGAGGGAACCGCATTGAGGGGGGTAGAGAAGTGGAAGCCACCGAGCGGGCTCGGTCCCGTCGAGCCGGGCAGCAGCTGCGCCGCACCGACGCCCACGGCTCCGACGAGCAGGACGAGGACCACCCACCAACTTGGGGTGCCCTCGAGACCAAGGTTGGCCGGCAGGGTGTGGAAGAGGGCACGTTGGCCCTCCTCGGTGAGCCAGAGGAACGCGCTGGCGCCGATGGCTCCGAGGATGCCGAGGCCTGCGGCGAGGCCAAGGGTCTTGAACTGTTCCTTGGAGTTGCTGGTAGAGGCCTCAGGCAATGTCGGGAGACCCGACCCCTACTTCATCAGGTCGGGTGAGGTCTCCATACCGGCGTTCCACACCGAGCGAGCGATGATCTTGGTCAGGTCCGCACGGTCCCGGTACTTCGCCGCGATGTCCCTGCTCTCCTCGAGGAGACCCTCGGACAGCGTGGTGGGGTTGAGCCCGAGGGCAACGAAGCGGTCGCGAGTGACGTTCAGGTCGTTCTCGGCTGCTTCCTTGCGGGGGTTGGGCAGGTTGGCCACCTCGACGCCGGTGAGCTTGGAGATGAGCTCGGCGAGGTCCCGCACTCGGTAGGTCTCGGTCACCTGGTTGAACACCGAGACTTGCTCGCCACGAGCTGGTGGGTTGTTGATGGCGATCTCGATGCACCGAACGGTGTCGCGGATGTGGATGAAGGCTCGGGTTTGCCCGCCGGTGCCGTGCACGGTCAATGGGTGACCAATGGCAGCCTGCATCAAGAACCGGTTCAGCACGGTGCCGTAGTCACCGTCGTAGTCGAAGCGGTTGATGAGCCGCTCATCGATGATGGTCTGCGGTGTCTGGGTGCCCCAGACGATGCCCTGGAGGAGGTCTGTGATGCGCAACGCGTCGTTCTTGGCGTAGAAGGCGAAGAGCAGCTGGTC
>CAINFA010000208.1 GCA_903847955.1 uncultured Actinomycetes bacterium
GCAGGTGGGTGAGCCGCACCGCCGAGTCGGTCTTGTTGATGTGCTGCCCACCAGCACCCGAGGCTCGGTAGGTGTCGATGCGGAGATCCTTCTCGTCGATCTCCACCTCGCCCGAGAGGTCCTCGAGGAAGGGGGTCACCTCGAGCGAGGCGAAGCTGGTCTGTCGCCGGTGCTGGGAGTCGAAGGGTGACATCCGCACGAGTCGGTGCACGCCACGTTCGGCGGCGAGGAGGCCGTAGGCGAAGCGACCCTTGACGATGACGGTGGCCGAGAGCAAGCCGGCCTCGCCACCTTCGGTGGCCTCGTCGAGCTCGACGGTGAACCCTCGCCGCTCCGCCCATCGGGTGTACATCCGCAGCATCATCTCAGCCCAGTCCTGGGCGTCGGTGCCACCGGTACCAGCGTGGACCTCGGCGATGGCGTCGTGTTCGTCGTAGGGGCCGTTGAACAAGCTCCGCAGCTCGAGCGTCGAGATCGACCGCTCGAGGGTGACCAAGCTGGTCTCAAGCTCGGCCTCGAGCGCTTCGTCCGGGGCTCCCTCGCTCTTGGCCTCAAGCACCATCTCGTAGAGGACCTCGGCGTCCCCCAAGGTCGCCACCAGCGCATCGAAGCCGTCGAGATCTTGGTTGACCCTGCCGAGCTCGGTGGTCACCACTCGTGCCGCCTCGGGGTCATCCCACAAGTTGGGCTGGGCCGCTGCCTCGTCGAGCTCAGCCTTGCGAGCTCGCAACTGCTCCAAGTTGAGGTAGTCCTCGGCGTCCCCCAAGCGCTCGTGCAACGAGACCAAGCTGGCGGCAACGTCGCGCGGGGCGACCGCCCGCTCAGCCGGCTGCGCCATGGCAGAACTTGAACTTCTTCCCCGAGCCGCAGTAGCAAGGATCGTTGCGTCCAATCCGCTCCTCGGCCGACTTCACCACCGGCTGGAAGCTCTGCGCACCTTCGGCATCGAAGGTGGGAGAGGCACCGTCGATGCCCGCCACGGCCTGGCCGACATCTGGAGCCATGCGCATGGCCAAGTTCGACACGTCGAGGTCGGACTCATCGGCCGCTTGGTAGACCGCCTTGGCCAGATCGAGCTCGGTCGCCACTGGCATCTCGCCGCCGTGGTCGACGTGCAGCACGTAGCGCAGGAACTCGTCGTTGATGGCGCTGATCAGCTCGCCGAACATGGCGAACCCCTCTCGCTGCCAGGCCACGACCGGATCGCTGCCTGAGATGCCCCGCAGGTGGATGCCCTCTCGCAGGTAGTCCATCTCCGCCAAGTGGTCTCGCCAGCGCTGGTCGATGATCTGCAGCATGAGCTCGCGCTCGACGGTGCGAGCTTGCTCCTCGCCGCCGGGGTAGGCAGAGGAGTGCTGCAGGTAGTAGCCGTGGGCCTCTTCGAGGACCGACTCGAGGACCTGCGCCTGGCTCGACGCCTGGGAGAGGTCTTCGACGCTGAACTGGGTTGGGTAGTACTGCGTCAACTCCACGAGCAACCGGGGCAGTTCCCACGCCTCGGGGTAGTCCCCCGGGCAGCAGTCGGTCACGATGCCGGTCATGGTCTCGTCGATGAGCTCTTGGATGAGGCCCGAGAGGTCCTCACCATCCATCTTGTCGAGCCGCATCTGGTAGATCACCTTGCGCTGCTCGTTCATCACGGCGTCGTACTTCAGCAGCTCCTTGCGCTGCTCAGCGTTCTTACCCTCGACGGTGTTCTGGGCCTTCTCAATGGCACGGGTGACCATCTTGGCCTCGATCGGCTGGTCATCAGGCAAGGTGCGGCCCATGACCCAACTCAGCGCACCGGTGGCGAAGAGCCGCATGAGGTCATCTTCCAACGAGAGGAAGAAGCGGCTCGCTCCGGGATCTCCTTGGCGGCCCGCACGGCCTCGGAGCTGGTTGTCGATACGCCGCGACTCGTGCCGCTCAGAACCCAAGACGTAGAGCCCACCAGCAGCGCGCACCTGATCGGCCTCTGCGTCGCACTGAATCTTGAACCGAGCGGTGAGCTCAGCGAGTGCGGCCTGGCCCTCATCGGTGGTGAGGTCGAGCTTCTGGGCCACCGCTTCACGCTGGGCCAACAACTCAGGGTTGCCACCGAGCAAGATGTCCACGCCTCGACCGGCCATGTTGGTCGCCACGGTCACCGCGCCCAACCGACCGGCTTGGGCCACGATCTCCGCCTCACGGAAGTGCTGCTTGGCGTTGAGCACCTCGTGGGCGATGCCACGGCGCTGGAGCAGGCTCGAGAGCAGTTCGGACTTGGCGACTGACGCCGTACCGACCAGCACCGGTTGGCCCTTGGCGTTGGCCTCAACGATGTCGTTGATCACCGCGTCGAACTTGGCGGCCTCAGTCTTGAAGATGAGGTCAGGCTCATCGATGCGCAGGGGCACCTTGTTGGTGGGGATCGGGACCACGGGCAGGTCGTAGGTCGAGGCGAACTCCCCAGCCTCGGTCTCCGCCGTTCCGGTCATTCCCGAAATCTTTGCGTAGAGCTTGAAGTAGTTCTGCAAGGTGACGGTGGCCCAGGTGTGGTTCTCGTCCTTGATCTTCACCCGCTCTTTGGCCTCGACCGCCTGGTGGAGGCCGTCTGCCCAACGCCGCCCCTCCAAGGTGCGTCCGGTGAACTCATCGACGATGTGCACCTCTCCGCCGGCCACCAAGTAGTGCTTGTCGCGCTGCCACAGCTCCTTGGCTTCGAGCGCCTTGGACAACTGGTGGACGTAGCTCGTGGTCACGGCGTCGTAGATGTTCTCCACACCAACCGCGCGCTCGACCTTGGCGATCCCCTCCTCGGTGGGGTGCACGGTGCGCTTCTCCTCGTCGACTTCGTAGTCGACGTCACGCTTGAGGGTTCGGGCGATCGACGCGAACTGGGTGTACAGCTGGGCGGTCTCACTCGAGGGTCCCGAGATGATGAGCGGGGTCCGGGCCTCGTCGATCAGGATGGAGTCCACTTCGTCGATGATGGCGAAGGGGTGGCCGCGCTGGACCATGAACTCCCGGCTCATCGCCATGTTGTCCTTGAGGTAGTCGAACCCCAGTTCAGTGTTGGTGCCGTAGGTGATGTCGCACTGGTAGGCCGCTCGCTTGGCGTCGACATCGGTGATGTCGGGTCCCACCCGACCAACGGTCAACCCGAGCCAGCCGTGCAGCCGACCCATCCAGGTCGCGTCTCGGGTAGCGAGGTAGTCGTTGCTGGTCACCATGTGCACGCCTTCGCCACCGAGCGCGTTGAGGTACGCAGGCAAGGTCGAGACGAGCGTCTTGCCCTCACCCGTCTTCATCTCAGCGATCCAGCCGAAGTGCAGTGCCATACCGCCCATGAGCTGCACGTCGAAGTGCCGTTGGCCGAGCACTCGCCAGCCGGCTTCTCGCACGACGGCGTAGGCCTCAACCAGCAGGTCATCCAAGGTCTCGCCTTGAGCGATGCGCTGGCGGAACTCGACGGTCTTGGCCCGGAGCTCAGCGTCGGACAACGCCTCCATCTCTGGCTCAAGGGCGTTGATGAGTGGGACGATCTCTGCGAGACGGCGGACTTTCTTGCCCTCTCCGACGCGAAGGACTTTGGACAGGACGCTCATGACCCTGCAATCCTACCGGGTCGGCGGGACTCGCCGACTTCGGCGCCCGACCTGGAGGCCCCCACGGGGGCCCGAGGTCTTCAGGTGGCTGCGTGCGGCTGACCTGGTCTTTGACCCCACACTCGCCTGCAGCGGGCTTGGCAGCGGGACGGCGGCGGCCTGAGCCCTTCGCCAGCCCCTTTCGCTGCATCCACCCTTCTCCGCTGGGCCTCGGTCGAGTGCTCCAACGGGCAGGACTTACCTCTAAACCGCACCATGCTCAGCGACCAAGAGTCGCCTTACGTGGGTCGTTTCGCCTGCGACTGGCATCGACTTGCAACCACAGACCCGCACGCAGCCGACCTCAGCCTAGGGCAGTCCTCATCCTTGGGGCGAGCGCCGACCGAGGAGCTCGAGGCACAGCGCGAGCACGAGTCGGGCCCCAAGCACCGCCGCCGCCAGGGGGAGCAGCGCTTGCCGCCAGCCCTTGGCCGTCTTGGCCTGGTAGCGCAGGGCAGATCGGTGGTGGGCGACGAGCATTCGGTACGGGCGGCGGCGCCTCGAGACCCCCTCAACGTGGGTAACGACCGCCTTGGGCGCGAGGCCAATTCCAAGCCCCGCCTCGTGGATCCGCCGGCACAGGTCGAGGTCCTCAGCGAACATGAAGAACGCCTCGTCGAAGCCTCCGATCATCTCGAAGCAGTGCCGACGAACCATGAAGCACGCCCCAGAGACCCAGTCCACGCCCCATGCGTCCTCGCCACGCTGGGGCGTCAGGTACCGAACGGTGAAGGGGTTCTGCGGCCAGACCTGGCCCAACAGCGCGTGCCCGGCGGCGTCGAGGGACCCCGGGAACCGTCGGATCGATGGGTAGACCGCACCCTCAGGGGTCAAGATCGTCGGCGCGACGATCCCCCACTCGGGGTGGGCATCGAACGTGGCCACCAATGCCTCCACTGCCCCTGGGTGCACCACGATGTCGGGGTTGCAGATCAACAGGAGCTCGCCGCTCGTGGCGGCCACCCCTCGGTTCATGCCACCGCCGTAGCCGAGGTTCGCTCCCGTCGCCACGATGTGGGCACGAGAGGCCAGTTCCGCTAGAGATGACGCCGACACCGAGGGAACGGCGTTGTCGACCACCGTCGGCTCGAGGCCCTCTCCAAGGAGGCTCTCCACGCAGGCGTGCAGGCTCGGGCCGGCGTGGAAGTCCACGACGATGGCATCGACCCGGCTGGTAGCACCGGGCACTAGAAATCCTTGGTGAACCGGAACCTGAGGAGTGCGCCCATGGCACCAATGCCATCACGCCAGGTGATCTTCTTGCCCTCATCGAACTCTCGAC
>CAINFA010000209.1 GCA_903847955.1 uncultured Actinomycetes bacterium
GGACGAGCCTTCTTCAACTCGGTCGCCGTCGCAGACGCCGATGGCTGCGTCCTCGGCTGCTACCGCAAGTCGCACATCCCCGATGGTCCGGGGTACGAGGAGAAGTACTACTTCTCCCCTGGGGACACCGGCTTCATGGTCTTCCCCACCCGCTACGCCACCTTGGGCGTCGGGATCTGCTGGGACCAGTGGTTCCCCGAGTGCGCTCGAGCCATGGCCCTCAAGGGCGCAGAGCTGCTCTGCTACCCCACCGCCATCGGCACCGAACCCCAAGACCCCTCCTTGGACTCCTCGGGGCACTGGCAGCGCACGATGCAAGGCCATGCTGCGGCCAACATGGTGCCCGTCGTGGCTTCGAACCGCGTCGGCCACGAGGTGGGCCAGCCCACCGAGCTCACCTTCTACGGCTCCTCGTTCATCGCAGACCACACCGGTGCGATGCTGACCGAGGCCGACCGGGTGTCCGAAGGAATCCTGATCGCAACCGTGGACCTCGACGCCATTGAGCTGGCCCGTCGGAGCTTCGGCCTCTTCCGCGACCGTCGCCCCGTGCTGTACGGGCCACTCCTGAGCCTCGACGGCACCGGGTTCCGCCCGCACTAAGCGGGCTGCACGACTAGCCGAGCTGGTCGGCCAAGGTCCCGAGCAACGAGTCGATCATGGAGAAGGGCGAGAGGTGCCCAGCACCGCGGAGCTCGATCCAGGTGGCCTGGGGCAGCTGGGCCGCGAGGTAGCGACCATGGGAGAGAGGCACCATCTGGTCCTCGGTGCCTTGGACCACCACTACGTCAACGGCCACGTCATCGAGCTCGAAGCCCCAAGGCTTGAGGAAGGCGAGGTCGTCGTCGCGCCAGCCGTCGGTGCCTTGCTGCACGGCCGCGGCCAATGACGCGACGAGGTGCTCCCCGAGGGGCCCATCGACCATGGCCACGTCCGAAGGTGCGAGCAATCCTCGAAGCGCCTCGACCAAGCTCTCTTGGGTGACGAGGGGCAGCACCTGGCTCCCGATCGCGAGCAACTCGGCGAACGTCTCGGGGTCATGCTGAGCTGCGGTGAACTCTTCGACGTTCTGCTGAGCCATGCCCGCCAAGAAGTCGAGTCCGGCCGCATCGCTTGGAGCCACCCCGCCGATGGTCACCACCCCTCGGCAGCCCATGCCAGCCGCACCGAGCGCGAGTGCGTGCGGGCCACCACCTGACCACCCGAGCGCCCCGAAGCGCTCAATGCTGAGCTCAGCCAAGATGACCTGGGCATCTGCCACCACGTCACAGACGTGGCGGCCGAGCTGAGGGCTCGAGGAGCCGTACCCCGGCCGAGACCAGCTCAGCACGCTGAGTCCTTGACGAGCGGCGGACTCCTCGAGGAGGCCGAAGGGCACCGCAGCCGAAGGCGTGCCGTGGGAGTAGACCACGACCGGCTGGTCGAGGTCGCCGACGAGGCGGACCTCGAGCTGTCGACCAGTGGGTGTGGCGATGGTGGTGGTCTCCATGGGCACTCCCGGGCACGGCGGACGGCAACGGACGTAGCATCATCCCATGCCCTCCAACGAGCGTCTGATCGAGGTGACCAAGGTCATCGCCGCGAGCCCCGAAGCCATCTTCGACGTCTTGGCCAATCCCGCCATGCACCCCGTGATCGATGGCTCGGGGGCCGTCGTTGCTCCCCGGAGCAACCCGGCGCGCCTCTCGCTCGGTGCCACCTTCACCATGGACATGTCGATGAAGGCCAGCTACCGCACCACCAACGTCGTCTCGAGCTTCGAGGAGAACCGCACCATCGCCTGGCACCACAAGGCCGGGTTCATCTGGCGCTACGACCTCGAACC
>CAINFA010000210.1 GCA_903847955.1 uncultured Actinomycetes bacterium
CGGGACCGTCGGCAAGCTCCAGGTCCTCCACCCCTTCGAGCAGCTCGGCGACCGGGTCGACGCCAACCTGGCCCCGGCCCGGCGCGTCGAGGGCCTGTGGGACTCGATCGAGGTCCGAGGTTCGGTCCCCGACGGCCCAGTCCTCCTCCTCGACGACACCTACCGCTCGGGCTGGACGGCGACGATCGCCGCCGCCAAGCTGCGCGCCGCCGGGGCGAGCGCGGTGCTCCCGCTGGTCCTCCACCAGCTGCCGTGACCTGAGTCGTCCCGACTCCGAGGCATCGAGGATCCGCACGAGGTCCTGGATCGCCTGGCCCCAATGGGTGTGGATGTCGAAGAGGAGTGACGGCCGGTCAGACGGTGGTGCAGTCGCACCCATGTGCTCTGATGCCGGCGTTCAAGGGCCTTCAACGTGGACCGGTACAGGCAAAGGTCGACGTGGGTGACAGAAGCCGCAGTCCAGGCACGGTGAGGCAGAGACCCTCGCTCAGGTGGGGTGATTCTCGTAGGTTGGAGATGGCGAGCGGCGGTGACGCCGGCACCGAGAGGACTCGATGAGCGACAGCACCACGATCAAGAACCACGCAGCGTTCATCTGGGGAGTCGCTGACCTCCTGCGGGGCGACTACAAGCCCTCGGACTACGGCAAGGTGATCCTCCCCCTCGTGACCCTGCGGCGCCTCGACTGCGTGCTCGAACCGACCAAGGCCGCGGTCCTTGAGCGCCACGCGCAGCTGAAGGGCACCATCGAGAACCTGGAGCCCGTGCTCTGCGCGGCTGCCGGCCAGCAGTTCTACAACACCCACCGGCTCGACTTGCCGAGGCTGCTCGATGACCCGGCCCAGCTGGCGGGCAACCTGCGGGCCTACATCGCGGGGTTCTCCTCCGGGGCCCGTGACGTGCTCGAGCGCTTCGACTTCGACACCCAGATCACCAAGCTCGACAAGGCCAACCTGCTCTACCAGGTGCTCTCGAAGTTCGCCGAGGTCGACCTGCACCCCGACACGGTCTCGAACCTCGAGATGGGCTACCTCTACGAGGAGCTGATCCGCCGCTTCTCCGAGCTCAGCAACGAGACCGCTGGTGAGCACTTCACCCCGCGCGAGGTCATCCGCCTCATGGTCAACCTCCTGTTCGCCGAGGACGCGGACGTGCTGACGAAGCCCGGCACCGTACGGACCCTGTTCGACCCGGCGTGCGGGACCGGCGGGATGCTCTCGGTCGCCGAGGACTACCTCCGCCAGCTCAACCCCGGCGCACGCCTCGAGGTCTACGGCCAAGAGCTCAACGACGAGACCTACGCCATCTGCCGCAGCGACATGATGCTGAAGGGCCAGGACGCGAGCCACATCGCCGCGGGCAACTCCTTCTCAGAAGACGGCCACCAGGGCCTCACCTTCGACTACGCCCTCGCCAACCCGCCCTTCGGGGTCGAGTGGAAGAAGGTCGAACAAGCCGTGCGCGACGAGCACGACAAGCTGGGCTTCCGCGGCCGCTTCGGGGCGGGGCTGCCCCGCATCAACGACGGGTCGTTCCTCTTCCTCCAGCACATGATCTCGAAGATGAAGCCCGCTGAGAAGGGCGGCAGCCGGATCGCCATCGTCTTCAACGGCTCGCCGCTGTTCACCGGGGCTGCTGGATCCGGGGAGTCCGAGATCCGCCGCTGGATCATCGAGAACGACTGGCTCGAGGCC
>CAINFA010000211.1 GCA_903847955.1 uncultured Actinomycetes bacterium
CAGCACGTAGTCGCACAGCCCAGCCACCACCTCGTCGTCGTCTTCGGCGACGGCCACGATGGTGGCACCGCGCGCCTTGACCTCAGCGATGTTGGAGTGCATCTTCTCGGCCAAGGGTCCTTGGAGGACCACGGCCACCACGACCGTCCCGGGTTCAATCAGGGCGATGGGGCCGTGCTTGAGCTCACCAGCTGGGTAGCCCTCAGCTCTGCGGTAGGAGATCTCCTTGAGCTTGAGCGCGCCTTCGAGCGCCACCGGCAACCCGACGTGGCGACCGAGGAAGAAGAAGTGCTCGGTTGCGGCCACCGCCTTGGCCACCACCTCGGCCTGGTCGGTGCGATCGAGGAGCTCGGTCAGCTTCGCCGGCAGCTCACGCAGCGAGGCGAAGACCTCGGCGGTCTCGGCTGAGGTCATGGTGCCTCGCAGCTCGGCCAAGCGTAGGGCCAAGATCTGCAGGGCGGTCACCTGGGCCAGCAACGTCTTGGTCGAGGCCACCGAGATCTCGAGCCCCGCCCTCGTGTACAGCGCCCCGTCGGCATCGCGAGCCATCGAGGAACCCACGATGTTGGTCACCGCCAGGATCTTCGCCCCCTGGGCCTTGGCTCGGCGAATGGCCTGGAGGGTGTCGATGGTCTCGCCCGATTGGGAGACCCCAATGACCAAGGTGCGGTCGTCGAAGATGGCGTCGCGGTACATGAACTCCGACGCGATGTCGACCTCAGCGGGCAGCTTGGCCCACGCCTCAATGGCGAACTTGCCCACCATCGAGGTGTGGTAGCTCGATCCGCAGCCCACCAGGAAGATCTTGGTCACCGCGGCCAGGTCTTCGTCAGAGATCGACAGCTCGTCGAGGTCGAGGTGCCCGGCGTGGACCCGATCGAGCAAGGTGGCCGCCACGGCCTGTGGCTGCTCGTGGATCTCCTTGGTCATGAAATCCTCGTAGCCACCCTTCTCGGCCACCTCGATGTCCCAGTCGACCTCGAGGGGGACTGGGGTGATCTCTGCGCCGTCGAAGCTCGTGACCTCGAAGCGGCCCGGGCGCAGTGCGACCAGCTGGTCGTCTTCGACGGCGTAGACCTCGGTGCAGCGACCGATGAGGGCGGGGATGTCCGAGGCGAGGTAGCCCGCCCCGCCACCGAAGCCGACGATGAGTGGCGAGATGCGCCGGGCGGCGACGATGAGCTCAGGCTCTGCGGCGCTGACCACCGCCACCGAGAACGCGCCGCGCACCTGGGCGATGGCCCGACGGGTGGCTTCGACCAATCCGTCGCCTTGGGCGAGCTCCACTTCGATGAGGTGCACCAGCACCTCGGAGTCAGTGACCGAGGAGAACTGGTGGCCGCTGGACTCGAGGCCGACCTTGAGCTCGAGGTAGTTCTCGATGATGCCGTTGTGGATCAGCGCCAGCTGGCCGGTGCAGTCGAGGTGCGGGTGGGCGTTTGGAACGTTGGGGTTGCCGTGGGTGGCCCAGCGGGTGTGCCCGATGCCCGTCCGGGCGTCACTCGGGGCCTCAGCGCACAGGGCGAACAGCTCACGCACCGACTGGCTCGCATCAGCAGCTCGGGCTCGCCAGAGCCCCCCGTCGCTCAGCAGGGCCACCCCGGCCGAGTCGTACCCCCGGTACTCGAGCGCGTGCAGACCAGCCAAGATCGTCGGCACTGCATCGTCTGCACCCACTACGCCGATGATCCCGCACATACCCCGATGCTACCCCTGCTCCGAGGTGGGTCCTGGGTCCTCGAGCTCGGCAGCCCGAGCCTCGAGGGCGAGTTGGTCCAAGGTGCGGATCAACTCCGACAACTGCTCGGCGGTGGTGGAGGCCACTGCGTGGTCGGTGGCTTCGACCATGACCCGAATCAGCGGCTCGGTGCCCGACGCTCGCACCAAGATCCGCCCAGTGCCCTCGAGCACCGCTCGATGCTGCTCGATGGCCTGGAGGACCGAGTCGTGCTCGACCAGCACCTCAGGGGAGTCGACCTTGACGTTGAGGAGCACCTGGGGGAGTCGCTCCATGGCCGCGTCGGCGAGCGACGCCAGGTCTTGGCCCGAGCGCGCCACGAGGTCGCAGAGCAAGATGCCGGTCAGCAGGCCATCACCGGTCGAGGCCCGCTGGCGGAAGATGAGGTGGCCGGACTGCTCGCCGCCGAAGCTGAGGCCCTCTGCATCGAGGGCTGCCAGGACGTTCCGGTCCCCCACCGCGACGTCGATCACCGAGATGTCGGCGTCGGCCATGGCCCGGTGGAAGCCGAGGTTGGACATCACCGTGACCACCACGGTATTCCCTGCCAGCCGGCCGCGGGCCTTGAGGTCCTTGGCGAAGGTGGCCATGACCTGGTCGCCATCCACCACCTGGCCGTGGTGGTCGATGGCGATGAGCCGATCCGCGTCCCCATCGAGGCACAGCCCGAGGTCGCACCCTTCGGCCAGCACCAACTCGGCCAGCCGACCTGGGGCAGTTGAGCCCACCTGGTCGTTGATGTTCGAGCCGTCGGGGCTGGTGGCCATGGTGAGCAGGGTGCAGCCAAGGGTCGAGAACACCGCCGGCCCCACCACCGAGGCGGCCCCATTGGCGCAGTCGAGCGCCACCTTGAGGCCACGCAGGTCTCGGCCCTCCAAGGCCTCAGCCAGGTGGGCCTCGTAGTCCGCCACGCTCGAGGCATCGGTGGTGATGGTGCCGATGGAGAACCCAGTTGGGCGCCGAGGAGCGGCATCGGGTTGGGCCAGCACCGCCTCTAAGGCGGCCTCGATCTCCGCTTCGACCTCCACCGACAGCTTGGTGCCGCCGGTCCCGAGCACCTTGATCCCGTTGTCGGCGAAGGGGTTGTGGCTGGCGGAGATCACCGCACCGGGCAGGCCCCGTCGTTCGGCCAGGTAGGCGATGGCGGGGGTCGGCAGGACGCCGACGTCGATGACGTCGGCACCTTCGGTGCAGATCCCTGCTGCGAACGCGCTGAAGAGCATGGGTCCCGAGCGACGGGTGTCGCGCCCGACCACGAAGGCCGCAGCGGGCAGCACCCGAGCGACCGCGCGACCCAAGGCCAAGGCCAGCTCGGCGGTCAGCTCCTCGTTCGCCACGCCGCGCACCCCATCGGTGCCGAAGCGTGGGGGAGTCATGCCTACCGCTTGGAGTACTGAGGAGCCTTGCGGGCCTTCTTGAGGCCGTACTTCTTGGACTCCTTCTCACGAGCATCGCGGGTGATCAGGCCGGCCTTCTTCAAGCCCGGTCGGGTCTCCTCGTCGAGCTCGAGCAAGCTACGGGTGATGCCGAGGCGCATGGCCCCCGCCTGACCCGAGCTGCCGCCACCATCCATGGTGACGTCGATGTCGTAGGTCTCCTCGTGCCCGACGATCCGCAATGGCTCCAAGATGGCCATGCGGTGGGTCGGCGAGGTGAAGTACTCCTCGAAGGGGCGGCCGTTGACCGTAATCTTGCCGGTGCCGGGGCGAAGCCGGACACGAGCGACGGCCTGCTTGCGGCGGCCGGTGGTCTGGGTGAGGGGCTTGGTTGCCATCATGTGCTCCTTGGTCAGCCGGCTCGGCGGATCGACGAGACGTCGTAGTCGCTGGGCTGCTGGGCGTCGTGGGGGTGCTCGGGGCCGGCGTAGACCTTCAGCTTGGCCAGCTGCTGGCGGCCGAGGGTGTTCTTCGGAATCATGCCCCGCACGGCGCGCTCAATCAGCGCCACCGGGTCGTCGGCCAAGATGTCGGCGTAGGACTTCTGTCGGAGGCCGCCCGGGTAGCCCGAGTGGCGGTAGGCGAACTTCTGGTCAGCCTTGTTCGAGGTCATGACCACCTTGGCGGCGTTGATCACGATGACGTGGTCGCCGGTGTCGCAGTTCGGAGCGAAGAACGGCTGGTGCTTGCCGCGCAGCAGGCGGGCGCACTCGGTGGCCAGGCGTCCGAGGACGAGACCGTCGGCGTCGATGACGTGCCACTTGCGCACGATCTCGGCTGGCTTGGGGGCGTAGGTAGCCACAGTTGGATTCCTTCGTTCGAGAGGCCGTCACCGCTGGGGAGGCCACGAGGACCCCGGGGTTGCCCGGAGGCCGGAGTTACAGGTTAGGGGCTGGAGCGACCGAGAGCAAGCCGAGCCCACTCAGCGAGGTCAGCCGGCCCCTGTTAGTGGTCGTTCGGACCCGGGGCCTCGATGCCGGTGGTTGGATCCACCACCGATGCGCCCCCGACCCATCCTTGGGTGGCGGCTGGCGGAGGCGATGGCGGAGCAGGTGCCTCGGGTGCGGTTGGCGGGGTGCTCGGCGTGGAGGGGAACCCGCCCAAGGGACTCGAGGGGTCCATGGGGGGCGCCACGGTATCGATCGGTGCGACGTAGCCCGCCGGTGGTGGTGGCAGGTGCATCCCTGGGGCGCTGGGGGGTGGTGGAGGTGGCGTCTGGGTCCTGGCGCGACGACCCCACCCGCCGAGGTGCGCCTTGCCCCACTTCGAACCGAACCGAAGCCAGTAGAACGCCCCCGAGAAGGCAATGACCACCACGAGGTTGACCACCGGGCTCCGTCGGGTCTCGTTCGCCAGCACCCCTCGGAGCACCACGATGGCGATGAGCACCCCGATGACCATGTATCGGGCGTTCTTGTTCCCACTCGGGTTCCCACCACCGCCGAACATCGAGAACATCAAGACCCCATCTCTGTTGGGAGCAACCCTAGAACCCGTCGTAGTCGACCGCGACCAGGCACAGCCCATGGCCGGGGGCTGGCTGGGCCGCGCCCACCCGTGAGCCTGCCGCCAAGAGCCGCTCGACGCTGGATACCTCGGCCTTGCCCTGGCCGATGGCGACGAGCTGTCCCACGATCGAGCGCACCATCTGATGGCAGAAGGCATTCGCGCTGATGTCCATCCGCAGCAGGCGGCTGGCGCCGGGGTGGGCGCTGCTGCGAGGTTCGACCCGCCACGAGGCCGCCATCACCCGGCGCGGCAGCGGATCGGCAGCCGAGGTGCCTGGCACTCGGCGGCAGAACGCTCGGAAGTCGTGCTCCCCTACGAGCGCCTCAGTTGCCTCGGCCATGGCTCGGAGATCGAGGCGAGGTTCGACGTGGAAGGCCACATGGCGCAGCAGGGGGTCATGGACCCACCCCTCGTCGATGAGGTAGCGGTAGTGGCGAGCGCTGGCACTCCGTCGAGCGTCGAAACTCGACGGGACGACCGCGGCAGCGGTCACCCGAACCGCGGGGGACAACTTGCGGTTGAGCGCGGCCACCACGTCTGGGGGCTGGAGC
>CAINFA010000212.1 GCA_903847955.1 uncultured Actinomycetes bacterium
GACCTCGAGCGCGGTGCGCGCATGGCGGGGTCGATGTTCCCGCTCTTCCGCAAGCAAGGCGCTCGACTGCTGCGGGCACTGTCGGCCTTCGCACTTGACGCCCACGCAGACGCCTACGAAGAGCTCCGGCCGCCGACCTTCGTGCTGACCGAGACCATCACCGCTACCGGCCACTTGCCGAAGTTCTCTGAGGAGGCCTACCACCTCGAGCGTGACGACCTGTGGGCCATCCCCACCGCCGAGGTCCCCCTCACCTCGATGCACCGAGGCGAGATCTTGGACGAGGCCCAGCTGCCCCTGCGGTTCACCGCGGCAACGGCGTGCTTCCGGCGTGAGGCTGGGGCGGCAGGTCGCGACACCCGCGGCGTGCTGCGAGTGCATGAGTTCGACAAGGTTGAACTCGTCGCCTACGCCACCCCTGAGGGAGCCAAGGCAGCCTTCGACGACATCTTGTCCCGGGCCGAGGCGCTCTTGCAGCAGCTCGGCCTCACCTATCGGGTGCTCGACCTGTGCACCGGTGACATCGGCGGCCCCTCGAAGCGGACCATGGACCTCGAGGTGTTCGCTCCTGGGGTTGACCGTTGGCTCGAGGTCTCCTCGGTGTCGTGGTTCGGCGACTACCAGGCTCGGCGAGCACAGATCAGGTTCCGCCCAGCCGATGGCGGCCAGCCGCAGTTGGTCCACACCCTCAATGGCTCCGCTCTGGCGTGGCCGAGGATCTGGGCGGCGCTCATCGAGCAGGGGCGTCGTGAGGACGGCTCGGTGGAGCTCCCCGGTGTGCTGGCCCCCTACCTCGGGGACACCACCATCAGCGCTCCGCGCTGAGCGTGCTGCCGTCGAAGCGGTAGCCGATACCTCGCACGGTGGTCAGCAAGGTCGGCTTGGAGGGATCGACCTCGATCTGGGTGCGGAGTCGCTTGATGTGCACATCCAAGGTCTTGGTGTCGCCCACGTAGTCCGATCCCCAGACCCGGTCGATCAGGACGTCTCGGGTCAGCACTCGACCGGCGTTCTCCATGAGCAGGGTGAGCAGGTCGAACTCCTTGCGGCGGAGGTGGGTCTCCACCCCTCGCACCACCGCACGGCGACGGTCGAGCTCCACCCGGACCTCACCCACCTCGACGGTGGCCTCCTCGGCGGGGAGGACCTCGCTGGGCTCGGTGGCCTCAGGGGTGCGGCGCAGCACCGCCCGCATGCGAGCCACCAACTCACGCAGCCGGTAGGGCTTGGTCACGTAGTCATCCGCACCCACCTCGAGGGCCACCACGGTGTCGATCTCCTCGCTCTTGGCCGTCACCATGATGATGGGCACGGTCGAGCGCGAGCGGATGGTCCGGCACACATCGAGGCCGCTCAACTTGGGCAGCATCATGTCGAGCAGGACCAAGTCGGGCTCACCCTGATCGAAGAACGCCATGGCCTCGTGTCCGTCGCGGGCGACGGTCACGTCGAAGCCCTCGTTGGCGAGCCCGATCTCGAGGGCTTCGATGAAAGACTCCTCGTCTTCGACCAACAGCACCTTGGTGCGGTCCGCCGCGGGCGCCTGGGGCATCTTGTCCTGCTTCTTCTTCACCATCATCCTTGTCCGAACAGCGGGAGCACCAAGGTGAACGTGGACCCCTCACCTTCTCGGGACTCCACCTCAACCTTGCCGTGGTGGTTCTGGGCCACGTGGCGCACGATCGCCAAGCCGAGCCCGGTACCGCCCGTCTCTCTCGACCGGCCGAGATCCACGCGGTAGAAGCGCTCGAAGATCCGGTCGAGGTCCCTCGTGGGTATACCCACTCCCTTGTCGCTGACCGTCAGCCGGACGGTGCCGTGGCGGAGCCAGTCGGTGGGGTCGTCGGCTCCCTCGCCCTCTACGGGGGCGAGGAGGGCCGAGGCATCTGGCGGTGTGGACGAGCCGGCGATGGTGACCGTGGTGTGCTCGTAGGAGTAAGTGATGGCGTTCTCGAGCAGGGCGTGGATGGCCGAGACCAGTTGCCGCCGGTCCCCACGCACGCTGAGTGCGGGGTCGGGCTCGAGCATGGTGATCGACACGTTGCGCTGCTCGGCGCTGGCCCGGACACGCTCGACGGCCTCGGCCATCACCAAGTTGACCGCCACGGGCTCTCGGGGAGGAGAAATCTCGGTCTCGATCCTCGACAGGTCCAAGAGGTCGTCGATGATGCGCGACACCCGGAACGCCTCCGTGTGGATCCGGTCCGCCAGCCTGCCCGCCACCTGACGGTCCTTCTCGACGATCAAGGTCTCCGCCAGCAGGCCGAGCGCCCCGATGGGGGTTTTGAGCTCATGGGAGACGTTGGCCACGAAGTCCCGGCGGACCTCTTCGAGGCGCCGGCGTTCGGACACGTCGTCGATCATGGCCACCACGCCGACCGGTCGACGACCATCGTCGATCAAGATGGCCCGCACCGCCAAGGTGGTCCTCGGTGGGCCGAACAGCTCCAAGGTCCGTTCAGCCGATCCGTCGCGCCACGCGTCAGCCAGCAGCTCGGTCACCGCCTGGGCGGCCAGTGCATCGCCGTGGCGTGACACCATGAGCTCATTGGCTCTCGTGTTGCGGTAGACGACCGCGCCACTCTCATCGCAGACCACCACGCCTTGGGGGAGTGAGTCGAGGGAGCGGCGCAGCCGCAAGGCGTCCGCACTCTGCTGGGCCACCGCCTCGGTGGCGGCACCGGTGACCTGCTCGAGGTAGGTCAGCGCTTCTTCGATGGAGTGCTCGCCAGTGGGGCCGTCGGTACCGAGGCGTGCCCCGAGCGCATTCAGTCGGCTCGCCAGGGCACGCCGTCCCGTTCGGCGAGCGATGACGGCAGTGACCAACACCGCCAAGAGGAGCGCACCGGCACAAATGCCGGCGAAGGCGAGGACAGGCAGGGCGATGGAGACCTGCGCTGTGAGCAATGCCATCTCCTAATCATTACAGAGCGAGGGCCCCTCGCTGAGGCGCCGCGTCGCCGCGAGGTTGCCCGCAAAGGGTGTTTCTAGGTTGCCGACATCATCCCGTCGAGAACCGAAGGAGTCCTCCCCGTGCGCACCGTGATCACCGACGTCCAGTCGAGTCCCACCCCCTCCGACCTCCCCGGCAGCGGCACCCTGCAGCAGCTCGTCAATGGCCTCGCGGGCTGGGCCCTGATCTTGGCGCTGGTGGGCATGCTGGTCGGAGCGGCCATCTGGGCGCTCGGCAGCCATGCCCAGAACTACCAGCAGGCCTACGCCGGACGTCGAGCAGTGTTGGCCTCGGGTGCCGCAGCGTTGCTGGTCGGTGCCGCACCGGCCATCGTGAACTTCTTCTTCCACGCTGGGCGCTCGCTCCACTGATGGCTCGCACCCTGCTCGCCGTGGTCGCGCACCCCCACTGCGTCCCGATCCCCGGGCTCGGTGTGGTGTGTGGCGTGACGTCGATCCTGAGCCAAGGCATCGGTGACGTGCTCCTCCAGAGCCTCACCGCCTGGTTGGCGGCGGGTGCGACGTGGCTCTTGGAGCAGGTGGGCGCGGTGCTCACCGCAACCACCGCACCCGCCATTGGTGCCGTGTGGTTCCATCGCAACTTCGCTGCCATGGTGACCGTGGCAGCACCCGTGGCGTTGGTGGCGCTGCTCATGGTGGCCATCGATGCGGTCGCACACGGCGATCCCCGTCGCATGGTGCGCGCCGTGGTGGTGCAGCTTCCCCTGGCGGTGTTGGGGAGCACGCTGGCAATCTCGCTCACTCAGTTGAGCCTCGGTGCTACCGATGCCCTGTGTCGAAGCTTCGCCACCTCGGCAGGGGTCTCGACCACAGCCGCCATCGAAGCCGTCGCCTCCAGATTCGGTGGACTCGGTGCCATCGTGACCGGTGGGCTCCCGGGGTGCATCGCCGCGCTGGCCGCGGTGCTGGCGATCGTGGCGTCGCTCGCGCTGTGGTTCGAGCTTGCGCTCCGAGGCGCGGCCATCGACGTCGCAGTGCTCTTCTTCCCCCTCGTCCTCGCCGCTCAGGTGCACCCCGCGCTCACTCGGTGGGGGCGCCGTCTAGCCGAGGTACTCGGTGGGCTCATCGCCTCGAAGTTCGTCGTGGTGGCGGTGCTCTGCTTGGCAACCTCGGCACTGGGGGCCTCAAGGTCGAGCGCCTCGGCGTTGTTGAGCGGGGTGCTGTTGCTGCTGCTGGCAGCGTTCTCCCCCTACGCCATCTTCCGGATCATCCCCCTCGCCGAGGGGGTGGTGGTGGCCGGGCTCGAGGGCCATCGGCAACGTGGTGCTGCCGCGCTCCAGCGCTCCGCCCTGCTCGGCACGAGGGCGGCGATGGCGGTCAGTGGAGCGGGTGGGGTCCCGGGCATCGAGGCGCTCGCCGCCGCGGGGCCAACACCGCTCCCAACTGCTGAGGACGCCGGGTTGTCCGTGGTTTCCCTTGAGGTGGCCACGGGAACCCCTGCTCCACCTCGTCCACCCCATGCAGCTCGTCACACCCCAGAGCGGCACCGGTTCGACCAAGACCACCTCGGACCCGTCCTGCGGTTCATCGAAGGGAGCGATGCCCCATGACCCAACACTTGACCACCGAACGCGTGAGTCGGCCACGTTTCCGGACGACCATGGGACTCAGGACAGGCCAGCTTGCGATCGCCGTTGTGGGCATTGCTGCGGTCATCGTCGCCCAAGGTCTCCTTGGGGGAACCGCACTGCTCGGTGCGCGCGCGCTCCTCGTCCTTTGCACGGCGTCGGCGTTGGTGCTCAGTCCAGAGGGGCGAGGTATCGACCGATGGGCAGGGGCTGGGGTGCGGTTCACCGCAGGATCGATCGGCAGGACCCTGCGACCGAGCCGTGGCCAGGTCGAGCCATGGAGTACCTCGCTCGAGCCTGGCGGGCTGTGCGTGGTGGCCACCGGAGAGGTCACCTGCGTGGTCCTCCAGGTGTCCTCGGCCGACGCGGTGCTGAAGGACCCCGAGACCCAGCGTCGACGACTCGAGGTGCTGGCAGCGGCGATTGGGCTGGTGGGGGATGACCACCATGGGGGGATTGGCGTGCGGTTGCTCGGCCTGCGCCACCAACCCGAACCGATGACGACGCCCACGCTCGCAACGGCGGCCTGGCTCGAGGCCACCACCGCCACCAGCGCGTCGCTCCTCGTCCTTGACCAAGCCGCTGGTCGCAACGACGAGGGTGGACGTGGCCGGCTTCTCGATGTGGCCCGATCGGTCTCTACCACCCTCGCCGAAGGCGGGTACCACGTTGCTGCACCCAGCAACGACGTGTTGGCCGACCTTGAGGCACGAGACCAGCGAGCGATGGGCGGCTCCGAAGCCTGGGGTGAGGTGCGGTCAGCACAGCAGTGCTGGCGAACGGGGTGGATTCGAAGGTGGCCTGAGCAAGGTATCGATCTCGGCATGCTCGGACCACTGCTGCTCAGTGCCCTCGAGCTCAGGGTCTGCCTCTCGATCTGCATCCCTCGTGAGCGAGATGCCCAACGCTCAGTGGAGCGCCGCCAAGTGGCGGCCTTGGCGGACCACCAGATGGTGGCGTCGACGGGGTTCCGGGTCTCGGCTCGACGTCGCCGTGCCAGCGAGGAGTTGGATCACCTTGAGGCAGCCCTCGTCAGTGGCGGTGGACTGGCGCAGCTCCGCGGGTTCATCACCGTCGCCGCTCGGGATCACGAGGGCCTTGCGCGCAGCTGGGCCGAGCTCAACCACCTCGCGTCCCGGATCGGCCTTGAGGTCGAGGCGTGCGTGGGTGATCAACGTCAGGCGCTGCGTGCCACCAGTGTGCTTGGGGCTCGTCGATGAGTACCGCATCCTCATGGCTGCCACCGGTGCATGAGAGCACCTTGCTGGGGGCGGCCATGGCGGTCCCGGTGGCTGCTGGCGTGGTGCGATCGGGGGTGCCCATCGGCCATGACCTCTTGAGGGGCAGCTTCTGCTTCGATCCGTTCACGCAGTACGCCGCCGGGGAGCTCTCGAATCCCAACATGGTGGTGCTGGGCCAGATCGGTCGCGGCAAGAGCGCGTTCCTCAAGTCCTTCTTGCTCCGCAACGCCGCTTGGGGTCGAGCGGCATTCGTGGTGGACCCCAAGGGGGAGTACGGGCCCCTCGCGGCGGCGCTGGGGGTGACCCCCGTCGCACTCAGACCCGGAGGGACCATCAGGTTGAACCCGCTTGGTGCCGGGACGACCCCAGAGGTGCTGACCGCGAACGGGACCTTGGTGGCAGCGTTGACGGAGTCCACCCTGCGCCGGCGGCTCAGCCCGAGGGAGCGCACCGCGGTCGATCTGGCCGTGGCCACCGCTGCCCGTGGGAGCACGCCGCTGCTGTCCAACGTGGTCGAGGCTCTCCTCATCCCCAGCCCTGCCGCTGCCGCTTCGCTGGCAACGACAACTCGACAGCTCACCGAAGATGGCCGAGATGTCGCCCTCGAGCTCCGTCGCATGTGCACTGGTGACCTCGCCGGCATGTTCGATGCGCCAACCACTGACGGGCTGTCCCTCGACGGCCCGATGGTGGTCCTCGACCTCTCAGGTCTGCTCCACTCCGACGGCGTTGGTCTCTTGGTCACCTGCGCGTTGGCCTGGCTCGGCCACCAGCTGGTCCGCCCGGGACCACGCCTCCAGCGGTACGTGGTGCTCGATGAGGCTTGGTCGATCCTTGGTGATGCTGCGGTGAGTCGCTGGTTCCAAGGATCCTGGAAGTTGGCGCGAGCCCGAGGCGTGGCCAACATCTGCGTCCTGCATCGGCTGGCCGACGTCGACACGCTCGGGGCAGAGGGGCCTGCAGCCAAGGCCTTGGCCGCTGGTCTGGTGGCCGACTCAGAGACCTGGGTCATCTTCGGTCAAAGCCACGACGACGCCAGCCACACGGCTCGAGCGCTCGGGCTCTCTGGAGTGGAGGAACGCATCTTGCAGCGAGTCGCAAAGGGCACCGCGCTGTGGCGCATCGGCGGGATGAGCCATCTCGTGCGGCACCAACTGACCCCGGTAGAGCTGGCGCTGGCCAACACCGACGCCGCCATGGTCCGATGAGTTCCGCCACCCGCCGCAGCACCGTTGGGATGGCAACGGTTGGCGTGTTGGGCCCCTCGCATCGGTCTGGCCTCACCTCCCTTCCGCTCGGGACCGCCAGTTGGAGGATGCCGCCAGAGAGGCTCCTCCTCGGGCACCGCGGCCCCAGGTCCATCGCAGCAGAGACGGGCCACAGCGCGCTCATCTTCGGTCCGACCCAATCGGGGAAGACGTCGCGCTTGGTCGTGCCTTCGGTCCACCGCTGGCCGGGGCCATGCATCGTGACCTCGGTCAAAGACGATGTGGTGAGCGCCACCCTCGCCGCTCGGCGCCGCATGGGTCCGGTGGCCATCGTCGAACCAACTGCGGCGATCGGCGGTGACGTGCGCTGGTGGTCGCCGGTGGATGGAGCAACCAGCTTCGAGGCCGCACGGCGGATCGCTCGTGACCTGTGCGCCTCGTCGAGCGAGGGAAGGCCGAGCGCCGACGGCGCGTTCTGGCTCCAAGCGGCTGCTCGCCACCTCGCACCCCTCCTCCGGGCTGCACACCTGGCGGGGGGCGGGATTGTGGAGGTCCTCCGGTGGCTCAATCCCGAGATGGTCTTCGAAGCCCAACACGTGCTCGAGGCGTTCGGCGAGCACGCTGCCTCCTCGGTGCTCGAACTCGGTCGATCGAGGGATGAGCGGCAGGTGAGCTCGATTGTGACCACCGCCGAGGTGGTGCTCGATGTCTTCACCGATCACCATGTTGCCCCTGCGCAACGACTCGATCTCGGTGCGCTGCTGGCGGCGCAAGGAACGCTCTACCTCTGCGCGCCGAGTAGGGATCAGGCGCGCTACCGCGGATTGCTCGCCGCGGTGCGGGCGGCGGCGATTGAGTGCGCCATTGAGCTGGCGGCGTCGGGAACGATCGAGCGGTGCCTCGTCGTGCTCGACGAGGGAGCCCACATTGCCGCCCTCGATGAGCTCGACGTCTTGGCCGCCACCGGCGTCGGCCTCGGAGTCAGCTTGTTGACGGTCTTCCAGGACTACGGCCAGGTGCTGGCACGCTACGGCGAGCGAGCACCCTCGATCGTGGCCAACCACCGCGCTCGGCTCATCCTGTCGGGGACCATTGATCCCGCGACGAGCGCGCTGCTGGCAGACATCGGAGGGATGGAGCGAGTGCAGGTCGAGTCTCGCTCTGCAGCCCAGGGCCAACGCTTGAGCGTGACACGTTCGAGCGAACGGATGGCGGTCCTGCGACCCGAGGTGCTGCGATCAGTGCGCCCGGGGCGAGGGCTCTTGCTCTACGGCGCCGCACCCCCCTGCCTCGTGCGACTACCCCGGCCCCTCCAACGTGCTGAGACGGAACTGGGAACTGGCTCATCGAGCCCTGCACGAGCGAGGCCAGGGGCCTAACCTGCTCGGCCATGGCACCTCGGACGCTGGGCATCGACATTGGAGGCACTGGCATCAAGGGTGCCGTCATCGCCTCGAATGGAACGTTGGAGAGCCACCGGCAGAAGACGCGCACGCCCTACCCGCTCCCGCCCGAAGGTCCCGGTGGGCTGCTCGAGGTGGTGGGGGAGTTCACTCAGCGGTTCGAAGCGGTGGACAGGGTGGCGGTCGGGTTCCCAGGGGTGGTGCGCCGCGGCACCATCATGGTGGCGCCGCACTTTGAGTCCCCTGATGGCTTGGGGGGCCGGGTGCAGCACGCACTCGCCGCCCAGTGGCGGGGCTATCCCTTAGAGGCGCGGCTGACGGACTGCCTTGGGTGCCCGGTCAAGGTGGTCAATGACGCCGAGCTCCAAGGCTGGTCCCTGATCCGTGGGCGAGGTCTCGAGGTGGTGGTCACGCTCGGGACAGGGGTTGGCTGTGCCGTCTACGACGAGGGTCGTGCCACGCCCCACCTGCAGTTCGGATCCATGCCTTCTGGGGAGGAGGTGGACTTCGACGCCTACCTCGGCAATCGCGCCTTCCACAAGGTCGGCTACGACGAGTGGAATCGGCGGCTCTTCCTCGGGGTGCGGGCTCTGCACGACCTCGTGCACTTCGACCACCTCTACCTCACCGGCGGCGATGCCCGCCAGGTGCACCGAGACGTCCTTGGGACCCTGCTCGCCAAGGTGACGGTGGTGACCGGCGGTGGAGCGATCGCCGGAGGGCACTACCTCTTCGAACCCTTCGTTACCAACGAGGGTTGAGCTTCGTCGGGTCAGCTGCCCTCGGCCATCTGAATGGCGGCCCCGGCTAGCACCTTGGCCGCGACGGCCAAGCTCGCCTCGTCGATGGCGAAGCCAGGGTGGTGGTGCATGCCTGAGGAGCCATCCGCCTTGCCCGCGCCGACCATGAAGTAGCACCCGGGGATCCGCAGGAGGAACTCCGACATGTCGTCGCTCGGGGTGACGGGGGGCATGGCGAACACCCCAGCTGTCCCCACCACCCCTTGCGCGGCGGTGGCCACCACCTTGGCCATGGCGCCGTCGTTGCACACCGCAGGGGTGTGGTTGTCGTAGTGGACCGACACCTCCACCCCCATTGAGGACGAGACGGCGGTGCACAGCTGGTCGATCCGCTCGAGTGCTGCCGAGGTGGTCGCGTCGTCGAAGGTCCGCAGCGTGCCACGCAAGTGCGCACGATCAGGAATGACGTTGGCCGCGGTCCCGGCGCTGACGATGCCAGCCGAGCAACTGCACTCAACCTCTTCGAAGCGCAGCCCGGTGGCGACGCCACCAAGGCCGTCGATCAGCCGGGCCAGGGCCACGATCACGTTGCCCTCAGTCGGCGCGGCGGCACCGTGCCCGCCGAGTCCGGCCACCGTCAAGGTGAAGCTCCTGGCATCGGCCATGGCGATCCCGGTCTTGACCCCCACCAGCCCCACCGGTGCGGGTGAGGCGAGGTGGCAGCCGACCGCCGCATCGGGACGAACGAGGTCCAAGATGCCGCCGTCGATCATGGCCGATGCCCCGGCAAACCCCTCCTCGGCCGGCTGGAACAAGAAGACGTAGCGACCCGAGAGCACATCGGCGTGTCGGGTGAGGGCGGTGGCAGCACCGAGCAGGCTGGCCGCATGCCCGTCGTGCCCACAGGCGTGCATGATGCCCTCGGTGGTCGAGATGAACGAGTCGCCGGCGTACTCGGTGATGGGCAGTGCATCGATGTCGGCACGGAGGAGCACCGTCTTGCCCGGGCGAGCACCCTCGAGCGTGAAGACGGCGCCGGTGGCGGTGGCCACCGGAACCTCGTCGAGGCCGAGCTGGGACATCTCGTGGCGGATCAGCGCGGTGGTGCGATGCTCGTCGTGGCTCAGCTCGGGGTGGGCATGGAGGTCCCGTCGCACGTCCACCACGTGATCGAACAGCGCATCGATCTCGGCGTACACCTGGTCCATGGGTCCCCCTTCGCCCGGCTGCCGGGCAGCCTCACCCTACCGAGACACCGCGTTGGCTTCGAGTATCAACCCCATGGGTGCCAAGGATTGGAACACTGGCGTCATGACCATCAACTTCACCCACCGCAAGCACCCTCGCATCGCCGAGCGGGCCACCACCGGCCCGGTCAAGACCCAAGACGTCGTACCCAAGGCCAGTGCCGTCCAGCGGCTCAACGCCCTCATCGGACTCAAGATCACCTTGGTGGTGGGCACCATGTGGTGCGCCTACGCCTTCGCCGCCATCTCGTTCAGCTCGCTCCCTGACGCCATCAGCTCGGGCAACCTGGTGGTCATCGTCCAGTGGATTTCCTCGAACTTCCTCCAGTTGGTGCTGCTCCCCATCATCATCGTGGGGCAGAACATCCAGGCCCGCGCCGCAGATGCTCGCGCTGATGCCACCTACCAAGACGCCGATGCCGTCTTGCACGAGGCACTGCAGATTCAAGAGCACCTCATGGCCCAAGACCAAGAGATCAACGCCATCCTGACCTCGCTGCGAGAGCTCGAGACCAAGCTCGCTGCCTAGGGCTGAGCGGCGGCGCTTCGACCGATGGTGACCGAGCGGCTAGAGTGGAGATCCGGTCATCGTCCAGTGTGACGGCGTCCATGAAGCGCTCGTAGCTCAACGGATTAGAGCATCTGACTACGGATCAGAAGGTTGGGGGTTCGAATCCCTCCGAGCGCACCACGAAAACCCAGTGATTGATGGGGTGTTGAGAAAATCTCCACCCCACAATCTACTGTTGAGAGGGTGAGACCCAACACCGGACCCAACAGTGAAGGC
>CAINFA010000213.1 GCA_903847955.1 uncultured Actinomycetes bacterium
ACGATCTCTATCGCTGCACGTAACAAGGTGAGCTCCTCTTCGATAAGCACCACGACGGTAATTCCAAGTTCAACCGTGCCACCATCTCAGCCCTCCGGAGTCGAAGAGATCCCAGATGGCAAGAACGGCTTCAGTGTGATCTGGGGTGCCTCTGTGGACCCGGGGACAACCACGGGCAAGACCTACTACTGCGCCGTTATGGTGCCGAGTGTCAGTGGTGCCATCGACGCCTCGAGTGTTGACCTCTGGCCCACGCTGTTCTCCTCCAGTACCCGCTGGGCAGTTCCGAGTGACGCGCTCGCAGCGCTCAGCAGCAGGACCGCCTTCACGGCCTGGGTGTTCGCAACAAGTCTTGGACATCAAGCCTCCTGCAACGGCGCAGCGCTGCAGGCGGTCATTACGAATGATTCACCACCACAGGTGCTTGGGATGAGTGCCGGTGCCAACGCAGGTAGTGCTATCTCTCCTGTCGTAGGACTGAGCCCTGGGACCGCCGTGCTGGGCTCAGCAACGTTGAGTGCGCTCATCTCAGCGACGAGCACGACGCTGACCTGGCCATCACCAGCGCCGAGTGACGTCACCTCGCTGCACTCAGGCAGCGTCATCGTCGGAGCGCCCTCCTCGTTGTTGCCGCAGGGCATTCTGGCTTCAGTTGACCAGGTATCGAGTGCAGCGGGCACGACGGTCGTCACCATTCGACCCGCGTCGCTCAACCAGGCGTTCGAGAACCTTGGATTTGGCTACGCAGGCAACCCCATGGCGCTCCCTGGGGCTCACTTCGTGGCGAAGACCGCGGGCGTCTCAACCGCTTCACGGCAACCGTCTGTGACTGCCACCCTCTCGGCATCGCTATCGAAGACGCTCTCATTGGAACTCGGCAAGGATCCCATCAAGGTTTCGGGAGAGGTCGCGCTTGACGCCGAGCTGAAGATCGCTGCTGACATTCGCACCACTGCGGGATTCCCCACTGGTGCTGGCGTCACGGCGTCTGCCGTCGTTCGGGCATCTGCGAGTGCCACGCTCAGCGTGCAGGGTTCTCGCAGGTGGGAGATCGGTGAGATCGATTCACCGACGCCGATTGATCTGCAAGTTGGACCCGTGCCGGTCGTCGTGTTTCCCAAGATTCCCGTCTACCTCACGGTGAGCGGGAAGTTGGAGGTGTCGGTGTCCGCGTCTGCGCAGTTCGGCGGTGCGCTCAGTTGGGACTCGTCCGACCCTGACACGCTCAAGGCGCAGAACCTCACGGAGGCGCCTCACTTGTCGGGTAGCAGCTTGATCAAGGGCGTCGACGCGAGCGCCGAGGGCACGATCGATCTCGCAGCCCAGCCGCAGGTGGAGATCTACGATCTCGCCGGACCCAATGTTCAGGCTGACTTGGTGCTGACCTTATCCGTGAACCCGCTGGAGGCCCCGTACTTCACGCTCACCCCAAGCGTCAGAGTGTCAGCAGGACTGGACTTCAACTTCCTGCACGGCTGGATCAATGCATCACTTGAACTGGAGCTCGCAGAGACGCCATTTCCGAGCATCTCCTTCGGTGACGGGCCACCAGCCAGTTTGAGCGTCAATCCCACTGCCGCGACGTTGGCTCCGCACTCAACCGTCCACTTCACGGCAACGCGGAGCGATGGCAAGGTCGCGCCGCTGACATGGTCACTCATTGGAGCGGCGTCCGACGATTCGATCACGACCTCAGGAGATCTCCGGGTGGGTGGCTCTGCGGGCCGGAGCTTCCAAGTTGAGGCGTCTGACCAGACGGGCCTGATGGCGATCGTCCCGGTCACGGTGGGCTCGAGCTTTGATCCAGTAGGGAGCTTGCGGGCGATCTCGGTGCAAGGCTCGGGAGTCGCCTCGCTCTCATGGACTCCGCCGCGCAACACTGGCGGATCCCCGATGGGGCACTACATCGTCACGGGTGGCTCCATTGCGACGACGACGACATCGTCAACCACGCTGCAACTGCCTCTTTCAGGCGGGACCAATGACGTGGTCGTCTTCCCGGTCAACCAATCTGGCTACGTGGGGCCGGCAGCAACTACTTCAGTTGTGTCGTATAGCTGCAATGCGACCTCGTCGGCGACTTGCCTGCCGTCGACTTGGGCGAACCACGTGCTGACGGGGCCCGATGGTGCGTCGTACTTCGTCGACTCATCCCTCTCGCGGCACCACATCCTCTCAACGCAGACCTACTACTACTTGGTGGCGACTTACGGTCCGGCCATCTCGGTCGATTCGCAAGCTGCCGTGAACCAGTTGGCCGCGTCGTGGGACCAGCCGGAACAGCTGTTGGCGTCTAGCCACCTCAACTCCATCATTCGGCGAAGTGACGGCGTGAGTTGGGTCGTTGACGGTCAAGGGGTCCGTCACCACATCCCGTATGCCGCAGATGATGCTTGTTGGCGGGATTTGAAGGGGTACCGTGTCTCAGAGACGAACCTGTCCTACACACTGGCGAACTCATTGCCAGAAGGCTCCCCCGGCCCCTGCATCGTTGGGCCACTGGTCATCAGGTCCTCCGATGGGTCCTCCTACTTCGTCGACGCCACCAACAATCGACACGCGATTCCTGATGCGGACACGTTCAACTGGCTCACCCATAACGACAATGGTGGACCCAACGTCTCCATCGGCCAGGCTGTGTGGCCCCCGACCGACGTCGCTTCGCTCTGGTACTCACCAGGCAGTGACGAACCAGCGCACCTCTGGTTGCCGGCGATCGCCAACACCATCATTCGTCGAAGCGATGGGGTCAGTTGGATCGTCACGTCCGCCGGAGTGCGCCAACACATCCCCTACCCGGCCGACGACGCCTGCTGGCGATACGTTGGCAGGAACGATACGGGCGCTCTCGCAGTCTCCCGAACGGGCCTCTCTGCCCAAGATGTCGCGACCCTGCCTGAGGACCCGAACAAGAACAGTGGGTGGTGCACGGTCGCTCCGCCTGGCCGCAACGTCTTGGTGGAAGCGACCGACGGGTCATCGTGGTTGGTTGACAACACCAACACGCGCCACTCGATTCCTGACACGGACACGTACTACGCGTACCTCCAGGGAAACTACGGTGCGCAGGCGGTGGTCAGCGACTCCAAGGGCTGGGCGATTGCCGACCTCGGCGCGCTGAACCTCGGAAATCCTGCCGGCCGCATCATCGATCTGGTGGCTGTTCGCGACCACCTACTGGCCACCAGCGACGGGAGTGATTGGGTCGTTGATGGCAGCGACGTGCGGCATCTCATGCCGGCGGCGCGGGACGAAGCGTGCTTCCGGAATGTGCAAGGCATGACGTACCACGGAGGTTCCTACAGCCTCTCCCTCGTGCAGAGCCAGTTGCCGAACGTCGGCTCCAATTGGCCCTGCTCAGTGACGGGAAGTTGGAGCCCTTCCCAGGTGGTGGTAAGGAGCACGGATGGTGCGTCGTATGTCGTCGACAACACGAATACTCGACATGGGATTCCGGATACTGAGACCTACTACGCGCTCACGCACTTTGGGATCATGAACCAAGGAATCGGGCCGCTTTCTGTGTTGCCGGTGGAGTGGACACCCTCCGAGATAGCGACTCTCCTCGCTGGTTCGAACGAGCCGTATATGCTGAACTGGCAGCCCCTCGTTGGCTCGATCATTCGACGAAATGATGGTGTGAGCTGGGTCATCGAGGGCAACGGCCATCGACAGCACATCCCGACCGCCGAGGTTGACAGTTGTCTCCGAAACGTCAACGGTGTGCCGGTGCTACGAACTGGCTTGAGCTACGACCAGGCGAACTCACTCCCGGAAGACGGCCCTATTTCGTGCCAAATTGGCCCTGCCATCGTGGAGTCAACTTCGAATGCGAGTTTCTGGGTCGACGGCTCGAACAACGTCTGGCACTTCCCGGATGTAGCAACCTTCGTCTTCTACCAG
>CAINFA010000214.1 GCA_903847955.1 uncultured Actinomycetes bacterium
AGGGTACGCGGCGGGCGAGTCCGAGCGAATCATGGGCCAAGCCATCAACCAGTTGGGCTGGGCCCGACACAGCTACGTGGTGTCCACCAAGCTCTACTGGGGCATCCACGGTGGGGTCAACATGACCAACACCTTGAACCGTAAGTACCTCTCCCAGGCCATTGACGGGAGCCTCGAGCGCTTCGGGCTCGACTTCGTGGACCTCGTCTTCTGCCACCGGCCGGACCGGCACACGCCCATCGAGGAGACGGTCTGGGCCATGTCGGACATGGTCTCGGCGGGCAAGGCCCTGTACTGGGGAACCTCGGAGTGGTCCGCCGACGAGATCCGCTCGGCCTACGACATCGCGGAGCGCCACCACCTCCACAAGCCACTCATGGATCAGCCGCAGTACAACCTGCTCTGGCGTGACCGGGTGGAGAAGGAGTACGACCGGCTCTACGAAGACATTGGCCTCGGCCTGACGACCTGGTCGCCGCTGGCTTCGGGCCTGCTGACCGGCAAGTACCTCGACGGGGTGCCCGAGGGGAGCCGCGCCACCCTTCCCGGCTACGAGTGGCTCAACAAGCTGCTGACCGACGAGAAGCGCAACCAGAAGGTGCGGGCGTTCAAGGAGGTCGCCGACGACCTCGGCATCTCCCTCACCCAGCTGTCCATCGCCTGGTGCGTCAAGAACCCCAACGTCTCGACCGTCATCACCGGCGCGTCGAGCCCTGAGCAGGTGCAGGAGAACATGTCTGCCCTCGAGGTGGTGCCGCTGTTGACCAAGGAGGTCTGCGACCGCATCGACCTCATCAGCCTGCTCGACTGAGCACCTTGGCGAACCCTCGGCTCTGGCACGCGCCGGGGCCGAGGGTTGCCCAATCCTGAGGAGCCCTGCCATGGAGCCTGCGCACCACCACCCCGGCGAAGCGGTCCTCGCCGAGATCGCCCCCAATGCCCGGGCGCTGCGAGCCGAGATTCCTGCCACCTGGCGGGCCTTCACGGAGTTGCACCAAGCGGCCTTCGCCCCAGGCGCCCTCGACCTCGTGACCAAGGAGCTCATCGCCCTGGCGCTGTCAGTGATCAAGGGTTGCGACGGGTGCATGGCGGCCCACGCCAAGGGCGCTGCCCGTGCCGGTGCGACGGCCGCGCAGGTGGCCGAAGCGCTTGGGGTCGCCATCTCCATGGATGGCGGCCCGGCCACCTCGCACGGCCCGGTGGCCTTTGGGTACTTCACCGACTTCGCCTCCCAGCACTCGGATCGGTGACCGACACCGGGGGAGACCAGTCACCAACGCTCGGTGCGAGACTTCGGGCCCTGACCGTCGACCTCGCACCCCTGCGGACCTCGAAGGACTTCCGCCGCATCTTCGCGGCCGAGTCGATCTCCACCGTTGGCTCCATGGCCACCTTCGTGGCCATCCCCATCGAGGTGAAGCTGCTCACCGGTTCGTACCTCGCGGTTGGGTCCATTGGTGCCGTCGAGCTGGTCCCGCTCATCGTCTTCGGCCTGTGGGGCGGGGTGTTGGCCGACTCCATCGACCGCAAGGCCCTCGCCCAGTGGTGCAACGTGGCGATGGCCGCCGCCTCACTGCTGCTCGTGGTCAACGCCGTGCTCGGCCACCCGAGCCTCTGGCCGCTGTACGTCGCTGCCGCCGCCTTCGCCACCTTCGACGCACTCCAGCAGCCGTCGTTGCAGGCCATGGTGCCCAAGGTCCTCCCCCACGACCAGTTGGCCGCAGCAGCCAGCCTGCAGATGGGCATGCGAACCATCGCCACCGTGGCAGGACCGGCCCTCGGCGGCATCGCCGCCGCCACCTTTGGGCCGGCCTCCTGCTTCGCTGCCGACCTCGTGAGCTTCCTCGTCGCCCTCGTGCTGCTGCGTGGGCTGGAGGGCGTGTCCCTCGAACGCGCAGCTGAGCGACCAAGCCTGGCCAAGTTGGTCGACGGGCTCCGCTTCGCCGGGGGTCGACGCGACCTGCTCGGTTCGTACCTCGTGGACCTGGTGGCGATGATCTTCGCCTTCCCCTACGCCTTGTTCCCGTTCGTGGCGGACCGCTACCACGAGCGCTGGGTGCTCGGCGCGCTCTACGCCGCGATCCCCGCCGGTGCCATGGTGGCTTCGCTGACCAGTGGATGGACTCGATCCGTGCACCGCGACGGCAGGGCCATCGCCATGGCTGCCATGGCCTGGGGACTGGCCATCACCGCCTTTGGGCTCTCGAGCGCACTGCCCGTCGTGCTGCTCGCACTGGTGGCCGCAGGCGCCGCGGACGCCATCAGCGCCGTGTTCCGGCAGCGGATGTGGAACAGCTCGATCCCCGACACCTACCGAGGACGGCTGGCCGGGATCGAACTCCTCAGCTACTCCACCGGACCGTCGCTCGGCCAGTTGCGCTCAGCGGCCATCGCCAAGGTGACCTCCCTGCGCTTCTCGATCGTCTCAGGTGGCATCATCTGCGTGCTCGGTGCCGGTGCCTGCCTCGTGGCCTTTGGTCCCTTGGCTCGCTTCGACCAGCGCACGGACCCCAACGTGGCAGCAGTCAAGGCCTCGAGGGACGCCTGATCAGCTGGGCTCGAGGTCGACCGACTCAATCTCACGACGCGAGATGCCGAGGAAGAACAGCACCGCGTCGAGGTAGGGGACGGTGAGCGCCGTGTCGGCTGCGTCTGCCACCACCGGCTTGGCGTTGTAGGCGATGCCGAGCCCCGCGGCTGCCAGCATGTCGAGGTCGTTGGCTCCGTCACCAATCGCCACGGTCTGGGTCACCGGTACGCCGACGACCCCGGCGAAGTGCCGCAGAGCAGCGGCCTTGCCCGGCCGGTCAACGATGGCGCCAAGCAGCCCGCCGGTGAGCCGACCGTCGATGACCTCCAAGGTGTTCGCCGCCACCAGCTCGATGCCGAGGTCTTGGGCGATGGGGCCAATGACTTGGAGGAACCCACCTGAGACGATGGCCGCCACGTACCCCAGCCGCTGCAGGGTCCGCACCAAGGTCCGCGCCCCTGGGGTCAGGGCCATCTCGGCGGCAACCTCCTCGAGCACCGCCGCATCGAGGCCCTCGAGCAGCCCGACTCGCTCGCGCAGCGAGGCCTCGAAGTCGAGTTCGCCCGCCATGGCACGTTCGGTGATCGCTGCCACCTCCGCCTCACAGCCCGCCTTGGCTGCGAGGGCATCGATGACCTCGCCTTGGAGCAGCGTCGAGTCGGCATCCATGACGATGAGGTGCTTGGCCCGGCGGTGCAGCCCAGCGGTCTGGACCGCCACGTCGACGCCCAGCCGCTTGGCGGCGCGCACCAGCCGTGCCCGGAGCGCAGCGGGATCAGCGGCGCCCACCGAGAGCTCGTAGCTCGTGACCGGGTAGTTCGACAGGTGCTGGATCCGCTCCACGGTGGCACCGAGGCTGGCGATGGTCATGAAGATGCCCTCGAGCTTGGCGGGAGTGAGCTCTTGGGCCAAGACCGTCACCATCTGCCGTGAGGTCCCGATGCGCTCGACTGGATCGTCGTAGCGGACGACGGTGACCGAGATCCCCGGCTCACGCACCAGGTCGCTGTCGTCGATGCCGGCCTGGATGACCTCGAGGTCCGCGTCGGTGGGTGCGGCCACCTCGGCGCACAGCAGCAACTGCCCTCGGACGGTGATCTGCTCGATGTCGGTGATCTGCGCGCCGACGTCGCCGAGCGCCCGCCACAGCAAAGCACCAACGCCCGGCCGGTCCATGCCAGACACCGTGACCACGACCGACGGGGTGCTCTCCACCTTGCCAATCTAGATCGGCCGAACAGCAGCGTTGACCCTCAGTGAGGGGTCGAGATCCAGCCCTCGTCGTCGACGTAGCGGCGCACAACCCTGGCTGGCACCCCAGCGACGACCGAGTACGGCGGCACCTCGCCTCGCACCACCGCACCCGCCGCCACCACGCAGTGCTCGCCAATCTGGGTGCCGGGCAAGATCACCACGTTGGCCCCCAGCCAGCTGCCGGAGCCAATCTTCACCGCTGCCTCCACCGGCCACTGCTGGCCGATGGGTACCGTCGGATCCTCGTAGACGTGGTTCTGGTCGGTGATGTAGACGTAGGGGCCGGTCTGGATGTCGTCGCCGAGCTCGATGGACCAGTGGCCGATGATGTGGCTCCCTCGGCCGATCAGGCACCGCTCCCCAATCTTGACCACCGGGTTGGTCACCATATCTTGGGTCGGTCCCATCCCTGCGGTGAGGCAGACGTTGGGTCCCACCATCGTGCCGGCCCCAATGGAGAGGTAGCGCTCGTTGTAGATCGCGCCTTGGGGCCACAGCAGCGCTGCACCCTCACCGAGGTGGCCGAATCGTTGGCCAACGGGATCACCAGGCCCAATGGTGCCCAGGTCAAGTGCAGCAGCACGACCCCATCGGAGCAGTGCGCCGAGCCGGTGCCGCAAGGGCCGGGGCAGTCGTCGGGCCCAAGTCATCGGACCACGGTACTGCCCCGGCCCAAGGTCAGCACCAGTTCCGCGCTGGGTAGGGTGACGACGTGTGCACGGCGCACGTCACTGCGCCCACCGGTCCGCAGGCTGCCACTGCCCCCCGTGGCCTTGGGCTCCCCTGCGCGACCCACTCGCCGTGATCGCGGCCGGTGCGCGTGCGAAATGTCCCGCCTGTGTCATGCTTTCGGCCAACGTTCGAGAAGGGTCTTGCATGCATCAGCGCCAGCACTACGCCCGTCGGCTCTGCGCCGCCGTCGCCGCCGCCATCACCATGGCCAGTTTCGCGAGCCTGAGCGCAACCTCGGCCGCCGAGCGTTCCCCCAAGCGGACGACGGCTGCGCCCGTGCCGATCTCCTCGCTCAAGGACCTCGAGGCACTCCTGCGGGCAGGCGCGTCCACCAAGGACCTGGCCGGCGTCGTCGTGCCAGTCACCCAGGTCGATCACGACGTGGCCGCCTACCGAGGCTGCCTCATCGCCTACAACGCCAACGACGGATTGGCGGGTCGACCCTCCAACACCACGTGCACCTGGGGCGATGCTGCTGCCGCCAAGACCGTCGTCCTGTACGGCGACAGCGCTGCGGCGTCGTGGGTGCCCGCGTTCAACGCCCTCGGGCTCGCCAATGGCTTCAAGGTGGTCCTCGTGGCGCGCCAGTCGTGCCGGACCGCCAGCATCGAGACCTTGGACTACTGGACCGATGCCAGCGGCGCTGCCTGCCGGGCCTTCCGCACGCAAGCTGTCCCCATGATCAACGCCCTCAAGCCAGCCGCGGTGGTCATCGTTGACCACGCCAGCAGCATTCAGAGGGCGGACAACCACACCGTGATCCCCGAGGCGACCTACGCCGCTGCAGAGGTTGCGACCTACCAGGCCCTCTCCGCTCCTCGACGAGAGCTCATCCAGTTCTCCGACCTCCCAGACTTCGCCGTCTCGCCTACTGCGTGCCTCAAGCAGCACCCCCACGCCGTCAAGACGTGCAACTCGCCGCTGTCGGTGGCCACGCAGCATGCCTTCGGCTACTCCGCCGCCTTGGCAGCGCAGGGGGGCGCCCACTTCGTCAACGTCGAGCGGATGCTCTGCACCAGTTCCACCTGCCCAATTGTGGTCAACCACACGATCACCACCTACGACGGTGGTGGCTCGACCACGAACTACAAGTTCGGCGGCAACTTCCTCACGGCCCATTTCTCCGCAGAGCTGGCGCCGGTACTGGGTGAAGTGCTCGCCCCCTTCGGCATCTAGGTCAACGCCGAGAGGACCAACACCTGATGGCGCACGGCGCGCACGGGTTCGTGCCGATCCTCCGGGCCTCCTTGGCCACCACCAGCATTCGCTGCACCGTGCGGCTACCAGCCTGTCGCCGATCGGTCCATGGCGAAGCAGACCCTGAGACGGGCCCTCCCCAAGTCGACATTTGAACTCCTAGGATCCGCTTGGAGCACTGGACCTGAGAGGACCTTGTTATGCGAACCACCAGCAACCTGAGCCGAGCCGGTCGCCTGGTCAGCCTTGGGGCACTCGCCCTTGGGGCCAGCGTCGCACTCGCAAGTGGAGTGTCCGCAGCCGCTTCAAGCGCTTCAACGACCCCGGTGAAGATCACCTCTCAGTCCCAGCTCACCACCTTGCTCCAGCAAGGGGCGAGTGCCACGGCCCTGCCAACGGTGGTTGATCCACCTGCATCGTTGGCAACGTCGTTCACCAACACCAAGTTCTGCCTGCTGAACCAGAACCTCTCTGATCCCGTTGATGCCCGCCCTGTCGACAGCCAGTGCAGCTGGGGCGATCTGAACGCCAAGAAGACGGTGGTGCTGTTTGGGGACTCCCAGGCCGGGATGTGGGTCAACGCGTTTGACACCTTGGGTAAGGCGGACCACTTCAAGGTGGTGCTGTACGCCAATGCGGCCTGTGACATCGCCTCCACCGAGCTGTGGAACTACTACAGCTTGGCGGGCAGTCAAGGCTGCACCGCCTTCAAGTCCTGGGCGCTCAAGCGCTTCGAGACGTTGAAGCCTGCGGCCATTGTTGCGATCTACCACCCGTCGGTGACGAGCTACAACTACCTCAAGTTGTCGATCTCGCCCTTGGTGTACAGCACAGCGCTGACCTCGACGTTCAAGCAGCTCTCGCAAGCATCCAAGGACGTCATCGTGGTCAGCGACATCCCCAACATGGACCGAGAGCCAGCGACGTGCCTCTCCATCCACGCCAACGCGATCAACGTCTGCGGTGTCGCTGCCTCCGTCGGTACGTCTGATGAGGACATTCCAACCGAGAGCGCGGCAGCTTCCGCAGCGGGCGTCCACTTCGTCAACACCTCTGCGTGGTACTGCACGTCATCGTTCTGCCCAGTCGAAGCGAATCACACCATCTTGTACTTCGATGAGTACCACCTGACGAAGTACTACACCGCTGAGCTTGAGCCCTTGTTGGCGCAAGTTCTGGCCAAGAACGGGCTCTCCTGAGGTGACCTCAGTCGAGGCTGATGGGCTCCTCATCAGCCTCGACGAAGGCTTCCGCTGCCCCAGGTGCGAGGTGCTGGCGCACCCGGTCGTCAATCTCGGCCATCAACTGGGGGTTCTCGATCAAGAACGTCTTGACGTTCTCCCGACCCTGCCCGAGCTGCTCACCCTCGTAGGTGAACCAAGCCCCGGCCTTCTTGATGAAGCCAAGCTCCACGCCCACGTCGAGCAGTGAGCCCTCTCGGCTGATGCCCTTGCCGTACATGATGTCGAACTCGGCCTGCTTGAACGGGGAGGCCACCTTGTTCTTGACCACCTTGGCTCGGGTCCGGTTCCCCACGATCTCGGTGCCGTCCTTGATCGACTCGATGCGACGGATGTCGATCCGGACCGACGAGTAGAACTTCAGGGCTCGACCACCGGGGGTCACCTCCGGCGAGCCGTAGATCACGCCGATCTTCTCTCGCAGCTGGTTGATGAAGATGCAGATCGTGTTCGACTTCGACAGGTTGCCGGTGATCTTGCGCAGGGCTTGCGACATCAGCCGAGCCTGGAGGCCAACGTGGGAGTCGCCCATATCGCCCTCGATCTCGGCCCTCGGGGTTAGCGCCGCCACCGAGTCGATCACGATGACGTCGAGCGCGCCAGAGCGAATCAGCATGTCAGTGATCTCGAGTGCCTGCTCGCCGGTGTCGGGTTGAGAGATCAGCAGGTCGTCGACGTTGACGCCGATGGCCTTGGCGTAGACCGGGTCCATGGCGTGCTCGGCGTCGACGTAGGCGCAGATACCGCCATTGCGCTGCGCCTCAGCCACGACGTGCATGGCCAAGGTCGACTTCCCCGATGACTCGGGTCCGTAGATCTCGATGATCCGGCCACGAGGTAAGCCACCGATGCCGAGGGCGAGGTCGAGCGCCAAGGCGCCGGTGGGGATGGCCTCAACGTTCATGTGCAGGTTCTCACCCAGCCGCATGATCGAACCCTTGCCGAACTGCTTCTCGATCTGTCCCAGCGCTACGTCGAGCGCCTTACCCCGGTCGTCTGCCATGTCCCTCTCCTTGCTCTGGATCACGAGGGACCCTAGAGATGGGGTGTGTCACGGAGACCGTGCCACCCGTCCAACGGTTCGACTGTAGTACGAACAGACGTTCGTGTCGGGGATGGGTCACGCAACGCCGAACATCCACCCCTCCTCGCAGAGCACCGTCTGTCGGAGCCCGAGGTCGAGCGCTGCGATGCGCTCAGGTGCCAGCCAGTCTCGCCACTGCTGCACGCTGGCAGCAGTGAGGACGTGTGCCGTGCCGAGCACCTGCTGCTCATCTCGAATGCCCAAGCCACGAACGGGCTTGCAGAAGAGTGGCGGCCAGGTCTCGGCGAGGACGACCCGGCGCGCATCGGGACATCCGAGCCCGGTCTCCAAGGGCCACAGGGCGAGTTCGGGCACGAGCTTGCGGAGTTGCTCGATGGCCCAGATCCCGGTGAGGACCTGGGAACCCACCGACCCCACGCCGAGGAGTTGCCAGTTCGTGCCGATGGGCCGCCCTAGGGTGCGCTCGGTCAGACGGAACGGCTCGAGGGGGTTCGGACTGAATCCCTGGGGCACCGCCTTGGTCGGGTTGAGCGCATGGAGGTGCTCGTGCCCGTTGGAACGCGGACGACCCCAGAACAGCGCCGTCTGAGTAGCGGTGTTGATGGCATCGGCCACCTCGAACCGGTTGTTGGCGTTCCTCGGGCCATCACGGAGCAGTCCCGCGGTGACCACGTGCACCTGGCGCCAAGGCGGCGCCACTGGTGGGTTGAAGGGTGCCAACAGGGCGGCGTAGCCGGCCGGGTAGCCGAGGGAGAAGTCCACCCCGAGGAACACTCGTCGGCCAGCGGCCACTGCGGCGTCAATGACCGCAGCGAGGTACTCCACCGCAGCCGCCCGCGTCGGGAGGTTGACCGCCGCCGGAAGTGATCTCGCACCACGGAGCGCCGACGCAATCCAGATCGAGTCCGACCCCAGCTTCGGAGTGGCGGCCGCGCTCCAATCGCAGATGACGACCTGGTCGAACACCTCAGCCCTGGAGGCTCCGGCGCAAGACGTCGAGCGCGCTGATCACGGCGTACTGCCGAACCCGAGCACGATCCCCTGGCAGCTTGAGCTCGGTGGCGAAGGGTTCACGCCCGGGGATCGCAACACCCACGAAGACGGTGCCAGGGGGCTGGCCGTCTTGGGAGTCTGGACCCGCGACACCGGTCACCGACACCGCGCAGTCACTCCCGAGGGCCGCCAGTGCCCCGACCGCCATCTCCGTGGCGGCTTGAGCGCTCACTACGGGTCCAGGGGTCACCTCGAGGAGGTCGAACTTCAGCTGGCTGTGGTACGCCACCACGCCGCCGCGGAAGAAGGCAGAGGCGCCAGGGATGTCCACGAGACGCGAGGCGATGAGCCCGCCGGTGACCGACTCGGCCACCCCGAGGGTGAGGCCGCGGTCGAGGAGGAGCTTGGAGACGGCCACCTCCATCGTCTCGTCATCGACGCCGAAGATGATGTCACCGAACCGCTCAGCCAGAGCACGACGAACGATGCCCTCCTCGGCGGCCACCATGGCTTCAGCGGTCGAACGATCCGCGCCACGGGTGGTAATCCGCACCTTGATGCCCTCGATGCCTGAAGCCAGGAAGGCGATCGTGACCCCAGTAGGTTCGGCCTCGAGCTCAGCGAAGCGGGCGTCGAGTGCCTCGGCCAGCCCACTCTCGGATGCCCCCCAGGTGCGGAGCACCTTGGAGACGATGGTGCCGGTTCGACCCTCGGCCTCGAGCCGGGTCAACAAGTCGGGCAAGATGGCCCGCTCGAACATCTCGGACATCTCGTAGGGCACGCCGGGGACGGCGTAGACCACCTTGGCCCCGACCGGACAGTTCAGCCCAGGGGCGGTGCCTCGGCGCTGCTCGATGATGGTGGCACCCCGCGGCACATCAGCCTGTCGGGCGTTGTTTTCGGGCATCTCGCGGTTGCGAGAGCGGAACATGGTGGCGATTACCTCAACGAGCGCTGCCTGGCGCTCGAGCTCGACGCCCATGACCTCGGCGATGGACTCACGGGTGATGTCGTCTTGGGTGGGCCCGAGCCCCCCGCACATGATGACCCCGTCGTTGCGGGCGAGCGCTGTGCGCAGCGCCCGCACGATCCGGGCGTGGTTGTCCCCCACCACCTGGCCGTAGTTGACGTCGATGCCCGAGATGGCCAGCTGCTCTCCCAGCCAGGCTGCGTTGGTGTTGGCGATCTGCCCGAGCAACAGCTCGGTCCCCACCGCCAGCACCTCGACCCTCACCGCTGGGCCTTCTCCGCTTGGGCGCCATCGAGCATGTACTGCACGAAGGTCGTGACGGTCAGCAGCGCCGCCAGCCACACGGTGCTCAGGTGCAGCCAGTGCAGGTGCGAGGTGGGCGGGATGACCACGAAGGCGATGGCGAAGTCCTGGATGAGGGTCTTGAGCTTGGCCGAGCGGCGAGCGGGCACCGAGATGCCCTTGCGACCGAGCGAGGAGCGGTAGAAGGTCATCGCCAGTTCTCGCAGCCCGATGATGATGATGGGCGCCCAGGGCAGCGCCCCGCGCGAGGCCACCACGATGAAGCACGCCATGACCACGATCTTGTCGATGAGCGGATCGAGGAAGGCTCCCGACCGCGTGGCGCCCTGTCGGCGGGCGACGATGCCGTCGAAGCCGTCGGAGAACGCCACCACCGCACCCACCCCAGCGGTCAGCCAGGTCGCGCCCTCATGGAGGTAGAGGTAGATGAAGTAGGGGGTCAGCACGAGGCGCCCGATGGTGATGGCGTTGGCTGGCGTCAGCAGTGCCGACGGACCGTAGACGCGCTGCTCTTCGCTGATCGTGCTCATGAGCCCCCCACCACCTCAGCCTCGAGATCCACCCCCAGCGAGGCGGTGATCTCCACCTCCACCATCGTGCCAGCCTCGAGGTGCTCGGGCACCACGATGATGCCGTCGATCTCTGGTGCCTCCCTCGTCGAGCGGGCCCGCCCGGGTCGGTCGACGAGCACCGTCGTGCGGGTGCCAACCAGCAGGTCTCGCTTACGGGCGGTGATCTGGTCTTGGAGCTCAGTGGCCTCAGCCAGGCGTGCAGAGATCAGCTGGGGGTCAACGTGGTCCGCCAACGTCGCCGCGTGGGTGCCGTCTTCGTTGGAGAAGGGGAAGAACCCCGCCCAGTCGAGGTCTGCGGCCTCCAAGAAGCCGAGCAGCGCGTCGTGATCCTCCTCAGTTTCACCGGGGTAGCCGATGATGAACGAGGAACGGAAGGCTGCCTCTGGAGCCATCTGCCGGATGCGGTCGATCCGCTCGAGGAACTTCTCACCATCGCCGAACCGGCGCATGCGACGCAGCATGGGCCGGGTGACGTGCTGGAGCGAGAGGTCGAAGTAGCTGACCCCGGTGTCGACCATGGCCTCGATCAGGCCCTCGGTCAGCCCCGAAGGGTAGAGGTACAGCAGTCGGATCCAGTCGACCTTGCCCCGCAGTGCCGTGAGCACCTCGAGCAAGGGCTGGGCACCAGCAGTTCGGGTGGCGCCGAAGTCGTCGGGGTCCCCTGGTCGTCCGCCGCTGCGGTCTCGGCCGAAGCTGGCCAAGTCTTGGGCGATGAGCACCACCTCGCGCAGTGGCGGGTGCCCAGCGCTAGCCAAGGCCTCGACCTCAGCGACGATGGCGTCGATGGACCGTGAGCGCTGGGGGCCACGGAAGCTCGGAATGGCGCAGAAGCCACAGATGCGATCGCACCCTTCGGCCACCTTGACGTAGGCCCACGGTTGCGAACTCGGCGAACGGGGCAACTCGAGCAAGTGGTCGCTGCGTTCCCTCGCCGAACGCGTCCCCAAGGTGACCGGCACCTTGTGCCCAACCGGCTCACCGAACCCGGCCACGAGATCCACCTCAGGCAACGCCTCGGCCAGCTCATCGCCGTACCGCTCGGCCATGCAGCCCGTCACCACCAAGCGCGCACCCTCGCCCTTACGGTCTGCGAGGTCCAAGATCGTGTCCACCGACTCTTGTCGAGCAGCGTCGATGAAGGCGCAGGTGTTGACCACCACGAGCGTCGCTTCTTCAGGAGAGCTGGCGAGCTGGTAGCCATCTCGCTCGAGCTCACCGATCACCTTGTCGGAGTCAACGTGGTTCTTCGGGCACCCAAGCGTCTCGACCCAGTAGCGCGCGATGGTCATCGGAGGCGTGCTCTCAAGGTGGTCGAGCAGGCGGGCACGCAGGGCAGTTCCATGGCCTTGGTCAACCTACTTCCTCAGATCTTCGCCTCCCGAGCATCGCCCGGGCGCGCCGAAGCCCCGGGGGCTGCAGCGGTGAGCGGAGAGACAGGGATTTGAACCCTGGGTCCGAGTTTCCCCAGACAACTCATTAGCAGTGAGTCCGATTCGGCCGCTCTCGCACCTCTCCGGGCCTCGACGTGGACATTGGGTTGGCCAAGTGGCGCACCCAGGGTCTGCGTCGCAGCGGACCAATGGTAGCGGAGCGACGCGCCGGGGCGCCGCGCTCGACCGTTGGAGCGGCTCGGTGGGGCCTCGGTTGTCCAGACTCGGCGTTCTCCCTAGATTGAGGCGCGTGACGTGCCCGGCGAACCACGACCAGATGCTCTCCATCGCACCCCACCTCTCGTGACCGAGCCGACCCCCCGTCCAGCCGCAGCGCCTGAGCATCGCCGTGCTGGTCTTCGAGGTCGCCACACCACCGAGCACGCTCCCACCTTGCACGTACACCACTTCCAGGACGCGTTCGGACGTGCGCCGGCACCTCGAAGCGCCGACGTCTCAGGTGGGATCACCTCGTGGGGCATGCTCGGCAACGATGAGCTTCGGGACTGCGGACCTGCCGCCACGGCCCACGCCCGGATGCTCAAGGCGGTGATCGAGCCCGGCACCACAGCAGCGCCCCCGCGCTTTGAGGCCAGCTTCGTCCAGCCCACCACCGAGGCGGTCACAGCGCAGTACTTCGCCTACGGCATCGCCCAAGGTCAACCCGGCCCCAATCCTGACCACGGGGTGAACAACGCAAGGTGGCTGGCTTGGTTGTTCAGCCAAGGACTCATCGAGGCCTACGCCGAGATCGACCTCACTGGCCCTGACGCTCGAGCGCGGGTGCGGCGAGCCATGGTCGACTTCGGTGGTGTCCTGCTCGGCATCGGCCTCACCTCTGACGCCGAGCAATGCTTCGAGTCCCATGAGCCGTGGACCCTCGAGCACGGCCACCCTTCGAACCCGGGCAATGGACACGACGTGCTCCTCGTGGCCTACGACGACGCCGGCGACACCTTGGTCACCTGGGGCGCACTGCAGCGCTCCACCATTCCCTTCGACCACGCCTGCTTCGAGGAGGCGTGGGTCATCGTCACGAGTGAGGACGCCGCCCGGAGCGGCTTCGACCTCGAAGGTGCACGGGCGGCGATCGCCGAGCACATCGATGGACTCAGCACCCCAACAGCGCCACCTTCGTGAGGTGCCGGCGTTGACCCTGGAGGCCACGTGGGGCTGAGCTTCGTCGGCCGCGACGCTGAACGGGCTGTTGGGGCACTCGAGGACGCGTGGCGGCGCTGCGTCGCCGAGCAGGTCTCCCAACTGGTGCTCATCGAGGGGCACCCTGGTGTCGGCAAGACCCGCTTGGTCCAGGAGTTCTACGAACGCCTCCAGGCGAACCAACCATCCCCCGCCTACTGGCCCCCACTGCTGTCGAGCGAGCACGACGGCGCCCTGCACGACCGGGGACGGCTCCGTCCCTTGGCCTTCAGCTGCCCGCCTGGTGCCAAACCTCCCTTCGCCTGGGTTCCCATCAGTTGCCGCCTCGACGAGGTCACGGGATTGCCGAGCCGCGCTCTGATCGATGCCGTGGGCGCCTCGGAACGGATGATGGACCGGGTCATCAGCCCCATCGGTCGCTCTCGACGGCTGACCGGCCAACTGCTTCGAGCTGCGCTCGTCATCGCGGGCCTCATCGCTGCGGTGCTAGGGCTCCTCGACCAAGGAGGCCTGTTGGTCGTGGTGGTAGGGGTTGTCACCGCCTTCACGGGGATCGCGTTTGAGGCTCGGGAGCAACTCGAGGGTGCGGCCCATGAGCTCCGACATCGACGCCAAGAGCGAACCAAGGACGACGTCATGGTGGACGTGGCCGTGCCGCTCGAAGACGTCTCCCTCGATGCTCACGCACGAGCGAGTGCCTTCCTCACAGCGCTCGGGCGACGGGGCATCCCTGGCATCGTCGTGGTCGACGACGCCCAGTGGGCGGACCCCGACACGGTCAAGTTGGTCGACGCCCTGCTCGAACGTGCCACCGCCACCTTGGTCGTGGCCACCGTCCGACCCACGCCCTTCCATCGCCAGCTGGCCGAGCGAACGGCGATGGGTCAGGTGGCGCACGACTACGCGGCCAAGACCGAGCACCACGTCCTCGAGCCACTGGCCACCGAGGAGCTGATTGGGGCGGTGCTGCACTTGGCGCCAGCGACACCCGAGCCGGTGGCCCGCGCCATCGCCGAGCACGCGGCGGGCAATCCCCTCGTGCTCGGGGCGACCTTGGACCAACCGGTCCTGCGTCGATCCCTCAGTGGCGGTGCCTTCCACCTGCGAGCACCCGAGCGAGAGCTGGCGAACCTCCCGAGCGATCCGCGCGGGGTGTTCGAGGCCTACTGGGAGCAACTTCCCGAGGACGTCCAGCAGCTGGTGGCTTTGGCGGGAATGCAAGGCACCGTGGTCGAGGGGCGTTGCCTGGCGGCGTCCTTCGCTGCTGCGGTCGGCGGCGATCACCGAGGGCCACGGGACCAAGCCCTGCACGAGCACGGCTGGCTGGTCGAACTCGACGACCACCTCGACCGCTTCGCCGACCCAGCCTTGCACGACGTCGGCAGGCGCCAGACCCACAGCGTCTTGAGCGAGCGCGAGCTCCTCGAGGCCACCCAGGCCATGGTGCGCGTCCTCACCGACCTCCGCCAGCACCACCCAGCGCAGTGGACGGCGATCGACGAGGCCGGCCGGCGGGCGGTCCTGCGAGTGCACATCGACGCCGCCCGTGGAGGACTGGTGGATTCAGATGCAGCAGCGGCCACCTCAGCGCTCGAGTTAGCCGAGCTGACCAACGGCCCCAGCGAGGCCGCAAGCTCGCTCGCCCTGGCCTCGACTGCCCTCGACTGGAACGAGGAACCTGAGGTGGAGGCGGCCTGCAGAGAGCTCAGCGCCCATCGGCTCATCGAGCTCGGACGCTTCGAGGAGGCGTTGGAGCACCTCGAGTCCGTCCAGCGGTTGGGCACGGTCTCCGATCAACGTCGGAGTTTCGAGTGCCGACGCATGACCGGAGAGGTGCTGACCGACCTCGGGCGACCAAGCATCGCCCTCGACCTCTTGGGCGACCTCGAGGTCGACGTCGCCCGTGCGCTCGGTCCGCGTGCGAAGCTCACGCTGTCGTGTCGGCTGGCGACGGCTCGGGCGCTGACCGCAGCGGGTCAGACCACCTCGGCCATCGCGGCACTCGAGAACGTGGTGGACGACACCCGTGTGGTCTTCGGAGCCGATGACCACAACACGGTGGCGGCTCGAACCGAGCTGGCCCGGACCCTAAGGGGCGTCGGGAGAGCCGAGGAGTCGATCCTGATCCTCGAGGCCATCGCCAACCGCCAGCTGGAGACCCTCGGTGCCGACCACCCCGACACGGTGCGCAGTCGGAGCGAACTTGCGCTGTCGCAGTGGAGAGCCGGCCGCCACACCGATGCCCTGGCAACCCACCAAGACCTCCTCCAGCTGCGGATCCGGGTGCTCGGCCCCGAGCATCCCAAGACGCTTCGGACCAAGATGTCCATCGCCAACACCCTGCACTCCCTCGAGCGCTTCGACGAGGCGCTCGAGCTGGCCAGCACGGTCCTCGACGACCGAACTCGACTCTTGGGACCCGGACACCCCGACACCTTGCGGGCCCGCAACGACGTCGCCACCAAGCTGGTTGACACCGGACAGCTTGAGCAGGCGCTCGATCGCCTCACCGAGCTCCAGCAGCTCCAAACCGAGCACCTCGCAGAGGACAACGTCGACCGATTGACGACCGCGCTCAACATCGTCCACCTCCACCTCGAGCTGTCCAACTACGACCTCGCCATGGCCCAGGTCCTCGAGCTCGAGGCTCGGGCGCCTGCCCTGCTTGGAGCCGAGCACCGGCTCACCGGCCAGGTCGCGCTGCAGAAGGTTCTGGTGGAGCACCAGATGGGTGACCTCGAGGTAGCGCTCAGCGACATCGACGCCCTGATCGCCCACCAGCAGCGTCACCAAGGTGCCCAGGCAGCCGACACCTTGCGGAGCCACGAGGAGCGAGTTGCGCTCTTGGTGGATCTCGGTCGCCACGCCGAGGCCATCGACGCCATCGAAGAGCTCACCCCCCATCTCATCGCCACCTTCGGACCAGACCACATCCGAACGCACAAGCTCGAGGCCACCTACGAGAGCCTTCTCTCCATCCGCCCCTCTCGAGAGTGACCCTCAACGTGCTATGAACCTCTCATGACCGAGAACCCCAAGCACCCTGAAGGCGAGCCGACCCATGACCACGAGCGGGTCGAACCTGCACCGGCCCAGCCTGCGGCCCCTGCAGAGCACGCCGAGGAGTCAGAGGACGGTGGGGCGCTCGACCTCCACAACTCTGAGGAGTAACGCCGAGCACCGAACCGTGGATCCGTCGATCTTGCACACCGTGCGGCCGTGGGGTGGCGGCGCACCGAACCCTGCGCACCGCTGATGCCCACTGCACAGCCGTGGCCATTTCACGGCCTTGGGCACCCTCGGCCGCACCACCACCCCATCACCACGCCGAATGGGGTCGTGCTGAGCGTGGATGCCCCGATGGACCACCCGTGGCACCACGGGTTGTGGTTCACCATCAAGTACGTCGACGAGGTGAACTTCTGGGAGGAACTCGAACCCTTCGGGACCCTCGAGCTCTCCTCCAGCAGCCTCGAGGGGCCCACCGAGGTCCACGAGATTGCTTGGCGTACTCCAACTGGCGAGGTCGTGCTCCACGAACGCCTCGAGGTCACGCCCCTCGAGCTCGAAGGGGCGGTGGGCGTCTCGCTCGGGATCTCCCTCCTGGCGTGCCGAGACCTCGTGCTCGACCGGACGCCGTACACGACGTGGGGTGGCTACGGCGGACTCACCTTCCGGGGTCGAGGTGACCTCGTGGACACCGTGCTCACCACGCCAACCACCGGCTCCACCGAGCTGCTCCGAGGAGAGCGGGCACGGTGGTGCGCGCTCTCCGGCACCATCGAGGGTGCACCGGTGGGTATCGTGCTCGCCGAGCACCCCACCAATGGCCCCTTGGGCGTGCCGTGGTACGCCAGCACCCGCTCGGCCACCTACGGCGACGACGGCTGGTCGAACTTCTGCAACGCGGCGATCCTGTGGGATGGGCCACAGACCCTCGCCGAGGGCGCCAGCCTCGAGCTCAGCTACCTCGTCGCCAGCTTCGATGGCCCCGCCAACCACGCCCAGCTCGCCACCTGGGCCGAGGGCTGGGCAAGGTGAGCGAGGACCCCAGAGCAACCCCAGCCGCCCTCGGGCAGCGGCTGGTCACCTTCGTCGAGGACCAGTTGGCTGCTGCCTGCAGCACGCACCTCGCCCACTGGCGGATCCCCCGCAGCTTCGGTGGGCGCCGGGTCGAAGCCGACGTCGCTGCCGACCTCGCCTTCACCCTCGGGCATCTGCACCGAGCCGGGGTCACCGAGGTGGCTGGCACCGACCTGGTCGATGCCCTCGGCCGGGTACTCGACCAAGTCGACGGCGCCCACACCCACACCTTCTTCTCCTACCGCGTCGCCGAGACCCTCGGGCGATTCGGTCCCCTCGGGGAGAACGCCCTCTTCGTCGACATGGCTCCAGCGCAGCAGGCGAACCTGGTCCGGGCGTGCGACAGCACCGACTGGATCTCGCTGCTCGACCTCGGGCTTCCCCGGAACTACGCCGCCGTGCTCACTCGCTGCGAGGTGGCCCGTCAACGGCTGGAGATCGAGGTTGACCTCGAGATCCTCCACGACCTGCTCGCTCGACTGCAGTCCTTGCTCGGCCAGAACCCCCTCGGCTACCTCGATGACTCCACCCATGGCGTGGGTCGCACCGACATCTACACCGCCGACCTCTGGTTGTTCACCGAACCCATGGCGGGGCTCCTCGGGGCCCCGTGGCGAGCGGGACTCGACCGCGCGCTCGAGCTCGTGGCCACGGTCGCTGACGAGCGCGGCACCTCGATCGGCTGGGGACGCTCCACCGGGGTGCTCAGCACCGCCCTCAGCATCGAGCTCTGCGCGCTGGCGGTCGAGCTGGACCACCACGACGCCTCGGCGTGGCTCCGGCGAGGCCACGACGCCACCGAGACCCTCGGGGGCTGGTTCTCCTCTGGGGTCACCACCGCCCACCAGCACCGGTCACCCTACGACTACCGGGGCCCCTTCCGTCGGCTCCAGCTGACCTTCGACCTCCTCGGCAAGCTGGCTGACGCCGGGGCACGTCTACTCGAGGTCTCCGCCACCACCGAGGCTGCCAGCCACGCTGCCACCTACCCCGACCACGACCGCCTCCTCTGCTTCGAGGAGCACCGGCCGGTGGCGGTGTGGAGCTATCGGCACGGGGCATCGAGCTTCGTGGTGCCCTTCGTCGGGGCCACCAAGAGCGACTACCTCGCCGCCCCTCGGCGGCGAGGCACCTACGAGGTTCCCGTCGATAGCGACCTGGCCTGCTTCGTGCCCACCATCTCCACCGCCCAACACCGCTGGGCTCCAAGTGGGGTGCCGACCTCGGTCACCCACCACCACGGAGGGGTCACCGCCACCTACGACGGCTTGTGCCTCCTCGGTGAGCTCGACCCCGCCCTCGACGCACCACGGCTCCCCGGGACCGCGACGGTGGCCTACCGGACCGAGGGACGCACGTTGCACCTCGAGGTCACCGTGTCGCTGGAGGACACCCCCTTGAGCGCCGCCATCGTGATCCCCGAGACCCCCACCCAGCCGCTGCACGTTGAGGTGACCGCCTCGAGCGGCGGGGTGCTGCGCTCGGTCGACACGAGCGGAATCAAGGAGTGGCGGAGCTTCTGGGGCACCTTGGACCACGTCCACGAACTCGACCTCACCCCGTCACCGAGCATCTACGCCGAGGTGACCGTGACCCCCAAGCTCCGGGTCTCCTCGAGCTCGAAGGGCCACCACTACGACGACGGGATCTACCAGCACCTCGCCGCCCAGGTGCACGAGGTGGGGCTCGCCGTTGGCCCGCTTCGCGACCCCAGCGTCGCGCTCTCGAGCATCGACCTGTTCCACCTGCACTGGCCCGAGTGGCTGGCCTTCGATGACCTCGAACTCCACCGAGCCGCCATCGCCGAACTCGCCGCCACCCAGGTGCCCATCGTCTGGACCGCGCACAACCTGACGCCCCACGACCGACGCCCCACCACCTACGACCCGATCTACGCCGCTTGGGCTGCTGCGGCTGACCTCGTGCTCCACCACTCCGAGGTTGGTCGCAAGCGCATGGTTGACCGCTACGCCTTCAGCGCCCAGTGTCGGCACCTCGTCGTGCCCCACGGGCACTTCGGGGATCGCTACCGCTACGGCCCCAACGATCGGGCCACCTGCGAGGCAAACCTCGGGCTCGAGCCCACCGAGCTCCGGCTCGTGGTCGTTGGTGCCCCTCGCCCCGAGAAGCGCACCGAGGTCTTCCTCGAAGGGGTGGCCCGCTCCACGAGGGCAGACCTCCAGGTCTGCTGCTGGTCCCTCGAGCACGACGCCAAGGTGCCCGAGGACCCTCGCATCGTGGTGGCCGAGCCCTACGCCATGGTCGACGTCGACACCTACGCCCAACGGCTCGCCTGCGCCGACCTCGTGGTGCTCCCCATCGACCCTGGTGGCGAGATGCTGTGCTCAGGGGTGGTGGCCGACGTGGTGGGCATGGGCCTCGGGGCGCTGTGCTCGCCCTGGCCCTTCCTCGCCGAGCACCTCGGCGCAGCGGCAATCACCTGTGAGCTCACGCCCGACGCCATCGCGCACCGACTCGACCACCTCGACGCCGATGCGGTGGCCGCGGCCAAAGCCGCTGCTCGGTCGCTCCAACCCTCGACCAGTTTCGCCGCCGTTGCCGCCACCCACCTCGCCGCCTTCCTCGAGTTGGTCGACGGCCCTTAGGCCAGCAGCGCCTCGATCCGCTCGAAGAGGTCGACCAGCAGCGGCAGGTCGGCCGCTGGTCGCAGGGGGGTGGGCTCGGGTACGAGGTCGGTGGCGATCCGCCCCCGCAGCTTGAGGAACATGGCCGCGTCGTGGCGGTAGCCCGGGACTGGTGCTCGGAAGCTCAGCTGGCCCAGGTACTGCAGCAGGTCGTTCATCTGAAGGAAGCCGACGTCGTCCCCGAGGTGGTAGCAGCGGTCTCGGTGGGCGAAGGCCGCCGGGTGGAAGGCCGAGAGTCCAAGCAGGTAGTCCGAACCTTGGGTGACGAGGTCGATGGCCAGGTCATTGCCCGTCATCACCATGAACTCTGGTCGCCGCTCGTTGCGCACGGCCAGACGCTCGAGCTCAGGCCCGCGGCGCAACGACGAGTGCTTGGCCCCCTTCAGCTGGGGAACCTCGAGGAGTGCCGCGAAGGTCTCGAGCTCCCAGATCCGCCCAGCGGGGTGGAACATCTGTCCGAGTTCGAAGCCCAAGAACCGGTCGGTGGTGGCTCCAAGGGCGGCGTAGGTCGCCGCCAAGTCGCCTTCGGGCACCGACGCCAAGCCGTAGGAGGGGAAGACGATCGGCGTCCCGCCTGCCGCGCTGACCAGCTCCATCGCTCGAGCGGTGGCGTCGTGGCTGTAGCTCGCCCCTGGGGCGTCGTCGACGAGGGCACCAGCGATGAAGGTGTCGGTGATCGAGCGCGTGAGCTCGAGGACCTGGGCACGCTCGGTGAGGGCGAGGGTCGGGCCGTAGCCGGTGTCCATGTTGACCGCCGGGATCAGCCCGGCTGCGACCGTGTCGGAGAGCAGGGTCGAGAAGCCCTCCCAGTCGATGACGCCGGGGGCTCCAAAGGGCAGGAGCACGGCGGAGGCACCGGTGATCGTGCGTCGCTTGGCGGGTTCCATCGTGCTCCTCGTCGGTTGTGCTCAGGCGATGCGGTCGAAGTCAGCGAAGCGAACTGGGTAGCGGGGCGCCTCGCCCCGGGCGAAGCGCTCGACCTCCTCCACTGCCAGATCGGCCATGCGGTAGAGCTCAGTGCCCATGGATCCAGCGATGTGCGGGGTCAGCACGCAGTTGTCGAGGCGACGCAGCACCGAGTCGGCGGGGAGAGGCTCGGGCTCGGTCACATCCAAGATGGCCGACAGCCGGCCCGAGACGAGCTCGTGCTCCAAGGCGACGGGATCAATCAGCGCGCCTCGAGCGGAGTTGATCACCGTGGCACCATCATGGAGCGCGCCGAGCTGGGCTGCACCGATCATGTGCTTGGTGGAGGCCATGTCCGGGGCGTGGAGGCTGAGCACGTCGCACCAGCAGCACAGCTCATCGAGCTCGAGCTTGGCCACCCCCAGCCGCAGCGCCTCGGTCTCATCGAGGTAGGGGTCCGCCACCGCCACTTCGAGGTCGAAGGGGCGCAGCAGTTCGATGACGAGGCGGCCGACGAAGGAGGCGCCGACGAGGCCAACCCGCTTGCCGAGGTTCGACACCGAGGTTGGGTCGATCTTGACGCCCGAGGATGGGTCGCGCTCTCTGGCGGCGTAGCTGAAGGCCGACTTGTTGGCGAGCAGCACCATGGCGAGCGTCCACTCCGCCACGGGGCGAGCGTTGGCCGCGGCCCCTGAGGTCACGAGTAGCCCACGGCGGTCGGCGGCCTCGGTGATCTGCCACTTCACGGTGCCCGCGGCGTAGGCGAAGAGCTCCAACGTCGGGGCGAGTTCGAGGACCTCTTCGGTCAAGGTGGGGCACCCCCAGTGGCCGACCAGGACCTCGGTGGTGGCCAGCACCGCTGCGGCCCGCTCGTCGTGGAAGTTCGATAGCGGCACGGGATTGAGCAGCGTGCCCACCTCTTCCAACCGGGCCAGGTGGGCGTCGGTGAAGGCGGACGACAGCAGCCCATCCATCATGGCGAGCGCAATGGTGGGACGCCTCATGACCCCGACCGCCGGGTGGCTTCTGCAGCCCGCTTCACCTTGGCCAGCTCCACCCGCTCGGGTCGATGCTTGTAGTGCTCATCGATGGGGTAGCAGCCTGAGATCAGCCCATTGCGAGGAGCCGTGGTGCAGTCCGAGAAGGTTCGGCACAGCTGCGCGCGCACGAGGGGGCGCCCAGCGAGCAGGTCGGCCGGGAGCGTTGGGTAGCTCAGCGCCATGCGCCCAAGCCCGACCACGTCGACCGCACCATTGCCGACGAGGGCCTGGGCCACGGTGCCGAAGTGCTCTTGGAGGTAGGTGAGCCCAGATCCCACCACCACGAGCTCAGCGTGGACGGTGGCGATGGCCCGGGTCACCTCGACCATCTGCACCAGCTCAACCAGCGGGTCGTGCCCCAAGAGGTAGCCATCAGAGGGAGGGAAGTAGGCCGGCCGAACGAGGTGCGGGTTGTAGTAGGGACTCGCAGCGGTGACGCAGCACATCTCGACGCCGGCTTCGGTGAGGCGCGACAGCAACTGGTGGACCTCGGTGAGGTCGATCCCGGCACCGGTGCCATCCCCGCCAAAGGCGTAGGGGTAGGGGGAGGGCGCCAAGGGGTCGGGGATGCCAATGCCCTCGGGTCCTTGGACGAAGGGCACCTGGTCGTAGGCCGAGAGCCGGGTCCCAATGCCCAAGGTAGGGGCGGCGGCCCGGATCTCGGTGATCACCCGGGTGATGAAGCGACTCCGACCCTCGAGGTCGCCGCCGTAGGGTCCTGGTCGGTCCACGCCACTCAGCAGCTCGTGGCCGAGGTACCCATGGCACTGCTTGACGTCGACGAAGTCGAACCCAGCTTCAGCTGCAGCGAGGGCTGCCCCCACGTAGTGGCCGATGAGGTCATCGAGCTCGCCATCGCTCAGGATGGATGCTGCCGTAGCCCCCACCCGGGCGTCGAGGACCGGGTGGGCGTAGGCAGTCCGGGGTGCTGGTGCGCCGTGCGGCCTCGACCAGCGCCCCGAGTGGGTCAACTGCAGACCCACCACCACGCCGTCGTCGGTGCCGAGCGTGGAGCGCCGCCCCGCTGCGATCGCTCGGCGGAGCCTCGTGAGGTCTGCGACCGAGGTGGGGCCAAGGCAGAGCTGGTTCGGGTTCGCTCGACCCTCGGGCACGACCGCGAAGGCCTCCCCACCCCAGATCAGGCCAGCACCTGAGGCACCGAACCGAAACCAGCGGCGCTCCACCAACTCGGTGGGCCGGCCATCAGCGGTGCCGTCCCAGCCCTCCATCGGCAGCGTGGCGAATCGGTTCGAAGCGACACCGGCGCGACCGAGCTCGAGGGACCTCGCCAGCACCCCACCTGGGTTCACCTCAGGGTCGACCTCGAGGGTGAGCCCGAGGTGCTCGAGGTGCGCGCTGAGCGCAGGAGAGGAGGTCAACTTCCTGAGTTGGACGATGCGGTCGGCCACAGGGCCATTGTGGCAGAGCGCCACCGACGGCAAGGACCCTCGCCGGCGGTGCTGGCTAGGGTTTCGAGATGGACGTTGGCTCCACGATCGAGACGGACCTCCTCGATCCTGAACTGGCGCCCGTCGACGGGGACCCGGCCGACGACTCGGCCGCAGGACGCCTGGCCCACGGCTGGCCTGCCGCCAGGGTCCTCACCCGCCCTCGCACTCGCCGCCTGCTCGGCGTGGAGCTGTTGGTGGTGCTCGCGATGTTCCTGCTCCAAGCTGGTGTTGAGGCCGTGCTGGCGCTCATCCGCCAAGCCCAGGGGACCGCCTCCTCCTACGGCTACCTGCCCCAGGTCGATGGCTGGGGCTTCGAGGTGGTCTTCACGGTGCTGGCGGGGGTCATCGTGGCGTCTCCGGCCGCACTCGTGTGGTACCTCCTCGTCCGCAACGGTGAGGGACCAGCTGCGATTGGCCTCGACTGGTGGCGATGGCGGACCGACCTCGCGCTCATGTTCTTGACCTTCTCCTGCGTCTTCCTCCTCCCCCAGCTCGGCGGTGGCCTCGTGGTCCGGGTGTTGCACCTCCACGGCTACACCCTGGGCGCATCGAGTGGCCACCAGGCTCGCTGGCTCCAGACCTTCGGGTTGATCGTCGGAGGAACGGCATCGGGCATCGTCGAAGAGGTTGTGGTGCTCGGCTACCTCGTGCGGCGCCTCGAGCAGCGTGGCTGGGCCACCTGGGCGGTGGTCGCCGTGGCCTTCGCGTCCAGAGCCTCGTACCACCTGTACTACGGCTGGAACATCCTGCCGATCGCGTGTTGGGCGCTGGTGTCCATCCTCGTCTACCGCCGGACCCGTCGTCTGTGGCCATTCATCTGGTGCCACATCATCTGGGACCTCACGGTCTCCCTCGGCCACTCCTACGCAAGCTGGGCGGCGGTCATCGTGCTCTCGTGCTCGGTGGCGACCTTCACCGTGATGTTCGTCTTCTGGCGGTGGACGCCGCGAGCGGCGGGTCACCGACCGCTCGGGGTCCCAACCACCGTTCCCCCCGCACCACCGAGGTTGCCTCCGCCACCCCGGTGATCCACACCCGCGGTCACTGCTCAGGCTGGCGTCCGCTCCTCCATCGCCCACGGCGAGTCACTGGCCGCCAACAGGTCGAGGAAGGGCTTCGGAGCCATGGCCTCGGCCCCGAGCACCCCCACGCCTGACCACGCGCCACTCGCCAGGAGCTCGAGCGCCAGCACCGGGTTGATGGCGGTCTGCCACACCACCGCTTGGGCGCCGTAGTGCTCCATGCACCAGTCGTTGTCGGCCACGTGGTGGAGGTAGACCTGCCGAGGCGCGCCGTCCTTGGACGTCCCGGTCACGAGCAACCCCGCGCAGGTCTGGCCGTGCATCAGGTGGCCGATCTCAGCCGGGTCGGGAAGCGATGCGGCGACCACGTCTCGCGGTGAGACGGTGCCGCCGCGCACGGTGACGGGCTCCACCTTGTCGAGGCCCAGTTGGTGGAGGGTCTTGAGCACCGAGATGAAGGTGTCGCCCAACCCGAACTTGAAGGTCACTCGTCCTGCATCGACCCAGCGCGGCATGAGCACCACCTCTTCGTGCTCAACGTTGACGCACTCGACCGGGCCAATCCCACCAGGGAAGACGAAGACCTCAGGCTCAGAGAAGGGGGCCGTGGTGAACCAGCCCCGGTCCTTCTCGAAGATCACCGGCGGGTTCAGGCACTCTTCGATGGTGGTCCAAATCGAGAAGCTCGGGCAGAAGTCGTAGCCATCGACCACCAGGTTCGAGCCGTCTCGCACGCCGAGCTCAGTGATCTCACTGAACAGCTCGTCAGCGGCGTACCGGGCGAAGACGTCGGCCAACCCCGGCTCAACGCCCATCCCGACCAGCGCCAAGACGCCTGCGTCCTCGAAGTCCTTGGCCAGGGCGAACTGCTCATCGCCGAGCTTGACGCCACAGGTGGTGTAGGGATCGGTCGGGTGGGGCTGGGACAGCGACATCCCCATGTCGAGGTAGGTCACCTTCGCCGCGAGGCACGCCCGGAAGATGGGCATGACGAAGCGGGCGTCGACGGCGTTGAGTACGGCGTCGAAGTCCCCAGCAGCCAGCACGGCCGTGATCGCCGCTTCGTCGGAGGCATCGAGGCGCAGTGCGCTGAAGCCCGCACCCGCTGCCTTCGCAGCGCGCTCGGCTCGGGCCATGTCGTAGTCAGCCAGCACCACGGCCTCGAAACTCTGGCGGACCGCAGCGATCCGGGCGAACGCGGCGCCGACTCCACCTGCACCAATGACCAGTACCCGCATCTGACGCCCTTTCCAGTGGCTCTCCTCGGCCGTCAGTGTACCGAGCGGGCTATCGGTTCCTTGGGCGCCTTCGACCTTGCCTCACCCCGACCGCACCCCTACGCTGCTCGTGGATCCCTGTTCGCAGCGACCACAACGATCGAGGAGTCCCATGCACAACGTTCCGACCAAGGTCAGGTCGCACCGGTCCGCCATCGCTGCGCTCACCATGAGCACCATCGCCGCCACGGTGACGGTTGGAGCACCAGGAATTGCGGGAGCCGCAGGTGTCAGGCCGGGCGCACCCCAGCACGTGCGCGCCACGGTAACCCCCACCACCGCTACCGTGTCGTGGACGGCACCGGCCTCGAGCGGTTCGAAGCCCATCAGCAGCTACACCGTCACCGCGGTTCCCGGCAACGAGTCGTGCCAAACCTCCACCACCTCGTGCACCGTCGATGGCCTCGTGGCAGGAACCCGCTACATCCTCACCGTGGTTGCCACCAGTGCAGTGGGGACGAGCGCAACCTCGGCTCCCCTGAGCTGCACCCCGGGCACCACGGTCAACGGCGTCGTGCTCTACCCAGGCGCGAACCTGTCGGGCGCGAACCTGGCCGGCGCTGCGCTGACGGGGTTGAACCTGACCGGGGCCAACCTGACTGGTGCCGACCTCACCGGAGCCGACCTCGAGGGCGCCAGCTTGGCCAAGACCAAGCTCACGGGAGCCAGCCTCGACGGAGCCAACCTGACCGGGGTGTCCTCGGGCAAGATTCTCGGAGCACCATCGAGTCTGCCCACGTCGTTCCACCTCGATGGTGGATACCTCATTGGGCCCAAGGCAGCACTCGAAGGTGCCGCCTTGGCAGGGCTCGACTTGGCGAGCACCAACCTGACCGGTACCGACCTCACCGGTGCCAACCTCACCGGCACGAACCTCCAAGGCGCTCGGCTCTCGGGCACCATCCTCTCGGGCGCCAACCTGACCGGAGCGGCTCTCGCACGCGTTGTTTCATCGGGAATCGTCGGCGTCCCCTCGAGCCTGCCCGCGCAGTGGCTGCTGGTCGGTGGAGTCCTCGTCGGACCAGGCGCCAACCTCCAAGGTGTCAACCTCGCCGGGGCCGACCTGTCCAACCTCAACTTGACCTACGCCGACCTGCGCAATGCCAACCTCGAAGGTGCGGTCCTCATCAGGGTGAACCTGACCAGAGCAGATCTCGAGGGTGCGGACCTCACCGGGGTGAGCTCGGGCGGCGACCTCGGCACGCCGAGCATGCTCCCGGCCTCCTTCGAGGTGGTTGGCGGCTACCTGCTTGGCCCTGGGGTGAACCTCAGCAACGCGAACCTCAGCGGGCTCGCCTTGACCGGTGCCGACCTCCAAGGCGCCAACATGGCCGGTGCCGCGCTCAGCGGCACGGCACTGGCGGGGGTCAACCTCTCGGGCGTTCGCTCGGGGCAGATCACGACGACCCCGGCCTCGCTCCCCTCCCCATGGAGCCTCGTCGACGGCTACCTGCTTGGCCCAGGGGCCAACATCTCGGGCGCCAACCTGGCGGGCGCGAACCTGACCGGCGTCAGCTCAGGAAGCCTCGTGGGCACCCCGGCCTCACTGCCGATCGGCTACAGCGTGGTCGCTGGCTACCTCGTGGGACCCGGAGCCAACCTGGCGGGAGCTGCTCTGTCGCAAGCGAACCTGACTGGCGCGAACTTGACCGGCGCCAACGTGGCCGGAGCGGTCCTCGCTGGTGCCACCTTGACCGGTGCCAGCTCTGGGGGGATCACCGGCACGCCCGCCAGCCTCCCTGCGGGCTGGAGCCTGCTCGGTGGGTACCTCGTGGGTCCTGGTGCCAACCTGTCGGGCGCGAACCTGACCGGGCTGAACCTCGGCACCGCGAACCTGACGGGAGCCAGCCTGAACGGCGCCCAGCTCGGCGGAGCCAACTTCGGTAGCGCAACCCTCATCGGGGTGACCTCGGGGTCAGTGACCGGGGCCCCAACGGCGCTGCCAGCGAACTGGAGCATCACCGACGGGTACCTCGTTGGACCCGGCGCCAACCTCACTGGGGCGAACCTGACCGGCGCAGACCTGGCAGGGGCCAACCTCGCCCAGGTGACCTCGGGAGGGATCACCGGCAGTCCTGCGACACTCCCGGCCGGCTGGACGTTGCTCGGCGGCTACCTCGTCGGCCCCGGTGCCAACCTGTCGGGCGCCTCGCTCGTTGGCGCCAACTTCGACGGGCTCGACCTCACGGGAGCCAACCTCACGGGAGCCAACCTCGCCCGCAGCAGCTTCGAGGCCACGACGTTGACCGGCGCTAGCTTCACGGGGGCCACCTTGACCGGGGTGAGTTCAGGTTCGATCTCAGGCACCCCGGGCGCCGAGGCCGCCGGCTTCGCCGTGGTCAACGGGTACTTGGTTGGACCCGGTGCAGCACTGAGCAATGCCACCTTGGTCGGCGCCTCCCTCAGCGGCATCAACCTCACCGGCGCATCGCTGTTCAAGGCCAACTTGACCGGGGCCAACTTGGCAGGCACCACCTTGACCGGCGCCACGCTGGCGGGTGCCACCTCGGGGTCCATCACCGGCACGCCCGCAGCACTGCCGGCGAACTACCAGCTCGATGCCGGCTACCTCGTTGGACCCGGCGCCAACCTCACCGGGGCGCAGCTCACAGGCGCCAACCTCACTGGGGCTGACTTCCAAGGCTCGAGTATCAACGGAGCGCAGTTCGCCGGAGCAACCTTGACTGGGGTCACGAGCGGCCTCGTGAGCGGAACGCCAGCCAACCTCCCCGCTTCGTGGAGTCTCATCGGCGGGTACCTCCTTGGCCCCGGCGCGGCGTTGCATCGAGCCAACCTCTCCTACATCAACCTCACGGGCCTCAACCTCTCAGGTGCAGATCTCAGCAACGCGGACCTCTCCTCCAGCACCCTCACCGGAACCAGGCTCGATGGCGCCAACCTGGCAGGCGTCACCAGCGTCGGCATAACCGGGATCCCCACCTCACTCCCGAACAACTTCGAGGTGACCGCGGGGTACCTCGTTGGGCCTGGGGTGAACCTGAGCGGGGCAGCCTTGGGAGGCGCCAACTTAACCGGCGCGGACCTCGCAGGGGCAGTGCTCACGGGGGCGAGCCTGGCAGGGACCGTCTTGTCGGGGGCGTCGCTCAGCGGAACCCGAAGCGGCGGCGTCACAGGCACCCCGGCGTCGCTACCGACCAACTTCATCCTCGCTGCTGGGTACCTCGTCGGGCCGAGCGCCAACCTCATTGGCGCAGCCTTGGGAGGCGCCAACTTGACCGGCGCGAACATCAGCTCGGCACAGGTGTCTGGGGCGGTCTTCGCGGGAGCAACGGTGACCGGACTTCGATCTGGACACCTCAACGGCACCCCGACCTCCCTCCCGACCTCCTGCAAGTTGTCGAGTGGGTTCCTGCTGTGCCCCGGGGTGGACCTCTCGAACTCCACCTTGACCGGGGTGCAGCTCAGCGGGGCCAACCTGGCGGGCGCAAACTTCACCGGTGCCACCATCACCGGAGCCTCGCTCGCTGGAACCGCGCTCGCAGGAGCGAACCTCACCAACATCACCTCTGGCGGGCTCAGCGGCACCCCCTCCTCACTGCCCACCAACTTCACCTTGGGAGGCGGCTACCTCCTCGGACCCGCCGTCAAACTCGCCGGTGCCCGGCTGACGGGATCGGTGCTCATCGGGGCCAACCTGACGGGGGCGAACCTCAAGGGAGCGAACCTCGCCGGTGCCTCCCTCCAGAAGGTGGTCTTGACCGGTTCGTTGCTCACTGGGGTCACCTCGGGAGGGATCACCGGTGTACCTGCGGCGCTCCCCGCCGGCTTCCAGCTCACCGGTGGCTACCTCATTGGCCCCGAGGTGGACCTCTCGGGTGCCAACCTGACGGGATTGAACCTCACCGGGGCGAACCTTCGAGGGGCGATCCTCACCGGGGCGAACCTCGCCAAGGTCACCTTGACCGGTGCCACCTTGACCCAGGTGACCTCAGGGGGTGTCTCGGGGAACGTCGGCTCCCTGCCGACCAGCTGGTTGCTCGTTGGCGGCTACCTCGTGGGCCCCGGTGCGAACCTCACCGGTGCGAACGTGACAGGGCTGAACCTGGCCAGCGCCGACGTGCATGGGGTCAGCTCCGGCGGTCTCGTTGGCACCCCGGCCAGCCTTCCCACCGGCACCACCATTGTCAACGGCTACTTCGTCGGCATCGATGCCTACCTCGTCAACGCGGTGCTCGTGGGTGCGAACCTTCGAGGCCTGAACCTGACGGGGGCGAACCTCACCGGGGCCGACCTCACCGGGGCGACGGTGACGGGGGTGACCTGGACCGGTGCCACCTGTCCCGATGGCACCACAGCTGCAGTCGATGGCGGCACCTGCGCCAACAACCTCAGCCACTGAGCTCGACTCAGCCCGGCCGCGTCGTCGTGGTGGTGGTGGAAGTGGTGGACGTGGTCGTCGTGGTCGGAGGGCGCTCAATGAAACTTCCGCCAGAGATGGTCCATCCCGTCGGCAGTACCCGCGGGGTGCCGAGGAGACCAGAGGAGTGCGTGTCGGTCAGATCGGCCCCGGCGAAGCTGGTGCCGCTGACGATGTCGTTGGTGAAGGTTGCTCCACTGCAGCTGGCCTCATCGAGGTTCGCGCCTGAGAGGTCGACGTCCACCACGTGCGATCCGGTGAAGATCGCACCCACGAGGTAGCTGCCGGCGAGGTCGACCCCTGCGAGGTTGACCCGCTCGAGGTGGGCGTCGCCGAGCACCGCAGAGGGGCCCAGCAGGTAGCCCGAGATGAGGTGCCACGACGCCGGCACTCCCACCGGCACTCCCTTCAAACCTCCCGAGATGATGCCCTTCAAGGTGGTCCCGGTCAGGTTGGTGCCCGCCAAGAGGTCGTTGGCCATGCTGGCGCCAGCGAGGTCGGCACCGGTCAGGTTGGCGCCAGCGAGGTTGTGGTTCCACAGCAGGACCCGGGCCAGGTTGGCGTGGGTCAGGTCCACCTTCGGGCCTACGAGGTAGCCACGGACCAACCCAACCAATCGGGGCTCGCTCGCAGGGAGGCCTCGAAGCCCCCCGGTGCGGATTCCCGGCACGCTGGCTCCGAGGAGGTGGGCGCCAGCGATGTTGGCACCGGTCAAGGTGGCGTTGGCGAAGTTGGCACCACTCGCCGTTGCAGCTACGAGGGAGGCTCCTCGCACCATGGCACCGACCAACTGGGCTCCATCGAGGTTGGCCCGGTCGAGGTTGGCACCCGCTAACCGGGCGCGGTCGAGGTTGGCACCCTCGAGGTTGGTTCGGGCCATGTTCGCACCAACCAGGTTGGCGCCGGCCAGGTTCCGATGCGCGAGGTTGCACCCTGCCAAGTTCGCTCTCGGACCGACGAGGCAGCGGGGCCCGTGGTGGGTCACCGGAGCGTGGGTGGCGGCCGGGTGCCCGGTCGCAGCGCCGGCCAGGGCAGGAGCGTTGAGCACGGCCAGAGCCATCGCACCGGCTAGGACTGCCTTGGACCTCGCTCGCACCATTGCCTCCCTCTGGCGTCTCACCCTAGGAGCGGCTCGGCCGCTGGACCACGCGCCGGCTGAGGTTCGCTCAGCCAACCACGGCTCAGAGCTGGTCCTTGACCTCGTCCATGAGCGAGAACATCTTGATGACGTCCCGATCGCGGTCGTAGGTCACGAGTTGGGCAGCCTCCTCGACGGTGACCCAACGCAACTCCGCCACCTCTTCGTTGGCGACGAACTCGCCAGAGTCCACCTGCATGAGCCAGTAAGCCACCACCTTGGGGCGGTCCTTGCGGTCGATGTAGGTGATGAAGCCGACGTAGCTCCCCCGGTGGCAGTGAAAGCCTGTCTCCTCGAAGACTTCACGCTCAGAGGCCTCCTCGAAGCTCTCACCGGGCTCGAGCTTGCCCTTGGGGAAGGACCAGTCCTCACGGTGGGGTCGGTAGCAGACGGCGAGCTCGACTCGCCCAGCTGGACCGATCCGCCAGATCAGCCCGCCGGCTGCCCAGATCGAGATCCCATCCGCCAGGCAAGGATCGAAGGTGACGTGCTGGGTCGAGGCCATGTGCCACAAGGTACCGAGCACCGCACCAGGGGTGGCGGACTCTCTTCCTGGCCCGAAGATCATCAGCGTTTCCCACCTGCTCGACGTGGGCACTCGGGTGCTCGACGCAGCGAGCAACGGGATCCTGTCACCTGTTGCACCCCACCGGTCATGCTCACCAGATCCTCGCGGTCGACTCAGCAAGCAACCTAGTAGCCCCACCGCAGCCGGCTGAACGGCTCCCTATGATCCACAGATGCACCCCGGGAGCATCGCCACCACGTCGATCGGGGGATGGACCGGGGTGCTCGTCCTCGTGGCGGGGTTCGGCGCGGGGCTCTTCAACGGTGTCGCCGGTGGGGGCACCATGCTGACGTTCCCCACCTTGCTGGCCCTGGGAATCCCGGCGCTGACCGCCAACATGTCCTCCACCATCGGCATCGTGCCCGGCTACCTCACCTCGGTGGCGGGGTTCGGGCCGCACCTCAGCGCCCGCAAGGCAGAGCTCACGCGGCTCGCCTCGGCTGCACTCGGGGGTGGTGTACTCGGTTCAGCGCTGCTGCTGACGACGAGCGCGGCCACCTTCAAGGTGGTGGTGCCGTACCTCGTGGGAGCGGCCACCGTGCTGTTCGCCGTCCAGCCCCTGGTCGTGGCGCAGTTGGCCCGACGAGACCAGCACCGTGCCCGACCGGTGGCCATGTGGTGTGGCACCTTCGTGGCCTCCCTCTACGGCGGCTACTTCGGTGCCGGGATGGGCATCGTGCTGCTCGTGGTCTTCGGGTTCACCTCCACGCTGTCGTTGCTCGAGAGCTCGGGGCTTCGGTCCGTGGTGTCAATTGCGGTGAACGCCCTGGCGGCGGGCATCTTCTTGCTGCACGGCTCGATCGATGCCGCGGCGGTGGCGTGGCTCCTCCCCGGCAGCCTGCTCGGCGGCTGGGTCGGCGCCAAGGTGGCCACTCGGCTCCCGGCTCGCTGGCTTCGAGTGGTGGTGGTGGTGGTCGGCATCACCACGGTGGCGCTCCTCTCGACGGGGACGACCTAAAAGCCGACACATTCGCTAAGGTTTGTGCATGGCGAAGACCTTCAGCTTCCCGAACCCCGTTGATGAGCACGCCGCTCGTACCGTCGCCACCGGCGTGGTGGTCTTGGCCGTCCTCACGCTCGCGACGGGCTGGGCTGCGCTGTCCATCGTGCTGATGGCCGGCTTCTGGGCTCGGGTGCTGACGGGGCCCACCTTGTCCCCCCTCGGCCAGTTGGCAACCAAGGTGGTCGCCCCCCGGTTCGCCCAGCCCGTGCTGACCGCAGGTCCACCCAAGCGCTTCGCGCAGGGCATCGGCGCAGCGCTGTCGAGCGCGTGTGTGGTGGTGTGGCTCACGACCTCGTGGTCGGTGGCCCAGTGGGTGCTCGTGCCGCTCATCGTGGCGGCATCGCTCGAAGCATTCGCGGGCTTCTGCCTCGGCTGCTACGTCTTCTCCAAGCTGATGGTCCTTGGGGTTATCCCCGAATCGACCTGCCTCGAGTGCGCAGAGATCAGCCGCCGCCACCCCGAGCTCAAAGCAGCGCGCCCCTAGCGACCACCATCTTGGCGGGCGATCGCCGCGGCCAAGGCTGCTGCGTTGAGCCCTGGGGCGGGTCGCCGGGCCTCAGCCGCCGTGTTGGGCGTGAGGGGGGAGATGTAGCCGACGATGGAGTCGGTGCCGGTCACCGTCGTGGTCTCAGGGATGTAGCCCGAGTCCCAGACGTTCACCACTGAACCCTGAGCATCGACCGGACCTGCATTGCCTGCGATGACGTCGATCAGATTGCCCTTGACGCCGGCGATGAGGCCGACGTGGTCGCCGATTCCGCCCTTCATGACGCCCCAGACCACCGCATCGCCCACCTTGGGGTTGTTGGTCGCGCCCGGCTTGAAGGTGCCGTGCGCCTCGCCCCAGTTCACGAAGGAGAAGCTGTAGCCGGTGATCCCGGTGGTGTTGACCCCAGCCTTGGTCCACACCCACTGGGCGAAGTCCGAGCACCACTCCTCGGCCGCAGTTCCGGTCTTGCAGCCTGTCGTCGTGCCCCGTGCGAAGAACGCGGTGTAGGGGTTGCAGTTGCTGTTCAGCGGCGTCTCGACCACCTTGGCCCCGTTCTGATCCTGGCTGGCGGCCGTGAGCACGATGCGTGCCCCCAGCGCGATGGGGCCGGCGTCTTGGGCCACGATGACCTCGGCTCCCGCCGCGCTCGCCACGCTCGGCGCACCAGCCACCAACTCCTCGGTGCTCGCCAGGTAACTGAGATCCACGCCCCGCCAGCCGCCAGGGCCCTTGGAGATCTCGTCGAGGTCGCCCGTGGTGCTCCGCGCTACGGCCTCAATGCCACTGGTGGTGGCGACGAGTACCGGTGGCGAGGCGACGACCGTGCTCCCAGGCAAGCCCAGCGCGCTCGGGGTGAGCACGAGCGACGACCAGGTTCCAAGTGGCCCCGTGGCGCTGAAGCTGAGGACGGCACCGGTCGTGCTCACCCCGAGCGCCCACAGGCCGCTCGAGGTGGCGAGCAACGACGGGGAGCCCGCCAGCGCGGTGCCGGCGGGAAGACCGAGGTGCTGCAGGGACCACCATGAGTACCCCGAGTCGTCATCGGTGTACAGCGCCGCTGCGCCGCCCTGCTCGGCCACCAAGACCGATTCGATCCCTCCCCCGTCGGGGAGCAGTTGGGCGCTGGGGGTGCCAACGATGGGCACTCCTCCGGCGATGGCGGTGAGGTCGTAGGCATCCCAGAGGTGCCCTCCCAGATCATCGGCTTCGAACTGGACGAGGTCACCGGTGCTCGCCCGGCAGAAGACTTGCAAGGCGCCCCCGGCGCCGAGCAGGAGGTCTGGAGTGGCAGTCACCATCACCATGCCGACCGCCGTGGTCAAGTCCGTCAAGGTGAAGACCGAAGGACTCACGGACGAAGAGGTCAACAACAGCAGGTGTCCGCTGGTGGTCACCACCGCTAGGTCGATGCCGCCTCCTGGGGTGATCAGGGGCCGGCCCACAGCGCTGAGGGTCGCAAGCCCGAGTGTGGCTGAGACGTTCGTGGCAGCGCTGCCGAGCGGGACTTGGGGGGTGGTGGTGGAGACCTCGAGCGCCCCAGAGGACGTCACGCCGGCGACGACGGTGAGCTGGGCGCTCTGGGCCACCACCGGGTCCGCACCGAGCTGGGGGAAGCGACCACTCACGTTGAGGTCGGTTGCAGTGGTGTTGAGCACTTGGCCGGGCTGGGAGAAGACCTCGAGGTCGCCGTGGGTAGCGACCGGGCTCGATGGGACGACCGCCGAGGCCAAGGGCGCGACCGTCCAAGCCGAGGCGAATGCCACGGCCGCCACGAGCGCCGAGGTGGCGCGCCTCCAACGTGTCACGTGCGAGCCTCCCTCTTCTCCTGAGGTTCCGGCACCTGCCGGCGAAGCTCCGCCCACGAAAAGGCTACCAGTGCACCTCGTCGTGAGCACGGCCCCAGCACCTGAGCGAATCCCGAAGACCCCTCAGGGGCACGGCGTCCGCCAGCCCTAGCATGGGCACCGATGAGTGAGGTGACCATGGGTCGAGGGGTACGTCGAGCAGCAGCGTTGGCCATGGTCGCAGCCATGGGCGCCGTCTTGCCGCTGTGCACCGCCGGCGCCACGACCACCGTGCGCCACCATGGTGGAAGCCACCGGCAACGCCCGATCCCGGCTCCAGCCATTCCACGGGGGGCGCACCGCACCGGCCTGCTGGCCAAGGGCACCAGGTTGCACCTCGCCGTTGGCCTGCAGCCTCGGGACCCCGCCACGCTGGCGGCCTTCGCCGCCGCGGTCACCGAACCGGGGAACCCCGCCTACCACCACTACCTCCGCCGGGGCGCCTTCGCTCGCGTCTTCGGTCCCACGACGGCCACGATCTCGACCGTCGAGCACGCCTTCTCCCAGGCCGGATTCAGCATCGGCCGCCTCGACGCCAGTCACCTGAGCCTCGAGGTCTCCGCCCCAGCGGGCACCGTGGCCCGGTTCTTCCACACCAGCTTCGCCACCTACACCTTGGCCGGGGGTACCTCGGGCTACGCCATCACGTCGTCGCCGACGTTGGCCCAAGCGGTCCGCGGTGAGGTGACGTCCATCCTCGGGCTCACCACCTTGGACCGCCAGCATGCGCTCGGCCTGCCCACCACAGCAGCGAGCCACACCACGGCTCGGGCCACAACTGCTCCTACGCCGTGCTCGACGCTCACCAACGACATCAGTGGCCAGAACGACCAGGGAACCTTCACCACCGACCAGCTGGCCCAGGCCTACGGCCTGACCTCGCAGTACGCCAACGGCAACTTCGGCCAGGGGGAGACCATTGGGCTCTACGAGCTCGCCCCCTACCTCTCGAGCGACGTGGCCACCTACGACCAGTGCTACGGCGTGAGCCCCACCATCAAGAACGTGAACATCGACGGTGGTCCGTGCGCGGGGCTGTCTGGCTCGAGTTGCCAACCTGATGCCGAGCCCACCTTGGACATCGAGGAGATCGCCAGCCTCGCCCCCAAGGCCACCATCGTCGTCTACCAGAGCAACCAGAATGGCAACGCGGCCAACGACTTGTTCAGTGCCATCGCAGACGACGACGCCGCCCAAGTGGTCAGCTACAGCTGGGGAGGCTGCGAGCAGCAGGACACCGGCGCCTACGGCACGGCCTGGGAGGCAACGGTGCTCGAGCAGATGGCCGCCCAAGGCCAGACCGTGGTCGCCGCCTCGGGCGACGACGGTGCCTCGGACTGCTGGACGACTGGCGACCCCACCACCGCATCGAATATCGAGCAGGCCGTTGATGACCCGGGCAGCCAGCCCTTCGTGACGAGCGTGGGCGGCACGTCGACGTCGTCGGTCAACCCCCTGGCCGAGACGGTCTGGAACGACGGCATCGGCGGTGGGGCCGGTGGTGGTGGCCCGTCGAACGTGTGGGGCCTGCCGTGGTGGCAGAGCTCGGTGGCTGCTGCTGAGCCGGCCGGAATCGCCACCCCGGCCCGGATGGTGCCCGACGTCTCGTTCAACGCAGACCCCAACACCGGGGTCATGATCTACCAGCAAGGCTGGTCTCCCATCGGCGGCACCAGTGCCGCTGCACCGCTCTTCGCCGCCATCGTCGCCTTGGCCGATGCCCACTGCCACCGCTCGCTGGGCTTCATCAACCCTGCGCTGTACGAGTTGTACGCCAGTAATCCTTCGGACTTCTACGACGTGACCTCTGGGACCAACGCCCTGTTCTCCTCGGGCGCCAGAGCCATTGGGTACACCGCAAGCCAGGGCTACGACCTGGCCTCTGGGCTCGGCTCGACCACCGCCGGATTCTTCACCGACATCTGCGCTGCCCCGAGCGCCCAGGTCACCTCCACCAATGCCTCGGCTGGCCAGGTGACCACGCTCTCGGTGACCACCACCGCACCCACCCAGCTCGCCGCAGGCACCGCGCTCTCCCTCGAGTTGCCCTCGGGCGCATCGTTCCCCGTGACCCCAACGCTCGTCGTCACCGCCGATGGAGCCCCCATTGGGGTGAGCGCACTGAGCGCCTCGACCGCCAGTGGCACCACGGGCACAACCCGGCTCCGCTTCGTCCTCAACGCACCCATTGCCACCGGTGCCACCGTGGTGGTGCGCGTCCCCAACGTGCTCAACCCCGAGAGCAGCGGCGAGGTTGGCCTCACCGATGGGTCGGCGGCGCTCGGCTCACAAGTGGCCTCGGCCTCGACCGACTTCGGCGTGGCCGGCGCCTTGCCGCTGACCGCGTCGACCACCACCACGAGCGCCACGCCGCTCCCCACCACCGTGCTCACCAACCTTGGGCCGCAAGCGATCGGCTCGCTGTCGAGCACGGGGGGCACCACGGTCGGCGTGGCCACCACCTCGGCGAGCCACCAACTCGCGCTCTCCCTCGAGCAACGTGGTACCTGGACCACCACGTCGCTGGCCCTGAAGGGCCTCAACACCGCGGCCGGCAAGCCTGGCCCGACCGACAGCCTCAGCTTGGCAACGAACCTCACGTCAATCAGCACCATCAGCACCACAGGCCACGTGCTGGCGTTGGTCGCAACCACTCTGGGCGGTCCGACCACGGCCACCGACCTGACCGCGTCGACCAAGACCCCGGTGGCGGCGAGCGCGACCAGCACCTGCTCGGTCATCGTCGGCGCAACAGGTTCGTCCCGGGTGGTCGTGGTGGCCCGCCTGGCCAATGGCTCCCTCGAGCAGTACACCTCGCGCACCCAAGGAGCGGGCCCCTTCACCGCCACCGTGCTCACGACGGGCACGGGCACCCCGACGTGCACCACGAGTGGGAGCGACGTGCTCGTGGTCGAGCGCACCACCACCGGCCACGCGGCGGTGGTCACCGAGAGCACAGGGCGCACCACGGTGGTCGATGCCACCACGCTCAGCGGTGGCTCCAGCTTGGCCAATGATCCGACCTCGGCGGAGGTCGTTGGCACCACCGCCCTCATCGGCGTGCGCTTCGCCAACGGACACCTCGGGGTCCTCACCGGGACCGCCGGGCGCTTCAGCCAGGTGGACTTGACGGCGGCGTCGGGAGCTGGAGGGTCCACCTCGCCCTTCCTCACCGGTTCCCCCGGTGCCCTCGAGGCCGGGGCCGTGACCGCCGCCGGCGCACTCACCATGATCGTCCAAGGCGCCGGAGGAACCACCGCCTTCAACCTCACCGAGACCAAGGGCCTACCCAAGCTCAGCAACCTCGCCGCCACACCTTCGACCACGGCCATCATCGTGGCCGGGATCACCCAGGCCGGACACCTCGATGTCGTCACCACGCCACGGCTCGGCTGACCCCAGTGGGGATGAGCGCGACCGCTAGCGTTCAATCGTGATCCTCGCCAAGCGGTCCTCGAGGGCGACCCGACGCGCGTTGCTCGGCGTGATGGCGATCGTCGCAGGAACGGTGGCAGTTGCCACCGACGCCACGCCCTCACGGGCCGAGGGGGCCGCAACCCCCAACCAGCTCGACCAACTCTGGGGCTTCACCTCTGGCACCCCATCGACCGGGTCATCGTGGTCCGCGCAGGCGATTCCGGCCGCCTCGGGCCTCGGCCAGCTCGTGGGGGTCCCCACGGTCTTCGCCGACGGACCACACCTCGTTGCGGTGGCAACCACCGTCACCGGCAACGTGGTGATCGGCACGACCTCGAGCCCGAGCTCGACCGCGTGGGCCATGGAGAACCTCTCGAGCGTGCTCGGCATCGGGCCGGTGAACACCACCCCAGGTGCCTCCATCGATGCCGCTGGTGGGCTCGAAGTGGTCATCTGCACCGAGACTGGCCAGCTGCTGCTCGCCGACGAGCGCTTCGCCAATGGCTCGCTGTGGCAGGTGACGAACCTCACCACCGCCTCTCACGGACCAGCGGTTGTCGGACGACCGAGCCTCACCACCACCGGCACCGCCACCGAGGTCTTCGCCCGAACCGCAGCGGGCCACCTCGTCGAGTTCACCACCGCCGCGGTGGGCCAGCAGTCCTGGGACGCCATTGACCTGACCAAGCTGTCCGGGGCGCCACTGATCAGCTCTGACCCGTCGGTGACCACCGACGGCACCGTGCACTACCTCGCCGCACGCGGGCCCGGTGGGAGCATCGTCGAGTTAGCAGACGACGATGCCACCTTGCGATTCTGGAGCGCTCGCACCCTCCACCTGCCCCAAGCCGGGGTGGGGCAGCCGAGCATCGTGGTGGCAGCGGGCCAGCCCTGGGTGTTCATCCGGGGCGTCAAGGGCGACCTCCTCGCGGCGACAGGCTCCCCAGGGGCGACAGAGAGCACGTGGACCGTCCAGGACCTGACGACCCAGATCACCGGTGCACCTGCGCTCGAGGCCCCACCCGTGGCGATCTCCACCGGCCAGGGCCTCGTCGTGGCCGCGCAGTCGATCTACGGCGGCCTCATCACCTACGACGCCTCGAGTGCCAGCTCGAGTGCCAGCTTCACCGTGACCGAGGTGCGCTCGGCGGACGGCTTCAGCGCCACCAGCGATCAGCTGGCCGGCATCGACCTCAACGGCCAGGTGGGCATCTGGGGGCTCGGCACCTCCAATGACGCCGGGGTGGGCACCGGCGTCTACGCCATTCCTGTGGCCGACAACGGCGCCGCAGTGGCCGACGGCTGGCCCGTGCTCGGGGTGACCGGCGCCTTGGGAGCCCCCACCTCTCCCTACACCGCCACCGACAATGGCCAGAACTTCGCCGTGGGCAAGGCGGTCGCCCAGGCCAACCACCCCGTGACCTGGCTCAGCTTCTGGACCGTGTCAGGCCCACCCATCGCGGTGCGGCTCGCTGGGATGAGCTGCACGAGCACCTGCGTCGGGGTGGGCAGCTACGCCGATGTGAGCGGCACGTCGAGGGCCCTCGTGGTGTTCGGGACCACCGCTGGGTTCACCAGCGCCGAGGCAGTGCCGGCGCCGAGCGGTGCGGCGGTGAACCCTGCTGAACAGCTCAACGCCATTAGCTGCGCCTCGCCTGGGCGATGCACCGCGGTGGGCAGCGTTACCCTCTCGAACGGCTCCCAGGTGCCGCTGTGGGTCACCATCACCGGCACCGCCCTCGGGCTGAGTGAGGCGCAGGTTCCCCCGTCGAGCTCGAGCCCCGCCCACGCCAGCTTCGACGGGGTCTCGTGCCCAGCGGTGAGCAGCTGCGTGGCGGTGGGGAGCTTCCTCGATCCAGCTGGGCGAACCGAGGACCTCCTCGGCGCAACCTCGACCGCTGGGACCCACACCTTGGCCGCACCAGCTGGCGCCTCGTCGAACCCCCGCGATGGCCTCGCCTCAATCAGCTGTGCGTCGCTGACCACCTGCGTTGCGGTCGGCAGCTTCACCACCCCCTCGGGCACCCTCCACCCCTTGGTGGGGTTCGTCAACGGTGCGGGCGAGGGGGTCCTCAAGGCCGCTCCGCTCCCCACCGGCGCACCCCACACCGCCAGTGCCCAGTTCACCGCCGTCGCCTGCCCCACGACCTGCATCGCCGTCGGAGGAGGCACCACCGCGGCAGGTGCCACCTTGGGGACCACCTCGTCGTTCACCACCGCAGCAGTTGGAGCCTCGAGCTTCCTCGCCGCCCCCCCACATCCAGCAGCCAACCCGAACTCGACCTTGGAGGCCATCAACTGTGCGGCAGTGTCGGTCTGCGAGGCGGTGGGCGCTGCCACGAGCGCGTCGGGGGCTGTCCTCGGCTACGGCACCACCTTGTTCGCATCGGTGCCCACTGGCACGGCCTACGTGACCGCTCCCACGGGCAGTTTGGCCAATCCCTCCATGCAGCTCGATGCGATTGGCTGCGTCACCTCGGGGAACTGCCTGGCGGGGGGCACTGCCCTCGACAGCGGGGGCGACCCGAGGCCGCTGACCTCGACGGTGGTGGGGGTTCGCTACCAACCGGCGCAGACCACCGTGCTCCCTCCGTCGGCCGCCGCGGCGTCCCCGGCCCACGCCTACTACGTCGCCGGCCAAGCGGCGGGTTCCTACGTCGGCTCGTCCATCGCCAGCTACGCCAGCCGAGGGCTCAAGAACCTCCCTGCCTTCGTGATCTTGGACCCTGAGGGCTACCCCGACCTGCACTCAGGACTCGACGGCCCACCTGGTCCGGCCTCAACGGCCAAGTGGACCCAGCTGCTCGCCGGCTGGGCTGCCGGGCTGCGAGGCGTGGACCCCAAGCTGCGTCCCGGGGTCTACTCCGACCAGTACGAGTACAACACCTACGGCCTCTCCCAGTTGGCCATCCCCGAGTTCTTGGCAGTGGCGTGGAACCTCACCACCGCCACCAACCCCAAGACCGGCTTGGCGCAGGTGGTGGCACCGCCCACGATCAACCCCAAGATCGCCCAAGGCCCCAACATCGAGGGCATCATCTCCTTCAACGACTGGTGCCCGAGCGACTGGGCGGTCAAGGGCACGACCGCG